>NZ_JBVJJY010000018.1:0-147205 GCF_055585785.1 Kitasatospora sp. NPDC053308 | reverse complement strand
GCCGACAAATCCCAAACAGGACAGTCGAGACGTCAGTCAGGCGGAGGGTCAGACCCACCGGCAACATCACCACGTCACATCCTCACTGTCAGGCGGAGTGGAACGTGGGGTGCAGGCGCCGGGTGTGGTCCAGGACGCGGACCGGCCCCTCCAGCCGGACGGTCGCGGCGAGCCGGATGTCGGTGCTGGAGGCGGCCACGCGCAGCTCCAACTCCCCCGGCTCGACGATCCGTCGCCCGTCGCGGCCGGTGAAGGACGCGAGGTCCGCCGGGACACCGATCCGGAGCCGGGCCTGCGCGCCCGCGGGGAGCGTGATCCGCCGGTAGCCGATCAGCCGCTGCACCGGCTGGACCACGCTGGCGACCGGATCGTGCAGGTAGAGCTGGACGGTCTCGCTGCCGGTCCGGCCGCCGGTGTTGCGCAGGGTGAAGGCGAGGCCGACCGCCCCGTCGGTCGTGGTGACGGCCCGCTCCACCTCCAGGTCGGTCCAGGCGAACGTCGTGTAGCCGATGCCGTGCCCGAACCCGAAGGCGGGGGTGGGGTCGGTGCTGGACACCTCGCTCGGGCCGGCCAGCCGGGCGGCGAGGTAGGTGGAGGGCTGGACGCCCGGGCGGGCCGGGATGCTGACGGGCAGCCGGCCCGACGGGTCGATCCGTCCGCTGAGCACGGCGGCGACCGCCTCGGTGCCGGCCTCGCCGGGGAAGAAGGCCTGTACCAGCGCCGCCGCCTCGGTGGCCGCGCGCCCCAGCGCGTAGGGGCGGCCGGCCAGCAGCACCGGCACCACCGGTCTGCCGGTGTCCAGCAGGGCGTCGAGCAACTGCTGCTGAACGCCCGGCAGTTGCAGGGACTCGGCGTCGCAGCCCTCGCCGCTGGTACCGCGCCCGAACAGGCCGGCCCGGTCGCCGAGGGCGACGATCACCACATCGGCGCGCCGCGCCGCCTCGACGGCCTCGGCGAAGCCGGAGGTGTCGGACCCGTCGATGCTCGCCCCGGCCACCGTCCGGATCTCGCTTCCGGGAAACTCCACCGCCAACGCCTGCCGCAGCGTGGGCAGTTCGATGCCGAGCGGGACATCGGGGTGCTGACTGCCGACGTGCACGGGGAAGGAGTAGCAGCCGAGCACCGACGTCGGCGTGTCGGCGTTGGGGCCGATCAGCGCGATCCGGCGGGGGTGGCGCAGCGGCAGCGTGCCGTCGTTGCGCAGCAGCACCACGGCCTGCTCGGCGATCTCCCGGGCCAGGGCGCGGTTCTCCGGGCCGTCCAGGTCGACCGAGCCGCGGAGCCTCGCCGGGTCGTCGAGCGGGCGGCCGGAGAGCGCCGCCGGTACGGCGTCCCAGTCCTCGTCCAGCAGGCCGAGTTGGGCCTTCTGCACCAGCACCCGGCGCAGCGCGCGGTCGACCAGCGCCTCGGGCACCGTGCCGTCCTCGACGGCGCGCAGCAGCGGCTCGCCGAAGGTCTTGACGGTCGGCAGCTCCACGTCCACGCCGCTGGCCAGGGCGAGGGCCGCCGCCTCGGCCCAGTCCCCGGCCACGCCGTGCAGCAGCTTGAGGAAGGCGACGCCGAAGTAGTCGGCGACGACCGTCCCCTCGAAGCCCCAGGTGTCCCGCAGCAGCCCGGTGAGCAGCGCCTCGTCGGCGGCCGAGGGGACGCCGTCGGTGTCGGTGTAGGCGTGCATGACGGAGCGGGGGCGGCCCTCGCGCACCGCCATCTCGAAGGGCGGGAGGATCACGTCGGCGCGTTCGCGGGCGCCCATGCCCACGGGGGCGAGGTTGCGTCCGGCGCGCGAGGCGGAGTAGCCGGCGAAGTGCTTGAGCGTGGCCACGATGCCCGCGGACTCAAGGCCCTGGACGTAGGCGGTGGCCACCGTGCCGACCAGGTAGGGGTCCTCGCCGATGGTCTCCTCGACCCGGCCCCAGCGGGCGTCGCGGACGACGTCGAGGACCGGGGCGAGGCCCTGGTGGACGCCGACCGCGCGCAGGTCGCGGCCGATGGCCGCGGCCATCCGCCGGATCAGGTCCGGATCGAAGGTGGCGCCCCAGGAGAGCGGCACCGGGTAGGCGGTGGCGCCCCAGGCGGCGAACCCGGCCAGGCACTCCTCGTGGGCGAGGGCGGGGATGCCGAACCGGTTGGCGGCGGCGATGCGCTGCTGGCTGCGGGCGAGCGAGAGCGCGCCCAGCGCCGGATCGACCGGTGCCGTGCCGAAGGGCCGGGTCAACTGGCCCAGTCCGGAGGGGAGCAGGTCGTCGAGGTCGGGTGCCTCCTCCAGGTCGTGCTGGTGCGGGGCGACGTCGCCGCCCTCGTCGGAGGCGCCGACCCAGACCCCGACGAGCTGGGCCAGCTTCTCCGGCAGCGTCATCTCGGCGATCAGGGCCTGCGCGCGTTCCTCGGGGCTGAGCGCGCGGTCGCGCCAGCGGTCGGTCGGTTCGGCGGACGGGGCGGCGAGGTTCATGTGGCCGGTCACTTTCCTCCGACGCCCATCAGGCCCTGGACCAAGGCACGTCGGGCGAACAGGTAGACGACGAAGACGGGGAGCATCGACAGCACGACGGCGCTCAGCAGGCCGGGCACGTCGACGCCGTGCTCGGTCTGGAAGTCGTACAGGCCGAGGGTGATGACCTTGGTGCCCTCCGACTGGGTGAGGATCAGCGGGAACAGGAAGCCGTTCCACGCCTGCAGGGCCGCGAAGACCACCACGGACGACAGGCCGCCCTTCGACAGCGGCAGCACCAGCTGCCAGAAGACCCGCCACGGCGAGGCGCCGTCCATGGCCATGGCCTCGTACAGCTCCGCGGAGATGTCCCGCATGGCCCCGGTGAGGACCAGCGTGCACACCGGCAGGCAGAACGCCGCGGTGGGCAGGATGACGCCGATCAGGTGGTCGTAGAGGCCGGCCTTGCTGATGACGTAGAACATCGGCACGATCACGGCCTGCGCCGGGATCGCCAGCCCCAGCAGGAAGATCCGGAAGACCGTGCCGATGGTCCTGCCCTGGGCCCGCACGATGGCGTAGGCGAGCGGGGGCACCACGAGCAGCACGATGGCGACCACGCTCACGGTGACCACGAGCGTGTTGAGGAAGTCCCGGCCGAAGCCGTTGGAGAAGTCGTCGAGGTAGTTCTGCAGGGTCAGCTCGGAGGGGAAGGTGAGCGGGCCCTGCGAGGAGTAGTCGGAGCGGGTCCGGAACGTGGAGATCAGCAGGACGTACAGGGGGAAGCCCACCACGGCCAGCCAGACCAGCGAGCCGAGCCCGGCGAGGTGGTTGGGGCGCCGGCGCATCACAGTCCCTCCGTGGTGCTGCGCATCCGGTCGTAGCCCGACAGGCGCACGACCGCGAGCGAGATCAGTGTGGCGGCCACCACCAGGACCAGGGCGATCGCCGAGCCCGCGCCGAAGTCGAAGCCCTTGAAGGCCTGTTGGTACATGTAGTAGGCGCTGTTGGTGGTGTCGGTGCCGGGACCGCCCTGGGTGAGGATGAGGACGGTGTCGAAGGTGGTGAGTCCGCCGACCACCATCAGGATCATCGAGGTGATGGCGGTGTTGCGCAGCTGCGGCAGGGTGATGTGGAGGAACTGCCGCACCTTGCCCGCGCCGTCGATCGACGCGGCCTGGTAGAGCACCTGCGGGATCGCCCGGGCGCCTCCCTGGTAGAGCAGGGCGTGCATGGGGGTCCACTGCCACATGCCGACGAAGGTGAGCACCGCGATGGCGCCGCCCTGACTGCCCATCAGGTTGCCGTCGCCGAAGAGCCAGTCCAGCTCCGAGGGGACGCCGAAGTTGGGATCCAGGATGGCGCGCCAGACCACCGAGACCGCGGTCGCGGACAGCAGCAGCGGGACGAAGAAGATCGCCGACAGCACGGCGCGGTTGCGTTGGTGACCGGCCGCCCACACGCCCAGCAGGATGCTCACCGGGGTCTGCACGACCACCCCGGCCGCGGTCAGCACCAGGGTCAGCCCGACGCTCTGCGTCATCACCGGGTCGTGCAGCAGCTTGGTCCAGTTGGCGAGGCCGTTGAACCGGGGGGCCTCGACGCCGTTCCAGCTGGTGAAGGAGAGCACCGCCACCAGCACCAGCGGCACGATCGCGAACAGCAGGAAGAACACCGTCGCGGGCACCGCCCAGACGAGGCCCGGACGGGTCACCCCGACGCCGGTCCGGCCCGCCGCCCGGGGGCGGGGAACCGGACCGGCGCCCCGCCGACGGCGGCCGGAGGCGGACACGAAGGAGGAAGCACTCATGGCGGTTCCCCTCAGGAAGCGGGCAGGGCCTGCATGGCCTTGACGAAGCCGTCCGCGTCGAGCTTGCCGTCGAAGAACTGCTGGACGGCGGTGTGGATCGGCGTGTTGGCGGCCGGCGGGTACGCCTGGTCCCAGGACAGCTGGAACGAGGGGGCGGCCTTGACCAGGTCGTACTGGTACTTCGAGTAGTCGGGGTTCGCGGCGGTGCCGAGGAACTGCTCGGTGTTGGTGGTGGTCGGCAGGTTGCCGATCGCCAGCTGCGCCTTCACGAACTCGTCGGAGTACATGAGCTTCAGGAAGGCGGCCGCCGCCTCGGGGTGCTTGCTCTTCTTCAGCACCGAGTAGAAGTTGTTGGTGTTGCCGACCACGTTGGCCGGGTCGCCCTTGCCGCCGGGGACGCCGGGGAACGCGCCGTACCCGAGGTTGCCCTTGGCGAAGTCGGGGTTGGCGTCCTGCTGGGTGGCGTACTCCCAGGAGCCCATCAGCTCGAAGGCGGCCTTGCCCTTGGCGAGCAGGGCCGGGGAGCCGCCGTCGGTGAACTTGACCGAGTCGAAGTTCGAGCCGAAGGCACCGGCGTCGACCAGCTGCTTGAGCATGCCCAGGGCCTTCTTCGCGTCCGCGCTCTCCCAGGCGCTCTTGTCGCCGGACAGCGCCTTCTGGAACAGCTCGGGGCCCGCGACGCGGTCGAAGACGTACTCGTACCACATCAGGGTCGGCCACTGGTCGCCACCGCCCAGGGCGAACGGGGTGACGCCCTTGGCCTTGAGCACCCGGACGGCGTCGAGCAGGTCGTCCCAGGTCTTCGGGACGCTCAGGCCCGCGTCGGCCAGCACCTTCTTGTTGTGGAACAGCAGCACGGGCTGGGTGCCGCGCATCGGGATGCCGTAGGCCTTGCCGTCGATCACCGCGGTGTTGAACACCGAGGGCAGGAAGTTGCCCTTCAGCCCCGGGTCCGCGGCGATCATGTCGTCCAAGGGGAGCAACAGGCCGGACTTCACGTAGGGCTGGATGCTGCCGCCACCCCAGTTGAAGAAGACGTCCGGCGCCTGCGGGGTGTTGATGACGGTGTTCAGCTTCGCCTGGTAGTCCGCCCCGGGGATGGTGTCCAGGACGGCCTTGACCTTCGAGGTCTTGTTGAAGGTCTCGACCAGTTGCTTCTCGACCTTGTTGCTGGCGTCCCCGTAGACCAGCACGTGGATCGTGCCGGAGTCCCCGCCGGCGGAGGATCCTCCACTGCCGCAGGCGGTCATCCCCACCAGGGCCACGGCCAGACCGAGCGCACCGACTAACGCGCGTCGCTTCATCAGCAGTCTCCTAAAGTTTCGATCCGCTTCTCGAAATCCACGCTGAGCCGGACGCTAGGTTGCGAACACGTTTCGGGTCAATCCCCCGTACCGAGGGTTACTGAAGCGTGATGCGTCAACTGCCCTGCGCCGCACGTGGCCTATGCTGCGTCCATGGACAAGGGCGATGAACTGGGGCGGGTGACGCTGGCCGACATCGCGCGTGAGGCCGAGGTCTCCGTTTCGACGGTTTCGAAGGTTCTCAACGGCCGCACCGACGTCTCGGCGCCCACCCGCGTCCGCGTCGAGCGGATCCTGCGCGCCCACGACTACCGGCGCGCCGCGCGCAGCAGCGCCGAAGCGCCCCTCGTCGAGATCGTCTTCCACGAGCTCGACAGCCTCTGGGCGATGGAACTCCTGCGCGGCGTCGAGGCCGTGGCCGGGGAACACGGGGCCGCGATGGTGGTCACCCGCAGCGGCTCACGCCACGCGCCGGGGCCGGAGTGGATCGAGGCGGTGCTGCGTCGGCGCCCCCTCGGGGTGGTCCTCGTGTTCTCCAGCCTGCCGCCCGAGCTGAAACGCCAACTGCGCGCGCGGTCCATCCCGTTCGTGATCATCGACCCGGCCGGCAACCCCGATCCCGACGTGCCCTCGGTGGGCTCGGCGAACTGGGCCGGCGGTCTCGCCGCCACCCGGCACCTGATCGACCTCGGCCACCGGCGCATCGCGATCGTCACCGGCCCCGCGGACACCCTCTGCTCGCTGGCCCGACTGGACGGCTACCGCTCCGCGATGTCCATGGCCGGCCTGGCGGTCGACCCGGCCCTGACCGCCTTCGGCGACTTCCACGCGGAGGGCGGATTCGCCCGCGCCAAAAGGCTGTTGGAGCTCCCGAAACCGCCCACCGCGATCTTCGCCGGCAGTGACCTGCAGGCGCTCGGCGTCATGGAGGCCGCCCGGGTCTGCGGCCTGCGCGTACCGGAGGACCTGTCCGTGGTCGGCTACGACGACCTGGACATCGCCCAGTGGAGCAGCCCCGCGCTGACCACCGTCCGCCAACCGCTGCGCGAGATGGGCGAACAGGCGACCCGCCTGATCCTCGCCCTGCGCACCGGGGAGGCCCCGGCGACCCCGACCCGGGTCGAACTCTCGACCACCCTGGTGGTGCGCTCCAGCACCGTGCCGCCCGGCCGGCGCTGAGCCGGGCACGGTCCGACCCGGACGTTCCCCGGCTACCGCTCTCGAAACTTTCGTAGCAGGGGCTTGGATGCCGGATCCGGCCCCGGACCCCTTGCGACCGCCGCGAGCAGGGCCGATGCCGGCCCAGCGTCCCGATTCACCGGTGCGAGAGCGGGCGAACCCTGTCGAAGTTCCGACCGAAAGCGTTGACAGCCTCTCCGACCCGGGCCAACACTGTCGCCGTCGACAAGTCCGAACTACGGCTCCGGATCGGGGCCGTGTTCGCCAGCCGACGCCGGGTCAGCGGCGCCGGTGACCGGTCGATTCCGTGCACCGCCTTCGCGACGCCGTCAGGCTCCTCCTGACGACGCGCATCGCCTTGCCTCAGGGTCCGGCCGGACATGTCGGTCAGGACGCGCCTGCGCGTGGATTGTGAGCGCTCACAGGCGTGTCGACAGGTCAGGACGGCCCCTCCCGGGCGAGCGCCGGCCCCCACCGGCGCGGAGGCCACTCCCACCCGAAGGAGCACGATCTGTGATGTCATGGCTCACTCAAAAAAAGCGCCCGCGCAGGATCCTGACGGCAGCCGCGTGCCTCGCCGTCAGCTCGGTCACGGTCATCACCGCGAGCCCCGCCGCCCACGGCGCCGGGGCGACCACGCTGGGTGCGGCGGCGGCCGGCAGTGGCCGCTACTTCGGCACCGCGGTGGCCGCGGGCCGCCTCGGCGACTCGACCTACTCCACCATCCTCGACCGGGAGTTCGGCACCATCACCCCGGAGAACGAGATGAAGTGGGACAGCACCGAACCGTCCCGGGGGTCGTTCAACTTCGGCCCCGCCGACGCGATCGTCAACCACGCCGCCGCCCACGGCCAGAAGCTGCGCGGCCACACCCTGGTCTGGCACTCCCAACTGCCCGGCTGGGTCAAGTCCGTCAACGACGCCAACACGCTGCGCGGCGTGATGGACAACCACATCACCCAGGAGGCCACCCACTACAAGGGCAAGATCTACGCCTGGGACGTGGTCAACGAGGCCTTCGCCGACGACGGCAGCGGCCGCCACCGCGGCTCGGTCTTCCAGGACGTGCTCGGCGACGGCTTCATCGAGGAGGCCTTCCGCACCGCGCGCACCGCCGACCCCTCCGCCAAGCTCTGCTACAACGACTACAACATCGAGAACTGGTCCGACGCCAAGACCCAGGGCGTCTACCGCATGGTCAAGGACTTCAAGTCCCGCGGCGTGCCGATCGACTGCGTCGGCTTCCAGAGCCACTTCGGCGCCGGCGGCGCCCCGGCGAGCTTCCGCACCACGCTCGCCAACTTCGCCGCGCTCGGCGTGGACGTCCAGCTCACCGAACTCGACATCGCCCAGGCCCCCGCCAACGCCTACGCCGACACCGTCAAGGCCTGCCTCGACACCCCCCGCTGCACCGGCATCACCGTCTGGGGCATCCGCGACAGCGACTCCTGGCGCACCGGTGAGAACCCACTGCTGTTCGACGGCAACGGCACCAAGAAGGCCGCCTACGGCGCAGTGCTCAGCACCCTGAACGGCACCGGCAGCGGCGGCACCCCGAGCGGGGACATCGTCTCGGGCGCCGTCTACACGCTCTCCGGCGCGGCCACCGGACGCGTCCTCGACGAGCCCGCCGGCCAGAACGGCAACGGCACCCCGCTCCAGGTCTGGGACGCCAACGGCAGCGCCGCCAACCAGCAGTGGCGCGCCGACCGCAACGGTGACGGCAGCTACACCCTGACCAACCTCGCCAGTGGCCGGGTCCTGGACCAGCCGGGCAACCAGACGGGCAATGGGACGAGGATGCAGGTCTGGGACGCCAACGGCGGTGCCAACCAGCACTGGAAGGCCGCCCGCAACGGCGACGGCTCCTACACCCTGACCAACGTCGCCAGCGGCCGCGCCCTGGAGACCCCCGGCGGCCAGACCGCCAACGGCACCCCCCTCCAGATCTGGGACGCCACCGGCGGCGCCAACCAGCACTGGAGCTTCAAGTGAGCCGCCCGCGGGTGTCCCGCACGCGGCCGTCCGCGCTGCTCACCGCCGTGCTGGCGGCCGTGGCGGCGCTGGCGGCGATGCTCGCCGCCGGCCCGGCGGCTCAGGCGGCCACCAGCGGTGCCCTGCGCGGTGTCGGCTCCGGCCGGTGCCTGGACGTGCAGAACGCCGGCCAGAGCGACGGCGCGTCCCTGCAGATCTACGACTGCTCGAACGGGGCCAACCAGCTGTGGACGGCCACCTCCGCCAACCAGCTGACCGTCTACGGCAACAAGTGCCTGGACGTCCCCGGCCACGCCACCACGGCCGGCACCCGGGTGCAGATCTGGACCTGCAGTGGCGGCACCAACCAGCAGTGGCGGGTGAACGCCGACGGCACGGTGGTCGGCGTGGAGTCCGGGCTGTGCCTGGACGTCACGGGCGCCGGCACCGCCAACGGCACGGCGGTGCAGATCTGGACGTGCAACGGCGGCGGCAACCAGAAGTGGACCGGCCTGTCCTCCACTCCGCCGGGCGGCACCTGCGCCCTGCCGTCGACCTACCGCTGGTCCTCGACGGGCGCCCTGGCGCAACCGGCCAACGGCTGGGCGTCACTCAAGGACTTCACCGACGTGGTCTACAACGGCAAGCACCTGGTCTACGCGTCGAACGTGTCCGGCTCCTCCTACGGCTCGATGGCCTTCGCCCCCTTCACCGACTGGTCGGACATGGCCTCCGCCCCCCAGACCGGGATGAACGACAGGGCGGTGGCACCGACCCTGTTCTACTTCGCCCCCAAGAAGATCTGGGTGCTCGCCTACCAGTGGGGCCCGTGGCCGTTCAGCTACCGCACCTCCAGCGACCCGACCAACCCCAACGGCTGGTCCGCGCCGCAGCCGCTGTTCACCGGCAGCATCCCGGGCTCCGGCACCGGCCCGATCGACCAGACCCTGATCGGCGACGACCAGAACATGTACCTGTTCTTCGCCGGTGACAACGGCAGCATCTACCGCGCGAGCATGCCGATCGGGAACTTCCCCGGCACCTTCGGCTCCGCGTACACCACGGTCATGACCGACGACGTCAAGAACCTCTTCGAGGCCCCGCAGGTCTACAAGGTCAAGGACCGGAACCAGTACCTGATGATCGTCGAGGCCCGGGGCGCGACCGAGCAGCGCTACTTCCGCTCCTTCACCGCCACCAGCCTCAACGGCCCCTGGACCCCGCAGGCCGCCACCGAGAACAACCCGTTCGCCGGCAAGGCCAACAGCGGTGCCGGCTGGACCAACGACATCAGCCACGGCGACCTCGTCCGCGACAACCCCGACCAGACGATGACCATCGACCCCTGCCACCTCCAGCTCCTCTACCAGGGCAAGTCCCCCACCGCGACCGGCCCCTACGACCAGCTCCCCTGGCGCCCGGGCCTCCTCACCCTCCAGCGCTGAGCCGCCCCTGATCCACCCCGGGGACCCCGACCGTCGCTCCGGCCGGGGTCCCCTCCCCCTCCGGCCTGCCGGCCCACCGAGGCCGCCCCCACTCGATCGAACCGTTTCAACCGGACGACGGCAGCTCCGCCGTCCGCTGCCCTGACCTCCTGTCCACCCACAGGAAAGGAAGAGCACGTGAAACGCAGGTCCACCTTCTCGCCGCCACGGTCCGCGGTGGCCGTCCTCGCCACCGCCCTCCTGCCCCTGTCGTCGGGGCGGGAGTCGCGCGACCGGTTCGTCAGGAACGACGGCTGCACCCCGCAGAACCCGCCGGAGCCGGCGCCCGGCAGCCTGACCCACGTCGTGACCGCCTACTCCGGGTGCAAGTCCGGCTATCCGGTGGTCTGGGCCGCGTTCGACGGGGCGGGCCACGACCCAGGCCCGATCGACGGGTGCACCTGCGACGGCTGGCGCACCTGGACATCCGGCGAGGCGTGGAAGTCCTTCAGCCGGTTCGGTTCCGGCACCCCCACCCCCACGCCCGGCGGCGACCAGGAGGTCGTGGGCCGGGCGTCGGGCCGCTGCGTGGACGTCCCCGGCTCCGCCACGACCAACGGCACCCAGGTCCAACTCTGGGACTGTCACGGCGGAGCCAACCAGCGGTGGACCGCCACGACGGGCAGGCAGCTCGTGGTCTACGGCGACACGTGCCTGGACGCCTCGGCCGGGGGCACCGGCAACGGCACCGCCGTGGTGATCTGGGACTACAACGGCCGGGCCAACCAGCAGTGGAACGTCAACTCCGACGGCACGATCACCGGAGTGCAGTCGGGCCTGTGCCTGGACGCGGCCGGCACGGGCACGGCGAACGGGACGAGGATCCAGCTGTGGGCCTGCTCGGGGGCGGGCAACCAGCAGTGGAGTCTGCGCAGCTGAACAACCAGTGGGAGCGCTCCCACTGTGCGGGATGCCCCCGGGTCGGTCAAGGGGTGTGAAGCGTCGAACACCTTGGCCGAGGAATCCGCGCAACTCCCCTTTTCCTGGGCGGGAGTTGGCGCTACCGTCGGTCCCCACCAGTGGGAGCGATTCCGTCAGTCGGCGCGCCGGGAGCGGCGCGTCCTCGCTGCGAGGAGTCGCTCATGCGACACCCCCCACGTCTCTCGGCGCTGCTCGGCGGCGCGGTCCTCACCCTGGCGAGCGCCCTGTCCGCCGTGTCCGCCGCGGCGGGCGCGGATGCCGCGGCACCCGCCGCCTGCTCGGTGGTCTACACCATGGTCAACCAATGGGCCGGCGGCTTCCAGGCCTCCGTGGCCGTGACCAACAACGGCGCGCCCACCACCGGTTGGCGCCTCGGCTTCACCTTCGCCGGCGGCCAGCGCCTCACCCAGGGCTGGAACGCCACCTGGTCCCAGTCCGGCACCACCGTCACGGCCGTGAACGAGAGTTGGAACGCCTCACTCGGCACCGGCGCCGGCGTCACCCTCGGCCTCATCGCCGCCTGGTCCGGCAGCAACCCCGCGCCGGGCGACTTCACCCTCAACGGCCTTGCCTGCGCGGCTGGTTCCTCCACCACTCCGACGCCCACCCCCACTCCGACGACCTCCCCGACCACACCGGCCCCGACCGGGACACCCACCGGGCCGCCCACCGGCGCACCCGAACTCAGCGTCAGCGGCAACCGGCTGACCGACCCGAGCGGCACCACCCGCCGCCTGCTCGGCGTCAACCGCTCCGGCGGCGAGTTCATGTGCGTCCAGGGCCACGGCATCTTCGACGGCCCGGTGGACGACACCGCCGTCCGCGCCATCGCGGACTGGCAGGCCAACGCCGTCCGCATCACGCTCAACGAGGAGTGCTGGCTCGGCCTGGACAACATCCGGCCCGAGTACCGGGGCACCGCGTACGTCGACGCCGTCAAGGCGCTGGTGGGCCGGGTCCTCGCGCACGGAATGACCCCCGTGGTCGAACTCCACTGGACGTACGGGCAGTACACCGGCCCTTCGGCGGGCTGCTCGGACGTGCACGCCTCCTGCCAGAAGCCGATGCCCGACGCCCAGTACGCCCCGGCCTTCTGGACCTCGGTGGCGAACACCTTCAAGGACGACCGTCGCGTGGTCTTCGACCTGTTCAACGAGCCCTACCCGGACCGGGCCACCGCCACCGCCACCGCCGACCAGGCCTGGGCCTGCTGGCGCGACGGCGGCACCTGCCCGGGCATCGGCTACGAGGTGGCCGGCATGCAGGCCCTGGTGGACGCCGTCCGGGCCACCGGCTCCCGCAACGTCGTCCTCGTCCCCGGCATCGCCTACGCGAACGACCTGAGCGGCTGGCTCGCCCACGCGCCGACGGATCCGAGCGGCGGGCTCGCGGCTGCCTGGCACGGGTACAACTTCAACTCCTGTGCCGACGAGAGCTGCTGGGCCTCCACCTTGGCCCCGGTCGCCGCCCGGGTCCCGCTCGTGGCAGGCGAGATCGGCGAGAACACCTGCGGACACGCGTTCGTCGACCGGGTCATGACCTGGTCCGACGACCACGGGCTCTCCTACCTGGGCTGGACCTGGAACACCTGGGACTGCTCCTCCGGTCCTGCCCTGATCAGCGGTTACGACGGCACCCCCACCGCGTACGGCACCGGGCTGCGCGACCACCTGCGCAGTCTGAACGGACGCTGAACGACCACCGGGGACGCCGCCGGCACCGGCACGCAAGACCCACCCGACCCACCTGAACACCGGAACACCGATCCACCCGAACACCGACACGCAAGGACACCGATTCACGAAAGGGACCCGCTTCATGAGCCGCACCCCGCGCACCTCGCGCACCACGCACACCACCGACCCCACCGGCCCCGCCCTCACCCGGCTGCGCGGCAGCCGGACGGCCCTGCTCGCCGCCCTCGCCCTGATCACCGCGAGCGGCGCCACCGCCACCGTGCTGTCCGCCTCCGCGGGCGCCGCCACGGCCGGGTGCCGGGTCGACTACCAGGTCTCCAACCAGTGGAACACCGGCTTCGGCGCCAACGTCGTCGTCACCAACACCGGTGACCCGGTGGCCTCCTGGACCCTGGAGTGGAGCTTCGCCGGCGGACAGCAGGTCACCCAGGGCTGGAACGCGACCATCAGCCAGTCCGGGGCCGACGTGACCGCCCGGAGCATGTCGTACAACGGCAGCCTGGCGACCGGCGGTTCCACCTCCTTCGGCTTCAACGCCTCGTACAGCGGGGCCAACCCGGTGCCCACCGCCTTCAAGCTCAACGGCGTGCTCTGCGACGGCTCCACCCCGACACCGACCCCGACGCCGACCCCGACCGGCTCGCCCACCTCGACGCCCACCGCCACTCCCACCGGCACCCCCACCGCCACCCCCACCGGCACGCCCACCACCGCGCCCGGGGGCCGCGTCGACAACCCGTACGCCGGCGCCAAGGTCTACGTGAACCCCGAGTGGTCCGCGCACGCCGCCGCCGAGCCCGGCGGCAGCAAGGTCGCCAACCAGCCCACCGGCATCTGGATCGACCGGATCGCCGCCATCGCCGGCGCCAACGGCAAGATGGGGCTGCGCGCCCACCTCGACGAGGCGCTGCGGCAGAAGGGCAGCGGCGAACTCGTCGTCCAGCTCGTCATCTACGACCTGCCCGGCCGGGACTGCTCGGCCCTCGCCTCCAACGGCGAGCTCGGCCCGACCGAAATCGGCCGGTACAAGACGGAGTTCATCGACCCGATCGCGGCGATCCTCGCCGACCCGAAGTACGCGGGGCTGCGGATCGTCACCGCGGTGGAGATCGACTCGCTGCCGAACCTGGCCACCAACACCACGCCGCGCGCCACCGCGACGCCCGCCTGCGACGTGATGAAGGCCAACGGCAACTACATCACCGGCGTCGGCTACGCGCTCAAAAAGCTGGGCGCCGTGCCGAACGTGTACAACTACGTCGACGCGGGCCACCACGGCTGGCTGGGCTGGGACGACAACTTCGGCGCCTCCGCGGACCTGTTCAAGCAGGCCGCGACGGCCGAGGGCTCGACGCTCGCCAACGTGGCCGGCTTCATCGTCAACACCGCGAACTACAGCGCGCTGAAGGAGAACAACTTCAGCATCGACGACACCGTCAACGGCACCTCCGTGCGCCAGTCCAAGTGGGTCGACTGGAACCGGTACACCGACGAGCTGTCCTACGCGCAGGCGATGCGGGCCAAGCTGGTCTCGATCGGCTTCGACCCCAGGATCGGCATGCTGATCGACACCTCGCGCAACGGCTGGGGCGGCACCGCCCGGCCGTCCGGGCCCGGGCCGAAGACGAGCGTCGACGCGTACGTGGACGGCGGGCGCTACGACCGGCGCTTCCAGACCGGCAACTGGTGCAACCAGGCCGGCGCGGGCCTCGGGGAGCGGCCGCAGGCGGATCCGGCGGCGGGCATCGACGCCTACGTCTGGATGAAGCCCCCGGGTGAGTCGGACGGGGCGAGCAAGGAGATCCCGAACAACGACGGCAAGGGCTTCGACCGGATGTGCGACCCGACGTACACCGGCAACCCGCGGAACAACTACAGCATGTCCGGTGCGCTGCCGGACGCGCCGCTGGCCGGGGAGTGGTTCTCCGCCCAGTTCCAGCAGCTGCTGAAGAACGCCTACCCGGCGCTGTAGCGGCCGACGCCGTCGGCCGTCCGGAGGCCTCGACGCTCCGGACGGCCGACGGGTGCCCCAGGAGGAACCTCCGGCGCCCCCCGAGGAGGCCCCGTCAGGAGGCGCCGTCAGGAGGCCCGGGTCAGGCGACCACCGCCGGAAGAGCCGGTCAGGAGGCCCCCGTCAGGAGGACTTCCGCACCACCAACTCGGTCGGCAGCACCAGACGGGACGGCTCCGGACCGTCCTCGCCGGCGATCTGCCGTAGCAGGAGCCCGGCCATCGTGCGGCCCATCTCCTCGATCGGCTGGCGGACGGTGGTCAGCGGCGGGTCGAGGTGACGGGCCACCGGCGAGTCGTCGACGCCCACCAGCGCGATGTCGCCCGGCACGTCCAGGCCGCTGGCCCGCAGGACGGCGAGGGCGCCCACCGCCATCAGGTCGGAGGCGGCGAACACCGCGTCCAGGTCGGGGCAGCGCTCCAGCAGCTCGCGCATCGCCCGTCGGCCGCCGTCCTCGGTGAAGTCCCCGGTGACGACGAGGCGTTCGTCCACGGGCAGCCCGGCCGCGGCCAGCCCCTCCCGGTAGCCGTCGAGCCGCCCCCGGGCGGCGTCCATGTCGAGCGGTCCGGTGATGGTGGCGATCCGGCGCCGGCCGCGCCCGGCGAGGTGGTCCACGGCCGAGCGGCCGGCCCCCACGTTGTCGGAGTCGACGTACGCCACCGGCTCCTGCGGCGAGCGCCGCCCGTTGAGCACCGCGGGCAGGCCCAGCGCGCGCACCTGGTCCGGCAGCGGGTCGTCCCGGTGGACGGAGACCAGCAGCACGCCGTCCACCCGCTGGGCGGCGAGGTACTGCTCGAAGCGCTGCCGCTCCTGCTCGGTGCGGATCAGCGTGAGCAGCAACTGCTTGTCCGCCGCGCCCAGTTCGGCGCTCACACCGCGGATGATGTCCAGGAAGTACGGCTCCGCGAACAGCCGCGCCTCGGTCTCGGGCACGACCAGCGCGACCGCGTCGGTCCGGCTGCCGGCCAGGGCCCGGGCCGCCCGGTCGGGCACGTAACCGAGCTCCGCGACGGCCCGGGTCACCGCCTCCCTCGCCCGGTCGCTCACCCGCGCCGAACCGTTGATCACCCGTGACACCGTGCCCCGCCCGACGCCGGCCAGGGCCGCCACTTCCTCCAGGGTCGGTCTTCCGGTCTGCCGTCCGCCCACCGCCCACGCGCCTTCCGCCGCCATCGCCGGCCTTCCGCCGCTTGGCTGCGCATCCTAGATCAGCGGCACTCGGCGCCGCCACGGCCTGTCCGCGATCGGGAACGGGCTCCCGAAGTCCGACGACCGGGCGCCCGAGGGCAATTCCGCGCCTACCCTTGACACCGGATCAGCTGAGGCAGGAACCTTCCGCGTGGGATGTGGGAGCGCTCCCACGTCACGCCGTCCGCTCGTCGTCAGGAGCAGCCCGTGCCCCTTCCCCCCGACCGCCCGCTCCCTCACGCCCCGTCCCGGGACGGCGCGCCGCCCCGCTTCCCGGCCGGCTTCCTCTGGGGCTCGGCCACCTCCGCCTACCAGGTCGAGGGCGCCGCCGCCGAGGACGGCCGCACCCCCTCGATCTGGGACACCTTCTGCCGCACCCCCGGCAAGGTCTTCGAGGGCCACCACGGCGACATCGCGGTCGACCAGTACCACCGCTTCCGCGAGGACGTCCGGCTGATGGCCGAGCTCGGACTGACCGCCTACCGCTTCTCCGTCTCCTGGCCGCGCGTCCAGCCCACCGGCCGCGGCCCGGCCTCCCAACGCGGCCTGGACTTCTACCGCCGCCTCGCCGACGAACTGCTCGCCGCCGGGATCACGCCCGTCGCCACGCTCTACCACTGGGACCTCCCGCAGGAGCTGGAGACGGCCGGCGGCTGGCCCGAGCGCGCCACCGCCGAGCGCTTCGCCGAGTACGCCGCGCTGACCGGCGAGGCCCTCGGCGACCGGATCACCCGGTGGACCACCCTCAACGAACCCTGGTGCAGTGCCTTCCTCGGTTACGGCGCCGGCGTCCACGCCCCCGGCCGGACCGACCCGGTGGACGCGCTGCGGGCCGCCCACCACCTCAACCTCGGCCACGGCCTGGCCGCCACGGCGCTGCGCGGCGTGCTGCCCGCCGACGCGCAGCTGTCCGTCTCGCTCAACCTGCACGTCCTGCGCCCGCTCACCGCCTCCGAGACCGACCGGGACGCGGTGCGCCGCATCGACGCCGTCGGCAACCGGGTGTTCCTCGGCCCGATGCTGGAGGGCGCCTACCCGGAGGACCTGCTGGCCGACACGGCCCACCTCACCGACTGGGCCTTCGTCCGGGCGGGCGACGAGAAGGAGATCCACCAGCCGCTGGACTGGCTGGGCGTCAACTACTACACGCCCACCGTCGTCTCCGCGGCCGCCGAGGGCGGCACCGCCCCCCGCGAGGACGGCCACGGCGGCGGCGACGCCTCGCCCTGGCCGGGCGCGGAGCGGGTCGGCTTCCACCCGGCCCCGGGCGAACGGACCGCGATGGGCTGGCCCGTCGACCCCTCCGGCCTCCACCAGCTGCTGGCCGGCCTCGCCCGGCGGTACCCGCGGCTGCCGCTGGTGGTCACCGAGAACGGTGCCGCCTACCCCGACGAGGTGGGCGCGGACGGCACGGTCGAGGACCCGGACCGCACCGCGTACCTCCACGGCCACCTGGCGGCCGTCCACCGCGCCCTGGCCGACGGCGCCGACGTGCGCGGCTACTTCGCCTGGTCGCTGCTGGACAACTTCGAGTGGGCGTACGGCTACGTCAAGCGCTTCGGCCTGGTCCACGTCGACTACGCCACCCTGGCCCGCACCCCCAAGGCCAGCGCCCGCTGGTACGCCCGGGTGGCCCGCAGCGGCGAGCTGCATCCGCCCTCGGCAGCACCGACCGGCGGCGCCGCCCGACCCACGGAGCGCGACCACCCGTGAACCGCCCCCCGACCACGGCCGCCGGCGGCACGCTGATCATCGGCAGTGCCGCCCCGGCCGGCAGCTGCGGCGCCGGCCTGTCCACCGTCCGCTACGACGCCGCCGGCGCCATGGAGCTCATCGGCACGGTGCCCGTCGACCGGCCCTCCTACGCCGCGCTCGACCCGACGCGGCCGGTCGTGCACGCCGTCCTGGAGGAGGAGTCCGGGCAGGTCCTGTCGCTGCGGATCGACCCCGGCACCGGGCGGCTCAGCCTGCCCGCCACCACGCCCAGCGGCGGCGCCGGCCCCTGCCACCTCGCCGTCCACCCCGGCGGATCGCACCTGTTCGCGGCCCACTACGGCGACGGCGTGCTGTCCGTGCTGCCCACCGGCACCGCGGACGCGATCGCCGCCGCCGCGCCGGTGCAGACGATCCGCCACCCCGGCCGGGAGGCCTCCGGCGCGCTGCACACCACCCCGCACGCCCACATGGCCGCCCCCTCGCCGGACGGGCGCTTCCTGCTCTGCACCGACCTCGGCACCGACCGGGTCCACGTCTACGCCTTCGCCGCGGACACCGGCCGGCTCAGCGCGCACCGGACGACCGTGCTGCCGGACGGCCGGGGCCCCCGGCACCTCGTCTTCCACCCCTCGGCCGGGTACGTCTACGTCCTCAACGAGCTCTCCTCCACCCTCACCGTCTGTACCTGGGACGCGTCCTGCGGCCGCCTCGAACCCGTCGCCGAACTGGAGACGCGGCGGGATCCCGGAGCACCGAACGCCAACTACGCGGCCGCCGTCCGGGTGTCCGCGGACGGCCGCTTCCTCTACACGACCAACCGCGGCGACGACGCGATCACCGTGCGGGCCCTGCACGACGGCGGGGCGACCGTCGAGCCGGTCGAGGTCGTCCCGTGCGGCGGCTCCTGGCCCCGCGACATCGCCCTGACCCCCGACGAGCGGCTGCTGTTCTGCGCCAACCAGGACTCCGACACCCTGACGGCCTTCCACCGCGATCCCGTGTCCGGGCGCCTGACCCCCGCCGGGGAGCCCTTCGCGATCGCCGAGCCCACCTCCGTCCTGCCCGTCGGCACCTGACCGGAGCGGGGGCCCGCCGGCCCCGGCGTCGTGCCCCCGGCACGAGGCCCGCGGCGGCGCGACGCCGTGCTCTGGTCGGCCGTCAGCTCGGAGCGCCTTGCGCCCACCGGGTGGGCACCGCGTACGGTTGGCCCGCACCGACCGGCCGTGAGCTGGCGTTTCCGGTTGGATCGCGTGTGTCGTCGCCGTCGCCTGCAAGGAGCAGTCCCCTGAGTACGTCGTTCGCGGAAGCGCTGTCGATCGGTCTGCTGGCGCTGGTGCTGGTCTGTGCGGTGGTGCGGCCGTGGGGGTGGCCGGAGGCGGTGGTCGCGGTGCCGGCGGCGGGGCTGGTGATCGCCACCGGCGCGATCTCGCCGGCCCACGCGGCGGCCGAGGCCGAGCGGCTGGGGCCGGTGATCGGTTTCCTCGCGGCCGTCCTGGTGCTGGCGCAGCTCTGTGACGACGAGGGCCTGTTCCGGGCCTGCGGGGCGTGGATGGCCCGGACGTCCGCCGGGAGCCCCCGGCGGCTGCTGGCGCAGGTGTTCGTGGTCGCCTCGGTGGTCACGGCGGTGCTCAGTCTGGACGCCACCGTGGTGCTGCTGACGCCGGTGGTGTTCGTGACCGCGGCCCGCCTCGGCGCCCGGCCCAAGCCGCACGTCTACGCCTGCACCCACCTGTCCAACACGGCCTCGCTGCTGCTGCCGGTCTCCAACCTCACCAATCTGCTGGCCTTCGCCGCCAGCGGGCTGAGCTTCACCCGGTTCGCCGCGCTGATGGCGCTGCCGTGGCTGGCGGCCATCGCCGTGGAGTACGCGGTGCTGCGCCGGTTCTTCGCCGCCGACCTGGACGCGGGCGCCCCGGCCGCGGAGGAGCTGACGGCTCCGGAGATGCCGGTGTTCGCCCTCGTCACCGTCGTCTGCACGCTCGCCGGATTCGTCCTCACCTCGATCATCGGGGTGGATCCGGCCTGGGCCGCGCTGGCCGGAGCCCTCGCGCTCGCCGGGCGGGCGCTGGCGCGGCGGAGCACCACCCCGGCGGCGATCGTGCGCTCGGCCGCGGTGCCGTTCCTGGCCTTCGTGCTGGCGCTCGGCATCGTGGTGCGGGCCGTGGTCGACAACGGGCTGGCCTCCGCGCTCGGGCACCTCGTCCCGCACGGCACCTCACTGGCCGCACTGCTCGGCACGGCGGCGCTGGCGGCGGTGCTGGCGAACGTCATCAACAACCTGCCGGCCACCCTGGTGCTGCTGCCGTTGGCCGTCCCGTCCGGTGCCGGAGCGGTGCTGGCGGTGCTGCTCGGGGTGAACATCGGCCCCAACCTCACCTATGCCGGCTCGCTGGCCACCCTGCTGTGGCGGCGCATCGTCCGCGAGCACGACACCGACATCGGCCTGGGCGAGTTCACCCGGCTGGGGCTGCTCGTCGTGCCCGCCGCCCTGATCGCGGCCGTGGTGGCACTGTGGGGGTCGCTGCAGCTCTTCTGAGCGGCGGACTTCCGAGCGGGACGCCCGAGCGGGACTTCCGAGCGGGACCCGCACGCAGGACTTCCGAGCAGGCCCGCCGGGTACCAGGATCACCCGGACCATGAGGAGGATGAGCCCGTGACCGTCGTCGTCTGGATCACCGAGGGCACCTGGCCCGCCTGTGTGGACGCCGCCCGCGCGCACGCGCCGCAGGGTGCGGAGGTCGTCCTGCTCCACGTCAGCGGCCAGGAGGTGCCGGGTGTCGCGCACGGCGCGTTCGCCGGACTGCTCGGCCGCGGACACCGCGAGCGGGACCCGGGCACCCGGGTGGAGACCCTGGCGGCCGCCTCCGCCCGGCACCTCCTGGACGCCGCGGCCGAGCGCCTGGGCCGGCCGTGTGCCCGCACGGAGCGCACCGGCCGCGTCGAGCGCGAGGTCGTCGCGGCCGCCGAGGGCGCCGAGCTGCTCGTCCTCGCGCGCGACGGCGACCGCAGCCGCCTGGGGCCGCACAGCCTCGGCCCCGCGACCCGTTTCGTGGTCGACCACGCGCCCTGTCCCGTCCTGCTGGTCTGGCCGGAACCGGCGCCCGGCACCGCGACCATCCCGCCGCCGCCCGACGCGCGGTGACGGGTACGCCCGCTCAGTGCGCGACACCCTGGTCCAGGAGGGCCGGCACCGCGACCGTCCCGCGCCCGCCCGACGCGAGTGCCGAAGACGGCGACTCGGGACTCGGTGCGGGCCGAGCCCTTCGAGGCGCCCCCGGTCGGGCGCCAGGAGCAGGGGCCGCCCCGAAGGCTGGTGTCCGTCGGTAGCGCCGGTAGCCGCCAGTAGCCGTCAGTAGCCGTAGATCATCTTGTAGGCGACCTCGGGCAGGAACTGTCCGGCGCTCGACCCGGCTCCGGTGCCGCAGTTGCCGTCGGACTCGCCCGGCGCCTTGATCCACAGCAGCATCTCGGCGCCGCCGCCCCACTGGGAGGGCGTGCCGATCCGGCGTCCGGACGGGTTGCACCAGGTGCCGTCGGAGCCGTTGCCGTTGCGGCTGGTGTCGACGACGAACGGCTTGGTGAACCCCTTGATCGCGCTCAGGGCCGCGTTGACGGCGTTGCCGTACGCGGTGTTCTGCCCGGTGGAGACGAAGTTGGACACGTTCAGCGAGAAGCCGTGGGCTCCGCTCACCCCGGCGTCGATCAGGTGCCGGGCCATCGTGTCGGCGCTCAGCCAGGCGGGGTTGCCGGCGTCCAGGTACAGCCGGGTGTTCGGGGCCTTGGCGTTGAACTGCGCGATGGCGTTGCGCAGCATCGCGTTGCGCTCGGCGATCTGGGCCGACGTCATGCAGGTCTCGTCACCGAGCGAGTCGGGCTCCAGGACGACCACCGCCGGCCGGCTGCCGATGCCGTCGGCGAAGGCGGCGATCCAGGTCGCGTACGCGGCGGGGCTGCCCGCACCGCCGCCGGACTGGCCGGCGCAGATGTCCCGGTCGGGGATGTTGTAGGCGACCAGGATCGGCAGCTTGCCCTTCGCGGCGGCCGCACCGACGTAGGCACCGGTCGCCGTGCCGATGGCACCGCTCCAGTTGCCGAACCAGCGCGCCGTCGGCACGTTGGCGATCGACGACTGGATCGCGGCGGCACGGCCGTCGGAGCGGTTGGCGTTGACCCACTGCTGCGCACTGGAGTCGGGGTCCACGTAGAAGCCGTCGGTCAGGGGGACGGCCGGCGCGGCGGCGTGGGCGGTCAGCGGCTGGGCCACGGCCGCCAGGGCGGTCAGCGCGGGCGCCAGGAGCAGCGCCAGGCGGCGGATCGATCGGCTCATGGGAGGGTCCCTTCGGTGCGGGGGGTGGGGGTCGGAGGGAGCTCGTGGGGTGACGGTCGGAGCCGGCCGGCGGGGCCGACCGCCCGGTTCGAATGTTTCGATACCGTTTCCGAATGCCGTGGGCAACCTAGAACCGGGCTGACGGCCAGTCAAGACTTCCCGGAGGATCCGCTCCCGGCCCGTCGGCGGGCTAGCATCCGTGCGGGACGGACCGCCCTCGGCCGTACCAAGCAACAGCCACGACGGAGTCCGCCCAGCAGGGGCAGTGCAGGAGGAACCCGTGAACGGAGCGGCCACGCTCGCCGAGATCGCGCAGGAAGCAGGGGTCTCCGCCCCGACCGTTTCGAAAGTGCTGAACGGGCGGGCCGATGTCGCCCCGGCCACCCGGGAGCGGGTGGAGGAACTGCTGCACCGGCACGGCTACCGGCGGCGGCACGGCAACCGCAGGCCGAGCCCGCTGCTGGAGCTGGTCTTCCACGAACTGGAGAGCGCCTGGGCGGTGGAGGTGATCCGGGGCGTCGAGAACGCCGTCCGCGCGGAGGGGCTGAGCATCGTGCTCTCCGAATCCGCCGAGCGGCGCGGCCCCGGCCAGTCCTGGGTGGACGGGGTGCTCGCCCGCCGCCCCACCGGCGTGGTGCTGGTGCTCTCCGACCTGGACCGCTCACTGCGCGAACAACTCGCCCACCGGGACATCCCGTTCGTGGTGATGGACCCGGCCGGCGACCCCGGCCAGGAGGTGCCCGCCGTCGGCACCACCAACTGGGACGGCGGCCTCGCCGCCACCCGGCACCTGCTCGACCTCGGCCACCGCCGGATCGGCCTGATCGGCGGCCCCGCGCGGATGATGTGCAGCCGGGCCCGGGCCGACGGGTACCGGGCGGCGCTGGACATCGCGGGCATCCCGTACGACCCTGCGCTGGTCCGCGAGGGCGACTTCCACCACGAATCCGGACACCGGCTCGGCCTGGAGCTGCTGCGGCTGCCGGACCGGCCGACCGCCGTGTTCGCCGGGAACGACCTGCAGGCGCTCGGCCTGTACGAGGCCGCCCGGGAACGCGGGCTGCGCATCCCGGAGGACCTGAGCGTGGTCGGCTTCGACGACCTGCCGCTGGCCCGCTGGGTGGGCCCGCCGCTGACCACGGTGCGCCAGCCGCTGACCGAGATGGCCGAGGTGGCGGCCCGCCTGGTGATCGACCTGTCGCGCGGGGTGCGGCCCGGCACGCTCCGGGTGGATCTGGCGACCAGCCTGGTCGTGCGCAGCAGCACCGCCCCGCCGGCGGCCGACTCTTTCGCCGCCTCTGTCGAAAGCGTTGACAGCCCGTCATGAGCAGGCCAACACTGGGCGCCGTCGACACGTGCGAATGCCGCGGATCCGGATCCGGATCCGCGGCGCGTGTCGCCGGCCCGTTCCCGGGGCGGAGCGGTGGCGGCGGCACGCCCGGTTCCCCGTGCCCCCGTACGGTGCCGTTCGGCCTCCCCATCCGTTCACGCCGGCGGTGGCACCGGATGCCGCCCCACCCCCACCCATCGACAGAACGGATCCCCCCATGACCCCTCCCCACGCCCAGAGCCGCAGGGTCGGCCGTCTGCGTCGGATCGCCGGCCGGGCGCCCGTCCTCGTGCCGGCCCTCGCGGTCGTCCTGCTCCTGCCCGGCACCGCCGACGCCGCCACCGTGACCACCAATCAGACCGGCACCGACGGCGGATACTTCTACTCGTTCTGGACCGAGGGCCGCGGTGCGGTCTCGATGTCCCTGAACGGCGGCGGGAACTACGGCACCTCCTGGGGCAACGCGGGCAACTTCGTCGCCGGCAAGGGCTGGCGGACCGGCTCGCGCAGCCCGGTGACGTACTCGGGCACGTGGAGCACCAACGGCAACGCCTACCTGTCGCTCTACGGCTGGAGCACCAACCCGCTCGTCGAGTACTACGTGGTCGACAACTACGGCTCCTACAAGCCCACCGGCGCGTACAAGGGAACCGTCACCACCGACGGCGGCACCTACGACCTCTACGAGACGACGCGCTACAACGCCCCCTCGATCGAGGGCGTCAGGACCTTCAACCAGTACTGGAGCGTCCGCCGGGCCAAGCGGACCGGCGGGACCATCACGGTCGGGAACCACTTCGACGCCTGGGCGAGGGCCGGCATGAACCTCGGCACCATGAACTACGAGATCCTGGCGACCGAGGGCTACCAGAGCAGCGGGACCTCGAACCTCACGGTGACCTCCCCGCGCGGTTGAGCCCCACCCGCGGGCGCGCGGGGCCCTCCTCGCGCGCCCGCCGTGTGAGCGCTCACATCCAGCTCACCTGACCCCCGACATCACCGCCTCACATCACCACCTCCCGAAGGCGCCATCCGGCCACCTCCGCCTCCTCGACCAGGGCAAGCCCCGGCCCGGGTCGGGGCGGGGGCCCCCTCCTCCTGTCCGGCGGGCGGTCGGCGCGTGCCCGGCCCGGGACGGGGTCGTCGCACACGACGCACAGGGTTTCGCTATTTCGACACATAAAACTTGAGCCGCCTCCTGTCAATCCTGGCGGCGACCCGGCGGGCGGCCCTGGCGCAGCCGATCGGCGAGAGGCTGACGCGGGCCGGCGAAGACGCCCCCGCTCCGCCGGTGAGCGGAAACGGGGAACCCTCGACGAGCCGAGCCACCCACCCTCATTTCGGCACCTTGACAAGGGCTGGAGGAGGTCTTATCCAGGTCAATGAGCAGGTTGGCCTGGGTTCGCCCGGGAGGTGGACCGCCATGACGGGACCGCGAGGCCCACGCGATCACTACGCGGTGCTGGGGGTGGAGCCCACAGCGTCCGCGCGGCAGGTCACCGCTGCCTACCGCGCCCTGGTCCGGCTGCTGCACCCCGACGCCCGCCCCGCCGAGCCCGGATCGGCGGAGCGACTCGGCGCGGTGGTCGCCGCCTACGCGGTCCTGCGCGATCCCGCGCTGCGGGCCGCCTACGACGCCGCACGGGAAGTCGCCGCACGGGAAACGGCCCGGCCCCGCCCGGCGAGCGGCCGTACCCCGGGCCGTGCCTCGGGCCGTGCCCCGGCGGCGGGCCGTCGGGTGTCCGTACACATCGTCCGGGAGACCGGTGGCGCAGAGCCGGTACGCGCCACGCCACCGCCCACCGGTGCGGCGGGCCCGCCCGGGCCCGAACCGCTCGTCCGGGTGGGGCCGGTGCGGTGCGCGCCGCCGGGTGCGTCGACCTCGGCCGGGGACGGTCCCGGCGACCTGTGGCAGTGGCTGGTGGATCGGCTGTGGGAGGTGGAGCCATGGCTGTGAACGGCGACGACTTCCGCACCGCCGTCGCCCGATGGGACGGCCAGGTCACCGTCGCGGTCGCGGGCGAGATCGACCTCGCCACCGCGGCGGAGTTCGAGAGCCGCGTCAAGGAGCGCCTGGCGCGCCGGCCCCGGCACGTCGACCTCGACTTCGGGCAGGTGAGGTTCTGTGACTGCTCGGGCGTGGACGCCCTGGAACGGCTCCACCGCCAGGCGAGGGAGGAAGGCGTCCATCTGGCGGTCACGAATGTCCGGGCTCCGATCGTCGCCCGGCTGTTCGACGTTCTCGGCCTCGACGAGCTGGTCGAGGCCCGTCCATCCGGCGTCGAGCCCCCCGTCCATCCGGCTGACCGGTCTCCATCCGGCTGACCCCGGCGAGGGCGACACCGTCGGCAAGGACGACACCGGGCCGCCTACCGCGGCCCGGTGTCCGGGGAGACCACTGCACACACATCCTTCACACGAACCATCGACGCAACCGACAGCGGAGACCGGTCGGGGAACCGGCGAACACGCCCACGAACCGCTCAGACGTGGGCCGGAACGCCCACCGGTCGGCCTCGGCCGACGGGCCGGGGCGGCAACGGCCTCCCGGGCTCCGGCCTCGTCGCGAGGGCATCCTCCTGGCGCCCGTCCGCGGCGACGGCGGCCAGGCTCGCCGCCGTACGCAGTGCGGCCACCGTGCGCGGCGCCTCGGCCGAGCGGACCGCGATGCGCGCGAACGGTGCGGGCCGGCGCAGGTCGACGCTGACCACGACGCCGGTGAACGGGCGCAGGGCCACGAAGTCCCGGCCGCCCGGGTGGCGCCACACCCCCAGGCACAGCCTGCCGGGAACCAGCACGCCGCTCTCCCGGGCTCCGCGCAGGACCCGCCACGGTTCCCTGGTGAGCGCGACCTTCTCCACCGCTGTCAGCGGCACCCGCACCGGTCCCGAGCGTGCCGCCAGCCGCTCCCACCAGCGCAGCCGCACCACCAGGTCCGCGCCTTCGATCGTCAGCCTCGCCACCGCCTCAACCTCCCTCGCCCGCGCCGACCTCGGCCTCCGCATCCCGTACGGGCGGGGGCGTCGCCACCGCCCCGGCCTCACCGGCACCGGAGGCAGGCGGGCCGAGCTGGTCCGGCTGCCGGTGAGCCCGCGCGGCGAGCAGCGGCGCGCCGTGCCGCTCCGGCCGGTGCCCCACCTCGTCCATGATCGGCTGGCGAGGCGTGTCGAGCGCGCCCGGCGGCGTGGGGATCAGACGACGGGCCGCGCAGCGCCCCACCCAGTGGCGCCCGCACTCCGGGCACGGCGGCGCCCCCGCGGGGGTGTAGGGCGAGTCCACGGCGATGCCGTCGCGGGAGAAGTACTCCCAGTCGCGTCCCTCGGCGTCGCGGTAGTGCTGGACGTCGTAGTCGGTGCTCCACTGGTGCCAGCAGTGGCCGCAGGTGAACTCCACACGCTCCAGTGCCAGTTCCGTGATCACTACCCACACCTCCTCGGTCGCCCCCGTGCCCTCCTCGGCTGCCGGCGCGACGTGACGGCGCCCCGTCGGCATCCGGCCGCACCCCCTCCAGTCCGTATACCTCCGAACGGCCCATCGGGGCAACCGGAGCGGCGGGCCCTGTCCGAATGGATCCGGCGGTTCTCCCGGCGCCGGGGGTGGTCCCCGGGCGGGATGGCTCGGGTCCTGCGCCTGCGGGGCGTCGCGAGCACGCGCGGCTGCTCACCCCGTGCCGAAGTGGCGGTCGAGGAACTCGTTGCGGAAGGTGCCCCTCGGGTCGAACTCGCCCAGCAGACGCCGGAAGTCCTCCCAGCGCGGGTACGACGCCCGGAGCACCTCGGGCGCCGTGCCGAAGACCTTGCCCCAGTGCGGCCGGGCGCCGAAGGCGGACAGGGCGTCCTCGACCGCCCCGACCGCGTCCGCCGCGGCCCGCGCCTCGGGGTGCCAGGTGAAGTGGAAGGCGACGCAGTCGCGCCGGTAGGCCGGACTGAGCCACAGCTCGTCGGCCGCCACCGTGCGGATCTCGCTGATCTGCAGGGCCGGCGCGATCCGCTCCCGGACGGCATCCAGCGCGTCGAAGGCGGCGACGGCGTCGGTGCGGGCGACGAAGTACTCCGACTGCAGCTCGTCGCCGCTGCTCGGCGTGAACTCCGGCCGGAAGTGCGGCAGTCGGGTGTGCCACGGGCCGGGGACGCCGAGCTGCCGGGTACAGGGCTCGGGCGGACAGCCCGGCACAGGGTGGCGCGGGCCGTCGGCGAGCACCGCACCGAGCCATTCAGCGGGGGCGGCGGGCACGTCCGGACCGCCGCGCCGCTTGAGCCACACCTGGTCGATCCGGTCCGTGCGCCAGCCCGTGAAGAGGCTGACGCTGTAGGCCGCGGCCATGACCTCGTCGAACCGCTCGCGCAGCACAGCCGTCGGCAGGCCCTCGTAGACCCACTGCCGGACCTCGAACGACGGCACCACGTCCAGGGTCAGCCCGGTCACCACGCCGAGGGCACCCAGCGCGACGACCGAACCCGGGAAGTGCGCCGCACCCCGGTCGACCGTCACCAGGGAGCCGTCCGCCGTGACCAGCTCGACGGCCCGGACGGCCGTGGCGAGGGAGCCGTTGGCGACCCCGGAGCCGTGCGTCCCGGTGGCACAGGCGCCCGCGACCGAGATGTGCGGCAGCGATCCGAGGTTGTGCAGCGCGAGCCCGGACCGGTCCAGCACCGCGGCGAGTTCGCCGAAGCGCATCCCGGCACTCACCCGGACCGTGCCGGCCCGCCCGTCCGGTTCGACCACGGGGGGCAGGCCGGCCACGGACACCAGGTCGCCCGTGGTGTCCGCGATCGCGTTGAACGAGTGCCCCGTCCCGAGGACGCGCACCGACCGGGCGGCCGCGACGATCCGCCGCAACTCCTCGACGGTGCCCGGCGCATGGAACCGCTCGGCCCGGAAGGCGATGTTCCCGGCCCAGTTGGTCGCGGCCACGGTCATGGGTGTCGTCTCCTCGGACGGGGACACACGGTCCGTTCAACAGCGGGTCAGTCGCACGGAGAGGCCGTCGTGGCGGTACAGCGGCGTCGCCTCGTACCCGTCCGCGTCGACGGTGACACTGCTGAACTCGCCCTGCAGCGTACGCCCGTCGAGCACCGGCAGCACCAGGTCGTCCTCCGGCTCGACGGTGTCCGCCAGCCGCAGGCCGAGCTCCGCGCCCCGGGCGATCGTGACCCGGCCCTCGACCGTCAGCGCCGGGGAGTGGCGGTGGTGGAGCGTCAGCTCCAGGCCCGTCCCGGCCGACTGGAGGAGGCTGCCGCGCACCCGGACGGCGCCCCGCTCGGCGTCCGCCTCCAGCGTGCCGGCGCGGACCTGGACGTCGCCGCGCCCGAGGGCGTCGCGGGAGCCGGCCACCAGGACACCGCCCGCCACCACGGTGGCACCGGTGTAGCGGTTGGTGCCGGTCAGCGTCAGCGTCCCGGTGCCGCGCTTGGTGAGGCCGCCCGGGCCGGCGATGTCGTTGCACCAGGTGTCGGCCGCGGAGAACCCGCCGGCGGCGGCGTTCAGCTCCACCGTGACGTCGCGCTCGAACGCGCCGTAACCGTCGGCCGCGGCGAACAGGTTGAGCCGCCCCCACATCTCCGGTCCGTCCAGCAGCACGTAGCCGGAGGGCAGCGCGGTGGTGCGCAGCACCTCCCGGCGCTGGGCGGCGTCCAGGTAGGGCAGCCTGGTCTCCAGCAGGACCTCGGCGCCCTTGGGCACCGTCATCGGCACGTCCCGGCCGCTGCGGCGCAGGACGTACGTCAGCTTCGGCGTGACCAGCTCGGCGTTGGCCTCGCGGTCGGCGTACGGGTCCTCGGCCGTGGTGGCCCGGTGGGCGTAGGCGTACAGGGTGTCGGCGGTGCAGCCGGTCTTCGCCCGGAAGTACGCGGCGGCCTGGTCGCGGGCGGCGGCCTTGAGGGCGGCGTTGCGCGGGTCGGCGAGGGTGGCGGCGGCGAGCGCGGTGGCGAGCGTCCGGCCGCCGATGACGTCGAGCGGGGAGTGCATCCCGGACAGGATCCGGGTGTGGCTGAGCTCGAAGGCCCGGGCGATCAGCTCCTGGAAGCGCTCGGGCACCGCGTAGGCGAGGGCGAGCGCGGCCAGGTGGAAGGCGTTGGTGTGACCGCTCACGAAGCCGCCGTCGTCCACCGGGGAGGTGCCGCGCTGGCGCAGCAGCTGCGGGGCGACGACCACCTCGGACTCGTACACCGGGAAGCCGAGGGCGTCGGTGGTGCCGGTGTCGACGACCGCGCTGTCCGCGTTCAGGCGCCAGGGGCGCGGGTAGCGGTACGCGTACTTGGCGGGGTTGCCGGAGGCGTACGGTCCGCGCAGCGTGTTGACCAGGGTGACCACCTGCCCGAGTTCCGAGTCGACGGCACCGGGGCCGATCGCGGACCCGGCGGGCGCGTCGGCCGGGACGGCGTCGTCGATCTTGGCGGGCGGGGTGGTGTCGGGCGCCCGGGTGATCGAGGTGACGGCCTTGGCACCCGTCCGGTACAGCTCGGCGAGCGGGCCGAGGCCCGCGATGACGGCGTAGCTCTGGTGCTGGCGGTCGTAGAGGAACGCTTCCTTGGCCTGGGCCGCGGTGCGCCGGGTGGTGACCTGCGCGCAGTAGCGCACGTTGGCCCGCAGCACGTCGGCCATGAGCGGCGAGCCGTCGTTCCAGGACGCACCGGTGTGCCAGATCCGGCCCATCCCGGTGAGGATGCGCACGGCGGCGTTCCCCTCCGGGGTGAGGTCGGCCATCGTGTTGGTCGCGTAGGAGTCCACGAAGGCGGCGCCCTGGACGGGGCCGGCGGGCGCGGCGGCGGCCCGCGTCGGGGCGGTCAGCAGGCTCAGGGCCGTGGGCGCGGTGAGCAGGCCGACCGTGGTGGCTGCGGAACTGCGCAGGAAGCGGCGGCGGTTCGGGGTGGGCTGGTCGTTCATCGCTGGTCTTCCTGCTGGGTGTGCCGGACGGGCGGAGCGGGGCGCGGACGAGGTGGATCCCCGGCCCGGGTGGCGGCCCGGGCCGGGGACGTTCGGGAGGGGCGTTCGGGAGGGGGGCGTTCGGGAGGGGGGCGTTCGGGAGGGCGGGGACGGTCGGGAGGGAGGGGGCGGTCGGGAGGGCGGGATCAGCGGTGGGTGTACAGGAAGCCGAGCTTGTCGACCTCGTCGCCGGAGCGCCCCTGGAACCCGGCGATCTGCCAGCCGTCGGGCGCGGTCCGGGTCACGCAGTCGCCGGTGGTGGTGCCGCCGGCCAGGGCGCGGCCCAGGTTGGTGCCGAAGGAGGCGTAGAAGATCCGGGTGTGGCCGTTGTACGAGCCCTGGCAGAGGGTCGCCGTGGTCACGTACTCGCCGCCGCCCAGGGAGAGCGAGGAGGCGGTGCCGCCGGAGCCCCCGTGGGTGAGCGCGGTGCCGTCGGCGAGGGTCAGTCCGACCTGGTCGACCCGGCTCCCGGCCCGCAGGCTGAGCGTGGCGGCGCGCGCACCGGCCGGGACGCGTTCGATGTCGTCGTAGAAGTCGCCGTGCGGGCCGCCGAACTGTTCGCTCGCCAGGTAGGCCGGGTTCCGGCTCCAGCTGAAGCCCACGGCGACGGGGTCGTGGTCGGAGAGCATCGCGCCCGAGGCGTCCAGGAAGTCGGCGTGCTTGTTGGCGTACGAGGTCGCGCTCAGCGAGACCAGCGCGCTGCTGCGGTACAGCACCTTGTCGACGATCTCGCAGGTGTCGGTGGGCGCCTTCTGGTCGCACAGCAGGGGGTCGGCGCCTCGGGTCGGCGCCACGCCGCCGCGCTCCAGCTGCACCCACGCGTCGGTCAGCCGGTTGTCGGCGGCGAAGGCGGCGATGGTGTCGTCGGCCCGGGTGTAGCGCGTGTTGGTGTCGCCCATCACGACGACGGCGTTGCCCGCCGAGTGGGTCCCGATGTAGCCCGTGAGCTGCGCCAGATTGGCGGCGCGGGCGGTCTCGTCGCCGGGATTGGTGCCCGCGTTGGCGTGGAGGTTGTAGAAGTCCACGTACACGCCCTCGGCCAGCCGGGTCCTCATGAACGTGAAGCCCTTGGGCGTGAGGCAGTCCCCGGAGTCCAGCTGGCAGTCGTTCCACCTGACCCGCTCGAAGTCGTCCGAGTCGTAGGGGAGGGCGGACAGGGTGTTGAGGCCGCTGCCGAGGCCCGCCCCGCCGCTGGTCGCCGTGCGGTAGGGGTGGGCGTCGGCGGCGTACAGCGCGGCGTGGTAGTTGAAGTCCTCCTGCACGTTCACCACGTCGTACGGCCCGAGCCGGCCGCCGATGGCGGTGGTGCTGCCCTGCCGTTCGGTGGAGGAGCTGTTCACCACCTGCGGAAGGCCGGCGACGTTGTACGTCAGCACGGAGAACGTCCCGCCCTCGGCGGCGGTGTGCGCGGCCGGCGCGCCCCCGGCGGCGTGCGCGGCGGGCGCGGTGAGCAGGCCGCCCAGCGCGACGACGGCGCCGAGCGCGCCCACGAGGGCGGAGCCGAGAAGGGAACGGCGGGGGCGGGGCTTGGACATCGGCGCTCCGATCGGAGTACGGCCACGGATCCGGCGCCACGGAGCGTATGAGCGAACCATGAGCGCGTCAACGTTACCGAAACTCCCTCAAAACCCTTGTGACCTGCGGCTTTACGAGGCCGCGCCAGGTTCCGCACAAAGATTCTGTGAGCGTTAACAGACTGTTCTCCCCGAACCCGCACCCGCCTCCCTCCCCGACCCGCTCCCCCGGCCCCCGGCCCCCGACCCCCGGCCCCGGCCCCGGCCCCGGCCCCGGCCCGCTGCGCAGCCAGCCGTCAGCGGCCAGCAATCAGCCGTCAGCCGTCTCCCCGTGCCAGCTGGCCGCGGACGGCGTCCAGGGTCGATGCGATCAGGAACGACTGTGCGAGCGGGACGAGGTGGGCGGCGCTGTCGCCCCACACGGCGCTGTCCATCGCCTCGACCATCAGGCGGTACGGGTCCTGGGCCGGGTAGTGGCGGCGCTCTCCGCCGGTGGTGGTGAGCGTGCTGGGGGCGGAGCCGGCGCAGAAGGCCGGCGGGGTGAGGGTGATCGAGCCGTCCGTGCCGGTGGTGGTGAACGTCTCGGACATGCCGCCGACGAGCGAGCAGCCGATCTCGGCCGTGCCCCGGCCGGGGAAGTCGAGCACGAAGCGGGTGGCGGAGTCGGCGGAGCCCGGCTCCCAGTGCTCCTGTTCGGCCCGCAGGACCTTCGGCGTGCGCCAGCCGAAGGCGGCGAGCGCGGCGGAGACAGCGTAGTAGCCGACGTCGTAGAGGGCTCCGCCGCCGAGGTCCGCGTGCAGGCGGTAGTTCCCGGCCGCGGGGGCGAGACCGTCGAACCGGGCGGTGACGGTGTGGACGGTGCCGATCGCACCGCCGGTGATCATGGCTTCGAGGTCACGGGTGCGCGGGTGCCAGCGGTTCCAGGCGGCCTCGACCAGCAGCCGCCCGGCGGCCCGGGCCGTGGCCGTCATCGCGGCGACCTCGACGGCGCTCAGTCCGAGCGGCTTCTCGCACAGCACGTGCTTGCCCGCCCGCAGGGCGCGCTCCACCCACACGCGGTGGGCGCTGTTGTGGAGCGCGACGTAGACGATGTCGACGGCCGGATCGTCCAGCAGTGCGCCGTAGTCGGTGTACGCCCGGGCCGGGTCGAGGGCCCGGGCCCGCCGCGCGTCGGTGGCGGCGACGGCGTGCAGGCGCGGCCCGTCGGCCGCGTGCACGGCGGGGGCGAGACTGGAGGCGGCGATGGAACCGGCGCCCAGGAATCCCCAGTTGGCCATGGTCAGCCCTCTTCCGTCAGCGCGGTCGTGGTGGCGGCGGCGAGGTCCAGGACGAGGGAACTCCAGCCGAAGGAGCGCGCGCCGTGCCCGGCCGCGTCCTCCGGGCCGTAGCACTCCCGCGTGGTGTCCGAGGCCGCGACGAGCGCGCAGCTGCGCGCCGCCAGTGTGTCGGCCTCGGCCCGGTAGCCGCGTCGGCGCAGGCCCCAGTACAGGTACCAGTTGAGGTTGATCCAGCTGGAGCCGCGGAAGATCGCCCCGGTGCGGAAGGCGGGGTCGTAGCCGGGCTCGGTCGCGGCGACACTGGGCACCGGGTGAGGCCGCCAGAACTCCCGCTCGTTCAGCAGGTGTTCCTCGATGACCCGGCGGGCGGCGGTCCCCGGCACCGAGTCCAGGACGACGGGCAGCAGCGCGCTGGCGGTGAGGACCTCGTTGCGCTTGCCGGCGACCAGGTCGAGGTCGTGGAAGGCGCCGGTGGTCTCGTCCCAGCAGTGCCGCATCAGGGCGGCGCCGACCGCGCGGGCCCGCCCCTCCAGCCGGTCCGCGGTGCGATCGCCCGGACCGGCCGTCCGGACGAGGCGTGCCAGGCAGGACAGCCCGTCGGCGTAGACCGTGTTGACGAGCACGTCGTTCCAGACGAACAGCCGCCGGTCGCGCAGCGGGGACTCGGGCGTGCGGGCGGGAGAGGAGTAGGCCGTGATCAGCGACCGCATCGCGTCGTGCCAGGCGCCGTGCACCGCGTCCTCGGCGGCCGACTCGATGCCGAGGGCGCCGTCGTACTTGGGACTGCTGTCGAGCCCGGACTCGTCGGGCTGGTAGATCTCCAGCAGTCCGGTGCCGGGGCTGGTGCGGTGCTCCGCGAGCCAGCCGAAGAAGGCGAGCGTCGGCGGCAGGACGCGGCGCAGCCAGAGGTCGTCGCCCGTCGCCCGGTACACCCGCTCGACGGCCCGGGCCACCACGGGAGGCGCGATGGTGACGGACCGCCAGCCCTCCCAGAGGTCGATCCGGAAGTCGGCCGTGGCGCGCGGCCTGAGGTCGTCCTGCCAGAGCACCATGTGCGGCAGGAAGCCGCTCGGGGTGACCGCGCTGAGCAGGGAGCGCAGCTCCGCCCGGGCTCGGCGGGTGTCGACGTGGGTGAGGGCGATGGCGTGGAAGCTGCTGTCCCAGGCCCACTGGAAGGGATAGCTGTCCGGGGAGGGGCAGGTGAAGTCGTAGCTGCGCTGGGCCGCCCGGGAGAAACCGGTGCGGTGGTTGCGGGCCAGGGTGTCGCGGGCCCGGGCGGAGCTCTCAGTGACGGACATGCGGGGTGACTCCCGAGGAGGACGCGTCGGCGGGGACCGGGCGGCGTCGCCCAGTGGCGAGCAGCAGCGCGGCGAGGGGCAGCAGGAGGCCGGCGAGGCCGAAGGCCGAGCGGACGCCGAGCCGGTCGGACAGGGTGCCGAGCAGGAGCGGTGCGAGCATGATGCAGGTGCTGACCGCGAGTTGGACGCGGGCGGTGGCCTGGTCGGTGCGGCCGGGCGCCGCGCTCACCGCCAGCGAGAGGGTCAACGGGAAGAGGTTGGCGACGCCCAGTCCGGCCAGGGCCAGGCCGAACAGGGCGAGCCAGGTGGTCGGCGCGAGCCACAGGGCGAGGAACCCGGCGGCGGCGACGGTCAGCGAACCGGCCACCAGCGCGGCGGGGCGGGCGGCGCGGCCGCCGGCCGTCAACCGGCTCCCCGCCAGCCGGCCGGCCAGCTCGCCGCCGTAGAACAGGGCCAGGGCGGCGGAGGCCTGGCCGTCCGTCAGGTCGGCGGTGCCGGTGAGCAGCGGCACCGCGTAGTAGGCGAGGCAGAACTCGAAGCCCACGACCAGGCCGCACAGGGCCGCGCGCAGCGGGAACGAGCCCCCACGGGCCGTTTCCGTGGCATCCTCGGCCGCGTCGGCCGCGTCGGCGGCCCCGGCGGCCCCGGCGGCCCCGGCGGCCGGGATGGTGCGCGGGCGCAGCGGCTCCCCGCGCAGCGCCGGGTAGAGGGCGGCGAGCGCGAGGGCCGGCAGCACCAGGGACCAGTTCCAGGCGGCCCCGGCACCCGCCAGGCCGCTGATGACCAGGGGTGCGGCGAGGGCGCTGACACTGGCGGCGGCGTTGGCCTCCACCAGGGCCCGGGCCCGCAGGGACTCGTGCCCGCCGTGGTGCTCGGCCAGCACCGCCAGGGCCGTGGTCTGCAGCAGTGCTCCCCCGGTCCCGCCCAGCACCGCCGCCGCGAGGGTGACGGCGGCCGACAGTGCGGTCGCCAGCAGCAGCGCTCCCAGGGCGAGGGCCGCGAGTGCGGCCCAGAAGAGCACCCGGTGGTCCAGCCGCGCCCGCAGCCGGCGGAACAGCAGGTTGGTGAGCATCGCGCCGGCCGCGAACGCCGTGGAGTGCAGGCTCATCAGCGCGTAGGACAGCCGCAGGTCCTGGCGCAGGAACGGCAGCAGCGGTCCGAGCGCGTAGAGGACGTAGGCGTACACGGCCAGGCCCGCGTAGGCCGTGGTGGTCAGCCGGTCCCGGGCGAAGACCGGGGTGCCCCGGGGCCGGGCGACCGGCACGGAGGCGCCGGTCACCCGGCTATCCCGGCCTGCTCGGCGAAGCCCCCGGCGGCGGAGGTGGCGGGGAGGTTCGCGGCGGGGGTGGGGGCGGGGACGGTCGCGGCGGCGGTGCGGCGCACGTGGTCGAGGAGGACGGACGGGGCGAGCAGCGAGGTCTTCATCGACGCGCCCCGGCCGTACCCCGTGAACGCCTCGCGCACGGCCGCCTCGTCGTCGAGGCAGGCCCGGGTGGTGATCAGCGGGGCGGGATCGACCAGGCCCGTTTCGACCAGCCGCAGGGCGACCGCGGTGACGTGCGCGGAGCGGGCCATCGGGAACGAGCGGACGTCGAAGGGCGTGGAGAGCAGCTTCAGTCCCTTGGCCAGGATCATCCAGGTGTTCAGCCGCTGCGGGACGGCCGTCGCGCCGTAGATGACGTACGAGCCGCCCGGGCGCAGCAGGCCCATCGCGATCTCCCGGATGTCCTTGTCCGGGGCGGCGGTCTGCGCCGTCCGGTGGGCCCGCGGCGCGATGTGGGGCAGCGCGTCGAACACGTAGTCCGCGTACTGGTCGTGGTGCTCGCGCACGTACGCGTCGAGCTCGGCCGCCTGGGAGTCGGTGTTGAAGGCGCGGGAGGCGCCGTGGCGCAGCGCGACGTCCATCCGGTCGCCGTTGCGGTCGAGCACGGTGATCGAACCCGCGCCGAGGTGGCGGTGCAGCACCTGGACGGCCAGCTGGGCGCTGGGGCCGCAGCCGAGGACGACGCAGGTGTCGCCCGGCTTCGGGGGGTTGAGCAGTAAGGACCGCAGGACCGAGGTCAGCGGCTCGATCACGGAGGCCAGGTCCGAGGGCACGTGCGGCGGCAGGACCACCGCCGCGGCCTGGTCGGCGTCGTAGAAGTTCCGCCCGGTGTACCAGGCCGTCTCCACACCGAGCCGGCCCGGGAAGAGCGGCCGCAGGGCGCGGTACTCGGCCATCCCGCCGAAGTCGGTCTGCCCCCAGTAGGTGACCCGGTCGCCCGGCCGCACGTCGTCCCGGAGCCGCTTTCCGACCTCGACGACCCTTCCCACGTATTCGTGCCCGGGAATGATCGGCCATTCCTCGGCGAAGAGGTGGCCGCGGTAGTAGGAGACGTCGGTCGAGCAGATCGAAACCGCTTCGGTCTGCAGCAGGATTTCGTCGTCGTGGCATTCCGGATCGGGCACCACGGTGCGATTGATTTCTCCGGGCGAGGTCATGAGGTACGCGTACACGGTTTTCCCTCCACGCATTCACGTCATTCCACCGCTGGCAGCGGCGGGCGGATCGCCCGCCGGTCGTTGCAGTCCCCCGTCGGAAATTCCTTCCGCGTGCTCGGGCCGTCGCCCTCCACCCGGCCGTGGGTCGTGGGGCGACCGCACGGCCGGGGAGGCCCCCTCCGGATCCGCATCGGCGGCGGATCCGGATTCAGCTCGGGATTCAGCTCGGGATTCGGCTCGGGATCGGGATCAGGATTCGACCTCGAAGGCGACGTCCAGGGCGTACCTGTCCCCCACGTACCGGGTCTCGGTGAGTTCCAGGGGGCGTTCGTCCTGGTCCACGATGAGGCGCTCCTCGACGAGGAGGGCGGTGCCCGGAGCCACCGCGAGCAGCTCCGCCTCCCGCGCGCCGGCCGTCGCGGCCCGGATGGACGAGTGCCCACGGGTCGGCGTCCGGCCGAGCCCGGCGAGCGTCTCGTGCATCGAGGCCGTCCGGAAGTCGACCTCCAGCAGGGCGGTGAGGTCCTCCGGGAACACCGCCCGCTCCAGTGCGGTCGGGATCCCGTCGGCCAGCCGGACCCGGCCGATCTCGACGACCTGGGCCGAGGACCTCCGCAGCCGCAGCCGGTGGACCTCCTCCGGCAGGGCCGGTCGCAGGGCCGCGGCCATCAGCCGCGACGACGGCTTGCGACCCTGTCTGCGCATTTCCTCGCTGAATCGGACCAGGTTTTCCGCTCGACGGTGCGTCGGCGGTTCCGCGACGAATGTCCCGCGCCCGGACACCCGGTACACCAGACCTTCCGCGACCAGCCGTTGAACGGCCGCTCGTGCGGTCATGCGGCTCACCCCGAATTCCTCGCACAACTCCGCCTCCGAGGGGAGCGGGTCATGCGGTCGGTGTTCGGCGATCCGGTTCCGGAGCGCCAGTTCGATCCGGTGGTACCTGGGCGCGAAATCCGTTTCCAAAAGGGGGCCTCCGAAATTCGAGAGTACGCCGTCTAGCTGTCTAGTCAACTAGCGTAGACCAGCCCAGACCGGGACATTCCACGGCTAAAGAGGCCAAGGGCAAGAGGCGTGCAGCGTGATCCTCGTCACACTGCCCACGGGGGCCGGACGGGTTGGCTGTATAGACAGCTAGACAGCTCCGGGTTACCGTCGATCCGTCCGCGCGGTCGCGCCGAGCGCTGCGCCGCGAAACGCGCCTCACCCCTAGGACAGGCCCATGGACCCCACCGCCATCGACGTCCGGCGGCTCGCCAAGATGATCGACCACTCGCTCCTGCGGCCCGAGCTCACCACCGCCGACGTCCTGCGCGGCTGCGAACTCGCCGCGGCCTACGACGTCGCCTCCGTCTGCGTGCGCCCGGCGGACGTCGCCCTCGCGGTCAAGGCGCTCGCCGGGACCGCCGTCGCGGTCGGCACCGTCATCGGCTTCCCGCACGGGGGCACCACCACGGTCGCCAAGACGGCCGAGGCGGCCGACGCCCTGGCCGCGGGCGCGACCGAACTCGACGTGGTGCTCAACATCGGCCTGCTGCGCGGCAGCGAGGACGACGCGGTGCGGCAGGACGTCACGGCGGTCGTCGAGGCGGCCGCGGGCGCCGCCCTCACCAAGGTGATCTTCGAGAACGCCTACCTGGACGACGACGCCAAACTGCGCGCCTGCCGGCTCAGCGCCCGGGCGGGCGCGGACTTCGTGAAGACCTCGACCGGCTTCGCGCCCGGCGGCGCGACCCTGCACGACGTCCGGCTGATGCGGGCGAACGTCCCCTCGCACATGAAGGTCAAGGCCGCGGGCGGGGTGCGCACCCTGGACGGCATGCTGGAGTTCGTCGCGGCCGGCGCCGAACGCTTCGGCGCCACCGCGACCGCGACCATCCTGGACGACCTGGCCGCCCGCCGGTCCGCCGCCTGACCGGGCTCCGCGCGGCGCGCCGGATCGTCCTCGACGGACCGCCCCTGCGCCGCGTCCGGCCCGGGCCCCAACCGCTCCGACGGCGGCGCGGAGGTGCCGGGGGCCCGCTCCCGGCATAGCGTGGCCGAGGCGCCCGCCCGCCCCGTGGCGGTGCGCGAGACCGCACCACCGGCTCCTCGGAGGTCGATCCATGCGCGCGGTGACGTACGACGCGTACGCCCAGGACAACTCCCGGCTGCGGTACGGCGAGGTCCCCGACCCGAAGGTCGGCCCCGGCCAGGTGCTGATCGAGGTGAGGGCGGCCGCCGTCAACCCGGTCGACTGGAAGGTCATGGCGGGCGGCCTGGACGGCATGATGGACGCGGTCTTCCCCGTCGTCCCCGGCTGGGACGTGGCCGGTGTGGTCACCCGCACCGGCCCGGACACGCCCGAGTTCGCCCCGGGGGACGAGGTGATCGCCTACGCCCGCAAGGACGTGGTGCAGGCCGGCACCTTCGCCGAGTACGTCGCGGTCGCCGCTCCCTCGGTGGCCCGCAAGCCCGCCCGCCTCGACTGGGCGCAGGCGGCCGGGCTGCCGCTGGCCGGCCTCACCGCCCAGCGCAGCCTGGAGCGGCTCGCGGTCGGCCCCGCCGACGTGCTCCTGGTGCACGGCGCCGCCGGCGGCGTGGGCAGCCTCGCCGTGCAGCTCGGCCGCGACCGGGGCGCCCGGGTGATCGGCACCGCCTCGGAGCGCAACCACGCGTTCGTCCGCGAGCTGGGCGCCGAACCGGTGGACTACCGGGACGGCCTGACCGAACGGCTCCGCGCCCTGGCCCCCGACGGCGTGTCCGCGGTCGCGGACTTCGTCGGCGGCCAGCTGGACACCACCCTGGCCGTGCTCGCCACCGGCGGACGGCACGTCTCCGTGGCCGACCCGACCGTCGAGCAGCACGGCGGCCACTGGATCTGGGTCCGCCCGGACGGCGCCGCGCTCGCCGAACTGGCGGCGGCCGTCGACCGCGGCGCACTGACCGTGGAGGTCGCCCGGACCTTCCCGCTGGAGCGGACGGGCGAGGCCTTCGACGCCAGCCGCACCGGACACACCCGCGGAAAGCTGGTCGTCACACCGTGACGGCCGGTCCTCGGCCGCGGGAGTCCGCGGGAGCGCGCGGCCCGGAGGCCGGTCCTAGTCTGTAGCCAGAGGCCGGACCCACCCTCCGGCCGTCACCGCTTCCCGGACGGAGGCGCGCGTGGAGACGACAGGCGAGCACGACGCACCCACCGCCGTCCTCGTGGTCGATCCGGACGGCGTGGTGACGGCCTGGAGCGAGGGCGGACGGCAGTTGCTGGGCCGGACCGCGGCGGAGACCGTCGGCCGGCCGGTGACCGACCTGCTGGTCGACCCCGCGCCCGGGTTCCCCGGGAGTGGCGCCGCCGCCCCCACCGGGCTGGTCACGCTGCGCCACCGGGACGGCTCCACGCTGCACGCCGTGGTGACGGCGCAGCCGCTGGACGGCGCCGACGGGCGGGCGCTGAGCCGCGCGCTGACCTTCCAGCGCTGGGGCCGCCGTCCCGTGATCGCCGACCGGGCCTTCGAGCAGTGCCCGTTCGCCCTGGGGGTGTACGACCCCGAGCTGCGGTTCCTGTGAGTCAACGCCGCCGCGTGCCGGGTGATGGCGCACTCCGAGCAGCAGGTGCTGGGCGAGAAGTACCGCGAGCTGTTCCCCGAACTGGACGACGCCGCGTACGTCAACAAGCTCGCCGAGGTGGCGAGGACGGGGGTGCCCGCCCGGCTGGAGCTCTCCTTCGTCACCGAACTGGTCGTCAGCGAGCTGGTCACCGATGCCGTCAAGTACGGCGAGCCGCCGATCAGACTGCGGCTGATCCGCGACACCGCGCTGATCTGCGAGGTCTCCGACGCCAGCGAGACCACCCCGCACCTGCGCCGGGCGCGCGCCTTCGACGAGGGCGGCCGGGGCCTGATGCTGGTCGCCCAGCTCACCCAGGGCTGGGGCACCCGGCACACCGGCGACGGCAAGACCATCTGGTGCGCGCAGACCATCGAGTCGCGGTAGCGGGTCGCACCCGGGGGCGCGGCTCGCGCTGCCGCCGGGCCGGGCGGGGGCCCGCCGTACCCGCGGTGTCCTCCTCCGCCCGCCTTTCTCGGCATCACCGGCCATCCGATCTCTTCTGCCGGATACGCTGCGACGATCAGATGACCAGGAAGGCGACACCGTGCCAGTCACCGATGAGGCGATCGAGAAGATCAAGGCCATGATCGTGAGCGGCGAGCTCCGTCCCGGCGCGCGCCTCCCGAAGGAGGCCGATCTCGCGGAGCGGCTCGGACTGTCCCGCAACTCCCTGCGGGAGGCGGTCAAGGCCCTGTCGCTGATCCGCGTGCTCGACGTGCGCCAGGGCGACGGCACGTACGTGACCAGCCTGGAGCCCGACATCCTCCTGGACACCCTGGGGTTCGTCGTCGACTTCCACCAGGACGACACGGTGCTGGAGTTCCTGGAGGTCCGGCGCATCCTGGAGCCCGCCGCCGCCGCGATGGCCGCCCGGGTCATGCCGGACGAGGAGATCGCCGCCCTGGGCGAGGTGCTGGCGGGTCTGGACGCGAACGCGTCCCCGGAGGAACTCATCGCCAACGACCTGGAGTTCCATCGCAGGATCGCGGCCGGGTCGGGCAACACCGTGCTCTGCTCGCTGATCGACGGCCTGTCCGGACCGACCGTCCGGGCCCGGGTCTGGCGCGGACTGACCGAGGAGAACGCGGTGGCCGACACCCACCGGCAGCACCGCGCGATCCTGGACGCGATCGCCGCCCGCCGCCCGGAGCTCGCCCACTCCTGGGCCGCCGTGCACGTCGCCGGGGTCGAGCAGTGGCTCCGCGGCACCCTCGGCGAAGCGGGATCACCGCTCGGCTGACGGCTGGGTGGGCGGTGCCCGTTCCCTCCCGGTGGCACCGGTTCCGCAGGACGGGCCTCACCTGCGAGTCGTCCTCGTTCCGGCCGCACCGCCCCTGCGCTGCTCCCCGGAGTCGAACGCGCTCCTGTCCGCGCGCACCGGGAGGCGGCCCCTTCCCGCAGGGGCCGCCTTCCGGTGGGCCGTCAGACCCGGCCGTCGGCGTCGACGACGGTGACGTCCGGGGTGCGGGGGCCGTGCACGCCCTCCTCCTGCGGGGTGGGGACGCCCGGCGGCAGCAGCCCGCGTTCCGTGAGCTCCGCCCAGAGCGTGTCCGGGACGCGGTGGCGGAGCATGGCGGCGGCGTCCCGGACCTCGGCGGCGTTGCGGGTGCCGACGAGGACCGAGGCGACGGCGGGGTGCCCGAAGGGGAAGCGGAGTGCCGCGGCCCGCAGGGGCACGCCGTGGTCCTCGCACACGTGCTTCAACCGCAGTGCCCGGTCGAGGAGTTCGTCGGGTGCGGTGGCGTAGTCGAAGGTGGCGCCGGGCTTCGGGTCGGCGAGCAGGCCGGAGTTGAAGACCCCGCCGATGACGACGCCGACGCCGTGTCCGGCGGCGAGCGGCAGCAGTTCGGCGAGGCCGCGTTGGTCCAGCAGGCTGTAGCGGCCGGCCAGCAGCACGGCGTCGATGTCGGTCTCGCGGACGAACCGGGCGGGCAGTTCGGCCTGGTTCATGCCGACGCCGATCGCGCCGAGCAGGCCCTCGGCGCGCAGGCGTTCCAGTTCCGGGTAGGCCTCGGTGAGGGCCTGCTCCGCGTGGTCGTCGGGGTCGTGCAGGTAGGCGATGTCGATCCGGTCCAGGCCGAGCCGGTCCAGGCTCTCCTCGATCGAGCGGCGCACGCCCGCGGCGCTGAAGTCCCAGACCCGTCGGTGGGTGGCGGGCACCGCGAAGCCGTCGGCGAGGTCGTCGCCGTGCGGTTCGGGGGCTGGGCGCAGCAGTCGGCCGACCTTGGTGGAGATCGTGTACGCGTCGCGGGGGCGGCCGTGCAGGGCCTGTCCGAGCCGCCGCTCGGACAGGCCCAGTCCGTAGTGCGGGGCGGTGTCGAAGTAGCGGACGCCCGAGTCCCAGGCCGCGTCGACGGCCTCCCGCGCCTGTTCGTCCGTCACCGGTGTGAACAGGTTGCCGATGCCCGCCGCGCCGAAGGCGAGCTCGCTGACCGCCACCCCGCTCCGGCCCAGCGGCCGCGGGCGCGGGCTCACCGCGCGGCCTCCGCCCGCAGGCGCAGGTTGGCCATGCCGCCGTCGACCTGCAGGACCGTCCCGGTGGTGCTCGCGGCGGCCGGGGAGGCGAGGTAGGCGACGGCGGCGGCCACCTCCTCGGGGTCGACGAGGCGGCCGTGGGGCTGGCGGGCGGCCAGGGCGGCGCGTTCGGCGGCGGGGTCGTCGGCGGTGGCGAGCAGTCGGCCGACCCAGGGGGTGTCCACGGTGCCGGGGCTGACGCAGGTGAAGCGGATGCCCTCGCGGACGTGGTCGGCGGCCATGGACAGGGTCAGGGCCAGCACCGCGCCCTTGCTGGCCGCGTACAGCGCGCGCTGCGGCAGGCCGGTGGTGATCACGATGGAGCCGAGGTTGACCACCGACGGGTGGGCGGAGCGGCGCAGGTACGGCAGGGCCGCCCGGGTGGTGCGGACCACCCCGAGCAGGTTGACGTCCAGGACGCGCCGCCACTCCTCGTCCGGGTTGTCCTCCACCGTCCCCACGGCGCCGATCCCGGCGTTGTTGACCAGGATGTCGATGCCGCCGAGGACACGGGCGGCGGCCTGGACGGCGGTGCGCACGGAGGCGTCGTCGGTGACGTCGGTGGAGAGGCCCAGCAGGGGCTCCGGCACGGAAGCGGGGTGGAGGTCGAGGACGGCCACCCGCGCGCCGCGCCGCGCGAGCAGGGTGGCGGTGGCCAGGCCGATCCCGGACGCGCCGCCGGTGACCACGGCCGAGAGGCCGTCGAGGTCCTTCGTCGTCATACCGGTGCCCTTCACGCGTGGACGAAGGTCTGGCGCTGGGTGCCGAGGCCGTCGATGGACAGTTCGACGGTGTCGCCCGCGCGCAGGTAGGGGGTGCCGGGCAGGCCGAGGGCCACGCCGGCCGGGGTGCCGGTGTTGATGACGTCGCCGGGGCGCAGCACCATGAACCGGCTCAGGTACCAGACCAGGTGGGCGACGTCGAAGACCATGTCCTCGGTGCCGCCGCTCTGCCGCGTCCGCCCGTTGACGGCCAGGTGCAGGCCGAGTGCCCGCGGGTCGCCCACCTCGTCGGGGGTGACCAGCCAGGGGCCGAGGGGGTTGAAGGTCTCGCAGGACTTGCCGAGGTCCCACTGCGCGGAGTACTCCAGCTGGAACTCCCGCTCCGAGACGTCGTTGCTGATCGCGTAGCCCGCGATGTGCGCCGGAGCGTCGTCCGGGCCCGCCAGGTAGCGGGCCTCGCGGCCGATCACCACGGCGAGTTCCACCTCCCAGTCGGTCTTGACCGAGCCGCGCGGGATCAGCACCGGGTCGTAGGGGCCGACCACCGTGGACGGGTCCTTCAGGAACACCACCGGCCGCTCGGGCACGGCGGCGCCGGTCTCCTCGGCGTGGTCGCGGTAGTTGAGGCCGATGCACACCACCTTGCCCGGACGGGCGACGGGCGCCCCGACCCGCAGTCCCGCGGTGTCCAGCGCGGGCAGGGAGCCCTCGGCCAGGGCGGCCCGGGCCCGGTCGATCCCGTCGGAGGCGAGGAACTCCCCGTCGATGTCACCGGTGAGCCCCGACAGCGCGAACACCCGGCCGTCCTCGGCGAGGACCGCCGGGGCCTCCGACCCCGGGTCGCCGATCCGAAGCAGTTTCATGAAGGACTCCCCACTGGATAGCGGAACTGAGGGCGCCGTCAGCGTCGGACGGCGGCGGAGGCGCCGGCGAGCAGGGCCTCGACCTCGGCGAGCGAGGCCATGGCGACGTCTCCGGGCGTCGTCATGGTGAGGGCGCCGAGGGCCGTGCCGTACGCGAGGGCGCGTTCCAGACCGGCGTCGGCGAGCAGGCCGTGGACGAGGCCGGCGGCGAAGCCGTCGCCGGAGCCGATGCGGTCCAGGACGTGCAGTCCGGGCATCGACGGGCCGGTGACGTGACCGGTCTCGGCCGACCAGGCGGCCGAGGTCCAGTCGTTCACCCCCGCCGAGGGGACCTCGCGCAGGGTCGTCGCCAGCACCCGGGCCCCGGGGAGCAGGCAGGCCACCGAGGCGAGCGCGTCGGGCACCTCGTCGGCGGCGAAGCGGTCGGCCCCGGGGTGGTCGCCGGCGAGCCCCAGGGCGCCGACGACGACGTCGGCGTGCCGGGCGAGCCGCAGGTCGGTCTCGCGGGCGCGCTTCGGTCCGCCGCGGTCGGCCCACAGGCTCGGGCGGTAGTTGGGGTCGTAGGAGACGGTGAGGCCGTGCCGGCGGGCCGCCGTCATGGCCTCCTCGGCGATGTCGGCGGTGGTGTCGGACAGACCGGCGAAGATGCCGCCGGTGTGGAACCAGCGCACCCCCGCGGCGAAGACCGCGTCCCAGTCGACGTCGCCGGTGCGCAGCTGGGAGGCGGCCGTGTGGGCCCGGTCGCTGACCCCGAGGGCGCCGCGGACGCCGAAGCCCCGCTCGACGAAGTTGAGGCCGTTGCGGGCGCTGCGGCCGATGCCGTCGTCGGCGGCCCAGCGGATCAGCGACGTGTCGACCCCGCCCTGCAGGATCAGGTCCTCGACGAGACGGCCCACCGCGTTGTCGACGAGCGCGGTGACGACGGCCGTCCGCCGCCCGAAGCAGCGGCGCAGTCCGCGCACGACGTTGTACTCGCCGCCCCCTTCCCAGACGCGGAACGTCCGGGCCGTGCTGATCCGCCCCTCCCCCGGGTCGAACCGCAGCATGACCTCGCCGAGCGCCACCACCTCGGTCACGGCGCACCCGCTTCCACGGCCTGGGCCGTCAGGCGGCGGATCTCGGCGTAGGCGCCGGTGTCCAGGTGGGCGGGGGTCGCCATCCAGCTGCCGCCGACGGCCAGGACCGCGGGCTCGGCGAGGTAGCCGGTCAGCGCGCGGGGGCCGATGCCACCGGTCGGGACGAACCGCACGTCCGGGAAGGGCGCGGCGAGCGCGCGGAGCGCGGACAGGCCGCCGAGGGGCTCGGCGGGGAAGAGCTTGACGGTGGTGATGCCCGCCCGCAGGGCCCGCATCAGCTCGGTGGCGGTGGCGATGCCGGGCACCACGGGCACACCCAGTTCCCGGCACCTGGCCACGACGTCCTCGTCCAGGCCGGGCGAGACGACGAACCGGGCCCCGGCCGCCACCGCGCGTTCCGCCTGCTCGGCGGTGAGCACGGTGCCGGCGCCGACGGTCAGGCCGTCGTGGGCCGCCATCGTCTTGAGCACCTGCTCGGCGGACGGGGTGCGGAAGGTGACCTCCGCGCAGCGGGCGCCGCCCGCGCCGAGCGCCTCGGCCAGCGGCTCGGCCGTGGCGGGTTCGCGCACGGTCAGCACCGGCATGACGCGGGCGCCGGCCAGGACGGCGGCGAGGTCGGCGGGCCGGTGGGCGGCCGGACACGTGGCCGGGTCGGCCGGGTCCGCGGTCCGGTCGGCGGCGAGATCGGCGGCCGGGCCGGCGGTGCGGTCGGCGGTCCGGTCGGCGGTCACCGGCCCAGCCATCCGCCGTCGACGGGCAGGACGGTGCCGTGGACGTAGGCGGCGGCGTCCGAGGCCAGGAAGACGGTGGCGCCGGCGAGGTCCTCGGCCCGGCCCCAGCGACCGGCCGGGATCCGCTCCAGGATCGCCGTGTTGCGCACCGGATCGGCCTGCAGCGCCGCGGTGTTGTCGGTGGCGATGTAGCCCGGCGCGATGGCGTTGACGTTGACGCCGCGCCCGGCCCATTCGTTGGCCAGCGCCTTGGTCAGGCCGGCGACCCCGTGCTTGGCCGCGGTGTACCCGGGCACCGTGATGCCGCCCTGGAAGCTGAGCAGGGAGGCGGTGAAGATGACCTTGCCGCGGCCGCGGGCCACCATCGCGCCGCCCACCGCCCGGGCCAGCGCGAACTGCGCGCTCAGGTTGACCTGGAGCACCTCGTCCCAGTCCTCGTCCGGGTGTTCGGCGGCGGGGGCGCGGCGGATGGTGCCGGCGTTGTTGACCAGGATGTCCACCGGCCGCTCGCGGCCCGCGAGGTCCGCGCCCAGGGCGCGCACCGCGTCCGGGTCGGCGAAGTCGGTGCGCAGCGCCTCGAAGGCGCGGCCGGCGGCCAGGACGTCCTTCTCGACCTCGCTGCCGGCGGACTCCAGGTGGGCGCTGACGCCGATGACGTCCGCGCCGGCCTCGGCCAGGGCACGGGCCATGGCCCGGCCGATGCCCCGCCGGGCGCCGGTGACGACGGCGAGCCTGCCGGTCAGGTCGAAGGCGCCCCTCGTGTCGGTGATCCCGCTGCGCTCGCTCATGCTGCGACCTCCCGGGTGTCGCCGGTGCAGTCCACCAGGATCTTCATCACGTCGCCGCCGCCCTCCAGGGCCTCGAAGGCGGCGGGCGCCTCGGCGAGCGGCACGACCTTGCTGATCAGCCGCTCGGCCGGGATCGTGCCGTCCGCGACCAGCGCCACCGCCCGCTCGAAGTCGGAGCGGTCGTACAACCGGGCGCCCACGAGAGTGAGTTCGCGCCAGAAGAAGCGGTGCAGGTTCACCTCGCGGGGCCGGGGGTGGATCGCCACCAGGCACAGCCTGCCGCGGACCCCCAGGACCTCCACGGCGGTCTCGACCCCGGCCGCCGCGCCGGACACCTCGAACGCGACGTCCGCGCCGGCGCCGTCGGTCCACCGCCGGACCGCCTCGGGCACGTCCTCGACCGCCGGGTCCCAGGCGGCGAGTCCCGACTCCTCGGCCAGCTTCCGCCGGTGGGCGCTCGGCTCCACCACGCGTACCTCGGCTCCGGCGGCCCGCGCCACCAGCGCGATCAGGATCCCGACCGGGCCGCCGCCCACCACGACGACCCGCTCCCCCGCCAGCACCCCGGCCCGGCCGACGTCGTGCACGGCCACGGCGGTGGGCTCCACCAGCGCGGCCCGGTCCAGCGGGAGGGAGTCCGGCAGTCGGACGAGCGTGTCGGCGGGGACCGTCCAGCGCTGCTGCATCGCACCCGGCGAGTCGATGCCGATGAAGTCCAGGTTCTGGCAGACGTGCCGGTGGCCGCTCCGGCAGGCCGGGCAGGTGCCGTCCCAGCGCAGCGGCATGACCGTCACCGCGTCCCCGGGCTGCCAGCCCTCCACCCCGGCGCCGACCCGCACCACGCGGCCCGACATCTCGTGGCCGAGGACGGCCGGGGCGGCGACCCGGGCGTCCATGTCGCCGTGGAAGATGTGCAGGTCGGTGCCGCAGATCCCGACGTACGCGGGGGCCAGCAGCACCTCCCCGGGGCCGGGCTCGGACGGTTCGACCGGAGCGGTGTCCAACGTGCGGGCGGCCGTGTAGCGCACAGCAAGCGTCATCGTGGTTCCCGGGTCCCTTCGGAACGGGTGGGGGTTCGGTGCGGGGCGGCTTCGGGTGCCGGTGGATCAGGTGGGGGGTGGGTTCGGGCGCGGGGTGGCTCAGGTGCGGGGCGGGTGCGGGTGCGTGGTGGGTCGGGGCGGGGTCGGTTCGGGTGCGGGTGGCTCAGGTGCGGGCGAGGCGGTAGAAGGCGGTCGCGGTGCCCGCGAGGATCGCCGAGGTCTCGTCGGGGGAGCAGCCCTCGAGCAGTTCGTCCACGGTGGCGGCCCAGCGGTTCCATCCGCCCGCGAGGTTCGCCACCGGCCAGTCCGACCCGAACATCAGCCGGTCGGCGCCGAAGGCGCTCAGCAGGACGTCCCAGACGGGGCGGAGGTCGGCGGTCGTCCAGGTGTCGTGGTCGGCCTCGGTGATCAGTCCGGACACCTTGCAGAGCACCTGCGGGTGCCCGGCCAGCAGCCGCACCCGCTGTTCCCAGTCCCCCAGTTCGCCGCCGGCGATGTCCGGCTTGCCGGCGTGGTCGAGCACCTGGGGCAGCTCCGGGAAGCGTTCGGCGAGCCGGATCGCCTGGTCGAGCTGGTGGCTGCGGACGAGCACGTCGTAGCCCAGCCCGCGGTCCGCGAGCGCCGTCAGGCCGCGCTCGACGTCCGGGCGCTGCAGCCAGGACGGGTCCGACTCGCCCTGGACCAGGTGGCGCAGCGACCGGAGGTGGCCGCCGCCCGGTCCGGCGAGCAGCCGGTCGAGCCCGTCACCGATCGCGGGGGACGTGAGGTCCGCCCAGCCGACCACGGCCTGGATCAGTGGGTCCCGGGCGGCGAGCGCGAGCAGGTCCTCGGTCTCGGGAGCGTCCGGGATGCATTGCACGACCACCGTGCCGTGCAGCCGGCGCCCGGCCACCTCCCGGGTGGCGGTGGCGCGCAGGTCGTCGGGGGTGAACGTGCGGCGGATCGCGGCGAGTTCGGGGTCGTCGAGCCAGGTCTGCGGGCGGCGGTCGAGGTCCCACAGGTGGTGGTGGGCGTCGATGAGTCCCGGGGGTGGCGGGGAGGTCACGGGAGGCTCCGGTGGGGGTGGTCGGTCCGGCGCGGGTCGGGTCAGCCTGCGGTGGGGGCGGCGGGCTCGCTCAGGTGCCAGACCTCGGGGAGTTCGGTCCACTGGCGGGAGTCGCCCCGGTCGGGGAAGGGCTCCTGGCAGGGGTCGGTGTGCGTCCACCACTCCTGGGTCACCGGGTCGGCCTCGAGCTCCGCCATGTCGGCGTCGAAGTCCTCGCCGTGGTACTCGAAGTAGGCGAACAGCACGTCGCCGTGGAGGTAGATGCTGTAGTTGCGGATCCGCGCCCGGTGGAGGGCCGCCTCGACTCCGGGCCAGACGGCGGAGTGGAGTTCGAGGTACTTCTCCCGGTACTCGGGGCGGAGCCTGATGGTCTGAGCGAAGCGCCTCACGCGGAGTCCTCCGATGTCTTGGCGTTCGACGCGTCTGCCGGGGCGCCGAAGGGTGAACGGTTGCTCGGGGTACGGGTGCGCAGCTCCAGGCGGAGCGTCAGCCGGATCCGGGTCGATGCGGTCCTCCGAGCCGTCAAGTACGTGCTATGGCTTGGCATTTCCGACTCCCCGACCACCGGCTCGGTGGGGCCGCTGGTCGTACAGGCCGCCGATCCGGCCCTCGTCCGCGCACGTCGTGGACCGGCCCGAGGTGAGGGCGTACTCGGCGAGGGCGTTGGCCTGAATGATAATCGTCCGATCTTTGTCTGGCGAGAGGGAGATCCAGCGGCATCCTGTTCGGATCGCGGTGCCCGTTCGAACGGCGCGGCCCCGCGCGAACGGCACGGCTCCGGCCACGGGACGAGACGTCGGCCGCGCCAGAGATCCCATGTCACGCCGACACCGGGTTCGCCCGGCCCAGCCACCGGGCACCGCCTACCGCCCGAACTCGCTCTGCCGACCGTCGAATTCACGATCCACCCCGCCGACCCCCTGGACGCCGCCGCCACCTCTCCGCTACACCCGTCCCATGACTCTCGGAGATGTGAGCGCTCACACTAGCGTCCTCTTCCCTCGCCGCACCGTCCACCTGCACTACCACACCGGCCCCGACATCCCCGACGTCGGACGGGACGGACCCGCTGCGCTCGGTGCGCCTGCAGCCCGCGGGGCAGGACCTGCCGTGGCACCACGACGGCGCGTACGTCCACGTGCGGGTCACCACCCCGGACGGGCACGCGATGGTCGTGGTCGAGCACGACTGACCACGCGTCCCGCGCGCTCGCCCGTCCGTCAGAGGACGGGCAGCAGCGTGGGATCCGCCATGATCCGGCGGACCGTCGTCAGTGCCGCGCCCAGCAGCGGCCCGCGGCGGCCCAGGGCGGAGGGGCGCAGCGCCTCCGGGGTCCAGGGGCGGACGGTGACCCGGTCGGCCAGTTCGGCGCGGACGGCGGGCAGCAGCCACTCGGCCAGTTCGGCGTAGGTGCCGCCCAGCACGAGGCCGTCCGGGTCGATGAGGTCGACGGCGGAGGTGAGGGCGAGGCCGAGGGCGAGGCCCGCGCGGTCCAGTGCCGCCAGGGTCGGTGCGTGCCCGGCGGCGGCCCGCTCCGCCAGCAGGACGACCGGGTCGCCGGCCTCCGCGGTGCCCGGCGCGCCGGGGCCGTGCTGCGGGAGGCCGGCCTCGCGCAGCACGGCCGCCTGGCCCGCGTACTGCTCCAGGCAGCCGCGCGCACCGCAGGGGCACCGCAGGCCGTCGGGGTGGACGGGGACGTGGCCGAGTTCGCCGGCGAAGCCGCGGGCGCCGCGGAACAGCCGTCCGTCGATGACCAGGGCGGCACCGATCCCGGCGTCCGCGGAGACGTGCACGAAGGTCTGCTCGGCCTGCTCGGCGTTCCAGTACTCGGCCAGCGCGCCGAGGTTGGCCTCGTTCTCCGGCTCGGGCACGGTGGCCGGGTCGGGCCAGTGGTCGGCGACGTCGAGGGCGCACCATCCGAGGTTGGGCGCGCGCTCGACCCGCCCGGCCGGGCCGTTGGACACCACGCCGGGCACGGCCAGCACCCGGCCCTCCACCTGCAGTCCCAGGGCGCGGGCCTCGGCCTCCGCCTCGGTGGCCAGGGCGGCGAGCTCCGCCAGCACCTCTCCCGCCGGCCGGCCGGCGTTCGCCCGGTCCGCCCGGCGCCACACCCGGGGCTCGCCGCGCAGGTCCGCGACGCAGGCGCCGAGGTGGGTGACGCCGATCTCCAGGCCGAGGCCGGCCGGGCCCTCGTCGCTCACCGACAGCGCGCGCCCGGGGCGGCCGACCCGCCCGTCGGGTGCGGTCTCCGCCTCGGTCAGCGCGCCCCGTCCGATCAGTTCGTCGACCAGGGAGGAGACGGCGGCCCTGGTCAGGCCGACGCGCCCGGCGACGTCGGCGCGCGAGAGCGGACGGGCGGCCGGGCTGTGCGCGGCGACCGCGCCGAGGACCACCGAGAGGTTCCGCCGCCGCATGTCCTGTTGCGACGCGGGCCCCGCGCTGCCACTCGTCCTGCCGACCGCCGTCACGCGCCGCCCCTCCTACCGGTCCTCGGCCGGGGCTCCCTGCAAGGCCCCGGCCCGACGCAGGGTATCGCCGATCCGTTCGAGTGCGTCCACGTCCCGTGCCACGGGCTCCAGCAGCGGGCCCTCGGCGGTGCGCCAGCGGCGGGCCACCGCGTCGGCGGGCTCGCCGGTGAGCAGGGCGGCGGCTTGGGCGGCCGCGCCGAGCGCGACCAGCTCCCGGGCCTCGGGCACCCGGACGGCCCGGCCGGACAGCCGCAGGACGGTCCGCTGCCAGGCGCGGCCGCGGGCGCCGCCGCCGATCAGCAGCAGCGGCTCGTCACCCGCCGGGTCCCCGCCGCCGGCGCGCAGCACGTCGTCCAGGGCGCTGAGCAGGGCGTGGGCGGCGCCGTCGTAGGCGGCCTGGAGCAGCTGCCCCGGGGTGGTGTCGTGGCGCAGTCCGTGGACCAGGCCGGAGGCGGCCGGGAGGTCCGGGGTGCGCTCGCCGTCCAGGTAGGGCAGCACCACCGCGGCGCCGCCGGCCTCGACCTCCTCGCGCCCGCGCCCGAGCAGGGTGGCGAAGCGGTCGACGGCGAGGGTGCAGTTCAGCGTGCAGGCGAGCGGCAGCCAGTCGCCCAGGGCGTCGGCGAAGCCCGCGACCGTCCCGCTCGGGTCCACCGGGCGCTGCCGGCCGACGGCGTAGACCGTGCCGGAGGTGCCGAGGCTGAGCACCGGCTGTCCGGGGCGCAGCCCCAGGCCGAGGGCGGCGGCCATGTTGTCCCCGGTGCCGGTGGCGACCAGGGCGCCCTCGCGCAGCACCGTCCCCGGGCGGACCCCGCCGGCCCGCGCGCCGGGGGCGAGGACCCGGGGCAGCAGCGCGGGGTCGAGGCCGATGCGGTCGAGGAGGTCCTTGTCGTAGCCGTCCGGCCCCCACCAGCCGGTGCCGGACGCGTCCCCGCGGTCGGTCACCGCCTCGCCGGTCAGCCGCTCGGTCAGGAAGTCGTGCGGGAGGCGGACGGCGGCGACGCGGTCGGCCGCGGCGGGCTCGTGGGCGCGCAGCCAGGCCCACTTGGTGGCGGTGAAGGCGGCGGTCGGCAGGCTCCCGGCGCGCCGGACGAGTTCCGCGGCCCCGATCGCGGCCCGCAGCTCGGCCGCCTGCGGGGCGGAGCGGACGTCGTTCCACAGCAGCGCGGGGCGCACCGGCGCGCCGGCCGCGTCCAGGGTGACCAGGCCGTGCTGCTGGCCGGCGATGGAGACGGCGGCGGCGCGCTCGGCCCAGCCCGTCCCGGCGGCGGCCTCCTCGAAGGCCCGCCACCACTGTTCGGGATCGCTCTCCCGCCCGGCGCCCTCGCTCACCTGGTGCGGGGCGCGGCCCTCGCCCAGCACCGCGCCCGTGTCGATGTCGACGGCGAGGGCCTTGGTGGACTGGGTCGAGCTGTCGACGCCGATCACGACACGCTGCTCAGCCATGCGTTCCTCCGATGGGGTTCCTTCTCAGGTTCCGGCATACTAATTTGTTGAGAGCCCTGACAAACACCCCTCCGCACTGTTCCGGAGCCGCTCCATGTCCAGTGACAGCCTCACCCCCACCCCCGCGCACAAGTTCACCTTCGGCCTGTGGACCGTCGGCTGGCAGGGGCGCGACCCCTTCGGCGACGCGACCCGCCCCGCCCTCGACCCGGTCGAGACCGTGCAGCGCCTGGCCGAGCTCGGCGCCCACGGCGTCACCTTCCACGACGACGACCTGATCCCCTTCGGCGCGGGCGACGCGACCCGCGAGGAGGCCGTCAAGCGCTTCCGCGCCGCGCTGGACGCCGCCGGGCTGAAGGTCCCGATGGCGACCACCAACCTGTTCACCCACCCGGTCTTCAAGGACGGCGCCTTCACCGCCAACGACCGCGACGTCCGGCGCTACGCGCTGCGCAAGACGATCCGCAACATCGACCTGGCCGTGGAGCTGGGCGCCTCGGTCTACGTCGCCTGGGGCGGCCGCGAGGGCGCGGAGTCGGGCGCGGCCAAGGACGTGCGCACCGCGCTGGACCGGCTGAAGGAGGCCTTCGACCTGCTGGGCGAGTACGTCGAACAGCAGGGCTACGACCTGCGGTTCGCGATCGAACCCAAGCCCAACGAGCCGCGCGGCGACATCCTGCTGCCCACCGTCGGCCACGCGCTGGCGTTCATCAACGCGCTGGAGCGCCCCGAGCGGGTCGGCCTCAACCCGGAGGTCGGCCACGAGCAGATGGCCGGGCTGAACTTCCCGCACGGCATCGCCCAGGCGCTGTGGCACGACAAGCTGTTCCACATCGACCTCAACGGCCAGTCCGGCATCAAGTACGACCAGGACCTGCGCTTCGGCGCGGGCGACCTGCGGCAGGCCTTCTGGCTGGTCGACCTGCTGGAGTCGGCCGGCTACGACGGCCCGCGGCACTTCGACTTCAAGCCGCCGCGCACCGAGGACTTCGACGGCGTCTGGGCCTCGGCGGCCGGCTGCATGCGCAACTACCTGCTGCTGGCCGAGCGCTCCCGCGCCTTCCGGGCCGACCCGGACGTGCAGGCCGCGCTGGCCGCCGCCCGGCTGCCCGAGCTGGCCCTGCCCACGGCCGGGGACGGCCTGGCCGGGCTGCTGGCGGACCGCTCCGCCTTCGAGGAGTTCGACGTCGAGGCGGCCGCCCGGCGCGGCATGGCCTTCGAGCAGCTGGACCAGCTCGCCCTGGAACACCTCCTCGGCGCCCGCTGACCTGGGCCTGCGGCCGAGCCGGTTCGTGCCTCCCGCACGGACCGGCTCGGTCCGTCGCCATGACCGGCGCTCGGACGGCTCCCCCGGGCTCCGCTCCCGGTACGGGACCGCGGGCGGGGCCCGTCCGGGGTGGGCGCGGGGGCCCGCTCCCGACGCCCCGGCGCCGACCGGCCGTGGCCCCACGGGCCGGTCGGCGCCGGCGGGCACTATTCTCGGGTCCATGTCGAACCCTGATGCGCTGCTCGTCGACATCGCCGCGATGGTGGAGTCCGAGGGCAGCAACCAGATGCCTCTGACGGTGGTCGTGCCCGGGGCGGTCATCACCGGCCGTCTCGCGCCGGAACGCCTCTGGCTGGAGCGGGTGGCCGAAGTCCTGGGCTCCTCGGAGCACTTGAAGCCCTTCGCCGCCCTCATGAAGCCGCCCGGCGACGCCACCCCGACCGCCCGGCCCACCCATCTGCACCTGCACGTCGCCCGTATCCTCCAGGGCAGTTACGGCCTGCCCTACACCGGCGGCCTGTACCGGATCGCCATCTCCGACGTCAACAGCTGGACCGTGGGGGACCTCACCTACTCCGACAGCTGACCGCCCGCCGTACCGGTCCGCGGAGCCCCGCCTCCCCTCCCGGGGGCGGGGCTCCGCGCGCCCGCGGTCCGTCTCCGGCGAGGAGGTCCGCCGACGGCCGGGCCGCGCGGGTGCGCGGCCCGGCCGGTGCGGGTCAGTCCCCGGCGGCCGACCGCGCCCGCGCTTCGATCACCAGGGCGTGACCGGGGCGGTTGGCCAGCCCCGGGGCCGCGAGGCCGACGTGGGCGAGGTGGCGGCCGGTCAGGGTGAGCGCGGTGGTGCGCCGCGCCCAGGCGGGCCAGGTGTCCTCGGGGCAGGAGAGTTCGGGGCGCACCCGCAGGGCGTAGCGGGTCGTGGGATCCAGACCGGGCAGGCGGACGGGCGCGCCGTTCTCGGCGACGGAGGTGTCCAGCTGGACGTAGGCGAACACGCCGTGGTCCCGGTCCCGGGAGACGACGCCGTGGACCCAGGCGGCCGGGTCGGGGTGGTCGGTGCGGACGACGTCGCCGCCGTGGAGGAGCGGCCGCAGTTCCTTGTAGGCGCCGACCCACGCGGTCAGCGCGCGCAACTCCTCCTCCGGCCAGGCGGAGAGGTCGGACTCGATGCCGGCGTGCCCGAACAGGGCGGTGGCGCAGCGGAAGGCGAGCGAGGTGTCCCGGTGGCTGATGTGGGCGGGGGCGGAGCCGACGTGGGAGCCGATCAGCTCGTAGGGCAGCAGGAAGGAGGTCCAGCGCTGGACGGCCTGGCGCTCGATCGGGTCGATGTTGTCCGACCCCCAGATCCGGTCCGTGCGCTCCAGGATGCCGAGGTCCGCGCGGGCCCCGCCGGAGGAGCAGGACTCGATCTCCAGCGCGGGGTGGCGTTCGCGCAGTTCGTCCAGCAGCCGGTAGACCGCCGTGGTCTGCGCGTGTACGCCGGGCCGGCCGTCGTGGACGGCGTCGGCGAGGTCACGGTTGTGGTCCCACTTGAGGTAGTCGATGCCCAGCTCGGTGACGAGGGTGCTGATCCGCTCCAGCAGGTAGGCGTGGGCGTCGGGGTTCGCGACGTCCAGGACGTGCTGGCTGCGCTGCTCGAACGGCAGGCGCTCGGGGTCGGCGAGGAACCAGTCGGGGTGGGCGCGGGCCAGGTCGGAGTCGGGGTTGACCATCTCGGGCTCGAACCAGAGGCCGAACTGCATGCCGAGCCCGTGGACGTGGTCGGCGAGCGGGCGGAGTCCGGCGGGCCACACCTTCTCGTCGACGTACCAGTCGCCGAGGCCGGCCCGGTCGTGGCGGCGGTGGCGGAACCAGCCGTCGTCCACGACGAACCGCTCCACGCCGACCGCGGCCGCGGTGTCGGCGAGGGCGCGCACCCGGTCGGGGTCGTGGTCGAAGTAGACCGCCTCCCAGATGTTCAGGGTGACCGGCCGGGCGCTGTTCGGGTGCCGGGGCCGGTCGCGGAGCATGGCGTGGAACCCGCGGCTGATCCCGTCCAGGCCCGCGTCGGAGGTCGCGAAGTACACCCACGGGGTCCGGTAGGACTCGCCCTCGGCCAGCCGGACCTCCCCGGCGTCCAGCAGTTCGCCGCCGCCGAGGACGGTCGTCCCGTCGGCGAGGCGCTCCGCGTACTGGAGGTGGTTGCCGCTCCAGGCGGGGTGCACGCCCCAGACCTGGCCCTGCCGGAAGCCGAAGCCCGGGGTGCCGACCAGCAGCGGTCCGGCGTCGAAGCCGGTCCGGCCGCGCCGGCTCTCCCTCGACCAGACGCCCTGGCGCAGCGGGGCGCGCTGCGGTGAGCGCTCCCTGGCCCAGCGGCCGGCGAAGTCCAGCAGTTCCTCGGCGTGGGCGGGCACCGGGAGCAGGCACACCAGGGATTCCAGGGTGTACGCGTCGGCGGCCGTGTTGGTCACGGCGTGGCGCAGCCGCACCACGCCGTGCTCCGTGAGCTCCAGCTCGGTGTCCAGGACGAGCCCCGCGCCGTCGTCCACGGCCCGCGCGCGGACGGCGCCGCCGCGGCCGTCCCGGGCGTTCACGCCGACCGGTCCGGCGAGCTCGAAGCGCGGCGGGCGGACCCGGCCGTCGCGGTGGCCGGCCAGGGCCGGCCGCCCGAACCACCACCCCTGGCCCTGGGAGGGCATCAGGCTCCCCGCCCGGTGGCCCAGGGCGTCGATCACCTGCGCGGCGTCCTCGGCCCGGAAGCCGGGATCGCCGCCCCAGTGGAGCACCCGGGGCATGCCGGGTCCGGCGATGTCGAGCGCGAGGGCCGCATCACGGGCCGACAGCACGACGACGTTCGATTCAGTCATCTGGTCCTCGTCCAAGGGGGGTTCTGGTTCGGTGCTCGGCGGGCGCCGAGCCGCACTGCCGGGGAGGGTTCAGCCGAGCAGGCCGGCGACGTCGGAACCCTCCCGCACGAAGACCGGGATGCGGTCCAGCGGGGCCGGCGCGTCGAGCGTGGCGCCGCCCTCCCGCACGTCGCCGGTGACCGGGTCGAGCCAGCGGGCACCGGACGGCAGGTACACCGGGCGGGCCCGGGCGCCCGCCTCGTGCACGGGCGCCACCAGCAGGTCGGGCCCGAGCAGGAACTGGTCGTCCACGTCCCAGGCGCGCTCGTCCCCGGGGAAGTCGAAGAACAGCGGGCGCATCGGCGGGGCGCCGGTGCGGTGGGCGTCCTCGGACAGCGTCCTCAGGTACGGGCGCAGGCGCTCGCGCAGCAGCAGGTGCGCGCGCAGGACGCCGTACGCCTCCTCCCCGTACGACCAGACCTCGTTCGGCCCGCCGGTCATGTCCGCGGAGAAGGCGGGGAAGTGGGGCGCGCGGTCGCCGTGCAGCCGCATGACGGGGCTGAAGGTGCCGTACTGGAACCAGCGGATCAGCAGTTCGCGGTACGCCGGATCGTCCGGGTCGCCGCCGAAGAAGCCGCCGATGTCGGTGTTCCACCAGGGGATGCCGCTCATCGCGACGTTCAGCCCGGCCCTGATCTGGCGTCCGAGGGAGTCGAAGGTGGTGGGGATGTCGCCGGACCACAGCAGGGCCCCGTGCCGCTGGCTGCCCGCCCAGGCGGAGCGGACCAGCGACAGCGGCCGGTCCTCGCCCGTCGCGCGCAGGCCGTCGGCCACCGCGCGGGTGTGCTCCAGGGGGTAGAGGTTCGCGACCTCGGCGGCCGGTCCGGCCGCGTAGACGGCGCGTTCGGCGCGGTCCCGGGGCAGGTCCGGCTCGCAGGAGTCGAGCCAGAAGCACGCCACGCCGAGCGCCCGGTAGTTGTCGTTCAGCCGCCGCCACAGCGCGGCGCGTGCGCCGGGGTGGGTGGCGTCGTAGTACGCCATCGGGCGGATCAGCGCGTCCCCGGCGAAGCGGGACGGCCACGGGTACGTCAGCAGGCCGCCGGCGGCGTCCCGGACGAGGTGTCCGGCCGCGCGCAGTTCGTCGTGGGTGTCGCTGCCGGGCTCGACGGTGGGCCACACCGAGACGGCGAGCCTCACCCCGAGCTCCGCCAGCTCCTTGACCATGGCGGCGGGATCGGGCCACTCGCTCTCCTCGAAGCGCCAGTCCCCCATCCTCGGCCAGTGGAAGAAGTCGCAGACGATCACGGACAGCGGCAGTCCGCGCTCCTTGTACTGCCGCGCCACCGCCAGGAGTTCGTCCTGGGTCCGGTACCGCAGCTTGGACTGCCAGAAGCCGGAGGCCCACTCCGGCAGCAGGGGCGGTCGGCCGGTGGCCCGGGTGTAGGAGTCCAGGACCTGGGCCGGGGTGTCGCCGGCGGTGATCCAGTAGTCGATGCGCCCGCCGGCGTCGGCGGTCCACCGGGTGGTGTCGGCGCCCAGTTCGACGCGGCCGGTGGCGGGGTTGTTCCACAGCAGTCCGTAGCCCCGCGAGGAGTGCAGGAAGGGGACGGCCGCCACGGTGTTGGCCTGGACGAGGTCGATCACACAGCCCTTCTGGTCCAGGCGGCCGTGCAGGTGCTGGCCCAGGCCGTGCAGCCGTTCACCGTCGTAGGCCTCGAACAGCTGCTCCGTCCGGCCGCCCGGGGCGTGGACCCGGGGGCCGGCGTGGTGCCCGTACGGGCCCTTGTCGGCGAGGAGTTCGCGGCCCGAGACGGCGTGGCGGAACCGCAGCCGGCCGTCCGCCGCGGCCTCGACCACGAGGCGGCCGTTGACCAGGCGGGCACCGCCGTCGTCCGACACCGAGGCTTCGGCACCCGGACAGGGCGAGGGGCTCTCCAGCGCGCCGGGAGCGGCGGGGTCGATGGTGGCGGACGAGGCCCGCACCCGGACGGCGTCCGGTCCCCAGGGCTCGATGCGGAGGATCTCGTGGGCGGTGTGCCGCTCCAGGGCGCCCACGCGGATGCGGTAGGTCACGGGTGGTTCCTCTGCTCTGGTCTCGAATGGCGGGTGCGTGCGGGCTGGCGCCCGGGTCCCGTGCTCGTGGTGGTCATCCCTTCCCCGGTCGTCATCCCTACCCCGGCGCCCGCAGCCGTACAACGGCCTCGGCGAACGTCCGGCGGCAGGACGCGAGGCTCTGCATCGGCACTTCGGTCGTCGGTCGGGCGGGTGCGAGGGGGGGGCTGGCACGGCGGGGCGACGGCGGGGGCGGGTGCCAGGTGGCGGGCGGGGCCGGCGGCGGCTGCGAGGGGCGGGGCCCCGCTCGCCCTGGGGTGGCGTGCGGGGCCCCGCCGTCCGGGGCCGGCCTCAGGCCGGGTAGGGCAGCTCCGCCTCGTGGGTGTCGGCCGGGTGGACGTGCAGGGCACCGTCCGGGCCTCCGATCCGCAGCCGCCACGGGTGCGGACTGTCGGTGGTCACCCGCAGCCGGTCGCCGGTGCGGCGCAGGTGGAAGCGGGCGGTCTCGCCGGGGCCGTCGGCGCGCGGGATCACGACGGTGCGCTCGTCGCCGTCGGCGAAGGCGTGCACCCGCAGTTCGACGCCGTCGGCCCAGGCCGAGACCGGGCGCTGGTCGTCCGCGCCGAACGGGATGACCGAGCCGGGGCGGGCGAGCAGCGGCAGGGTGTGGAAGCCGTGCTGCTCGCGCACCCAGCGCGGGCCGGTGACCTGGTCGCCGGTCAGGACGTTGGTCCACGTCCCCTCGGGCACGTAGTACTCGACCGTGCCGTCCTCGGTGAAGACCGGGGCGACGAGCAGGTCGTCGCCGAGCAGGTACTGCCGGTCGAGCGCGGCGGCGGCCGGGTCGTCCGGGAACTCCAGCACCATCGCGCGCATCACCGGGACACCGCTGGTGTGCGCCTGCTGCGCCGCGCGCTGGAGGTAGGGCGCGAGCCGGTGCTTGAGCAGGGTGAACTCGCGGGTGACCTCGACCGCCTCGTCGCCGAACTCCCACGGCACCCGGTACGACTTGCTGCCGTGCAGCCGGCTGTGCGAGGAGAGCAGGCCGAACTGGGTCCAGCGCTTGAAGACGGCCGGGGTCGGGGTGCCCTCGAAGCCGCCGATGTCGTGGCTCCAGAAGCCGAAGCCGGACAGGCCGAGGGAGAGGCCCCCGCGCAGCGACTCCGCCATGGCGTTGAAGTGCGACTCGCAGTCGCCGCCCCAGTGCACCGGGTACTGCTGCCCGCCCGCGGTGGCGGACCGGGCGAACAGCATCGCCTCCCCCTCCCCGCGTTCCGCACGGAGCAGCTCGAACACCGTCTGGTTGTACAGCTGGGTGTAGTAGTTGTGCATCCGCTCCGGGTCGGAGCCGTCGTGCCAGACCACGTCGGTGGGGATGCGCTCGCCGAAGTCGGTCTTGAAGCAGTCGACGCCGACGTCCAGCAGGGCGCGCAGCTTGCCCGTGTACCAGGCGCGGGCGGCGGGGCTGGTGAAGTCCACCAGGGCCATGCCGGGCTGCCAGAGGTCCCACTGCCAGACGCTGCCGTCCGGCCGGCGCACCAGGTGGCCCTCGCGCAGGCCCTCCGCGAAGAGCTCCGACTTCTGCGCGATGTACGGGTTGATCCACAGGCAGATGCGCAGCCCCTGCTCCTTGAGCCTGGCGAGCATGCCCGCCGGGTCCGGGAAGGTGTCCGGGTCCCAGCGGAAATCGCTCCACTGGTACCCGCGCATCCAGAAGCAGTCGAAGTGGAAGACGCTCAGCGGGATGCCGCGCTCCGCCATGCCGCCGACGAAGCGGTTGACGGTGGCCTCGTCGTAGTCGGTGGTGAAGGACGTGCTCAGCCACAGGCCGAGCGCCCAGGCCGGGGGCAGCGCCGGGCGGCCGGTGAGCGCGGTGTAGCGCTCCAGGATCTGCTTGGGGCTCGGGCCGTGGACGACGAAGTACTCCAGCGACTGGTCCTCGACGCTGAACTGCACCTGGCCGACGGATTCGGAGCCGACCTCGTAGCTGACCTTGCCGGGGTGGTTGACGAAGACGCCGTACCCCCGGTTGGTCAGGTGGAACGGGACGTTCTTGTACGCCTGCTCGCTGCTGGTGCCGCCGTCCGCCTGCCAGATGTCCACCACCTGGCCGTTGCGGACGAACGGGGTGAAGCGTTCGCCGAGGCCGTAGACCAGTTCGCCGACGCCCAGGGCGAGTTGGCCGAGCATGTGGTGGCGGCCCCCGGCGTCGGTGACGAAGCCGGTGCCGCGCTCCCCCGCGGTGGTCAGCACCCGGCCGCCCGCGGTGAACTGCAGCTGCCACGGCTTGGCGGTGTCCACCCGCAGGGTCAGCTCGCCGGCGCTCAGCTCGACGGTGTCGCCGTCGCGGCGCACCTTCCCCGCGCCCGGTTCCGCGCCGGGCAGCGCGAACTCGGGCCCGCGCCGCACCGACCCGGCGTGGTGGGTGGTGCGCACGCCGATCACGCCCTCGGCGGGGGACCAGCACTCGACGGTCAGCAGGGGGCTGTTGAGCGTGTCACCGCGGCCGCGCACGTGTTTGACGGGCGCGTAGAGGGTCATCCGGTCCTCGCCGGTGCGGACGTCGGCGACCTCGGTGGCGTAGCGCGCGGTGACGCCCGGGCGCATCAGCCAGTAGCCGTCGGTGAACTTCATCGGGCTGGTTCCTCCGTCCGCGCGCGGTGCGCGGTGATCAGGCCCCGGTACCAGTGGTAGCTGTCCTTGGGGGTTCGGGTCAGGGTCGTGTAGTCGACGTGGACGAGGCCGAAGCGCTGGGCGTAGCCCCGGGCCCACTCGAAGTTGTCCAGCAGGGACCAGACGTAGTAGCCCCGCACGTCGACCCCGGCCGCGACGGCGTCGGCGACGGCGGCCAGGTGGCCGGCCAGGTAGTCGATCCGGTCCGGGTCGTGGACCAGCCCGTCGGGGGTGACGGTGTCGGCCTCGGCGGAGCCGTTCTCGGTGATCCAGACCGGCGGGAGGTGCGGGTAGCGGGCGTCGAGGTCGCGGAGCAGCTCGGTGAACGCGGACGGGACGACGGGCCAGCCCATGGTGGTCAGCCGGGTGCCGTACGGGTCGGTCTCGGCGACGCCGATGTCCACGGCGGTGCGCCGTCCGGGGTGGGCCTCGCGGTGCGGGGCCGCCGCGACGGTGACCGGCCGGTAGAAGTTGACGCCGACGAAGTCCAGCGGCACGCCGATGATTTTCAGGTCCCTCGGCCGGCGCCAGGAGCCGTCGGCCAGGCCCTGCCAGGTCTCGGCCTCGTGCTCCGGGTAGCGGCCGGCGAACAGCGGCTCGGTCCAGACCTCGTTGTGCAGCACCTCGGCCCGGCGCAGGGCGGCGAGGTCCTCGGGCCGGTCGGAGGCGGCGTGCAGGCGCTCGAGGTTGAGCGTGATGCCGACCTCGCGGGCCCCGGCGGCGCGCAGCTCCCGGACGGCCAGGCCGTGGCCGACCAGCAGGTGGTGGGCGGCCGCCAGCGCCCCGCGGCCCTCCCGGGCACCGGGCGCGTGCCGGCCCTCGGCGTAGCCGACGAAGGCGGAGCAGAACGGCTCGTTGAGGGTGATCCAGCGCTCCACGCGGTCCCCGTAGCGGTCGGCGGCGACGTTCGCGTACTCGGCGAAGGCCTCGGCGGTGCCGCGCACCCGCCAGCCGCCCCGGTCCTCCAGGGCCTGGGGCAGGTCCCAGTGGTAGAGGGTGGCGGCGGGTGCGATCCCGGCGGCCAGCAGTTCGTCGATCAGCCGGTCGTAGAAGTCCAGCCCCTTCGCGTTGACCGGGCCGGTGCCCCGCGGCAGCAGGCGCGACCAGGAGATCGAGAAGCGGTAGCCGTCGACGCCGAGTTCCCGGAGCAGGGCGACGTCGTCGCGGTAGCGGTGGTAGTGGTCGCAGGCCGTGTCGCCGGTGGCGCCGTCGAGGGTCCGGCCCGGGGTGTGGCTGAAGGTGTCCCAGATGGACGGGCCCCGGCCGTCCTCGTCGTGGGCTCCTTCGATCTGGTAGGCGGCGGTCGCGGCGCCGAAGCGGAAGCCGGGGGGCAGCACGGGGTGGGCCGGGGAGCTCGTGGGCCGCGTCTCGCCGGCCGGGCGGGGATCGGACACGGCGGTCACCGCTGCGGTGCCAGCCCGTGGGCGTGCAGCCAGGACAGCTGGACGGGCGGGTTGGAGCCGCAGCCGCCGGCGTGGTCGGCGAACGGCCAGACGGTCATGGTGCGGTCCTCGCCCGCGTAGTGGTTGTAGGCGGCGTAGACGGTGCGGGGCGGGCAGACCGGGTCCATCAGGCCGACGCTGAACAGCGCCGGCGCGGTGGCGCGCCGGGCGAAGTTGACGCCGTCGAAGTACGCCAGGGTGGCGAAGGCGGACTGCACCCGGTCCCGGCTGTGCCAGCGCAGGTAGTCGACGAGTTCCTGGTACGGCCCGTCCAGGGCGAGCTGCGCCCCCTCGCGGTAGTGGCACAGGAACGGGACGTCGGGCATCACCGCGGCCACCCGGTCGCCGGCGAGCCCGGCGACGGCGAGGGCCAGGCCGCCGCCCTGGCTGCCGCCGGCCACGACGATCCGGTCGGTGTCGAGGCCGGGCAGCTCCGCGACGGCGTCCACGGCGCGCACGCAGTCGGTCATCAACCGCCGGTAGTAGTAGTTCTCCGGGGAGTCGATGCCGCGGGTCATGAAACCGCCGACCCACTGGGTGCCGTCGCCCATGCCGCGGTCCGGCGTGTCGTGGCCCTGGCCGCGGCTGTCCACCACCAGCTGGGCGTAGCCGGCGGCGGACCAGAACAGGTGCTCGGTGGGCAGCCCCCGGCCACCGGAGTAGCCGATGAAGCCGACCACGACCGGCAGCGGGCCCTGGACGCCGCGCGGACGCAGCAGCCAGGCGGCCACCGGCTCGCCGTTCCAGCCGGGGAACCGCACGTCGTCGATCTCGACGGTGCGCAGTCCGTACTGCGCGGTGACGCGTTCGGACGTGACCGCCCCGCCGTGCGCGCGGGCCTCGGCGAGGGTGCGCCGCCAGAACTCGTCGAAGTCCTGCGGCAGGGTCGACTCCGGCCGGTAGTCGGCGAGTTCGTCGAGTCCGAAGTCGGTGAGCGGCATGGGTGATCCCTCCGGGTGGGCCGAGGAGGAGCTGATGTGGTGGGGCGTGAGCAGTGACATGCGGGCCGCCTCCGGGCGGCGGTGACGAAGGTCGGAGCGGACGTGGCGGTCGGCGGGGGTGCCGGGCCCCGGAGCTGTCGGGCCGGGCTTCTTGCGGGAGCCGGTCCCCGGGCGGCCGGGGCCGGGCCACTTGCCGGGGCCGAGCCCCGGGTTGCCGGCGGCGGTCCCCAGGCGGCCCCGTGGGGGGGGTGGAAGGCGGGGTGGAGGCGGCCCGCCCCCCTCTTGAGCGGGCCGCCGGTCTGCGGGGCGGCGGGACCTCGGACGCGGGCCTCGGACGCGGGCCCCGGCCAGGACGGCTCAGCCGGCCGTGCGGAGGTGGAAGGCCGCGAGCCGGAAGTCGCCGTGCAGGACGAGGCTCAGGTCGTGCACCCCGTCCGGCGGGGCGGTGAGCTGCGCGGTGGTGGTCGTCCAGGCGTAGCGGTCGCCGGTCACCGGGACGTCGATCCCGGCCAGCAGCCGGCCGCCGGCCCGGACCTCCAGCCGGGCCGCGCCGGTGCCGGCGTCCGCCCGCGCGGTCTCGACCTCGATCCGGGCGGCTCCGGCGAGTTCGACCTCGTGGAACAGGAGCGTGGCCGGGCGGCCCGGGTCGGCGGGCGTCAGGGCGTCGCCGTCGGTGCGGGTGGCGTCCACGATGGCCGCGTTCTCGTAGTCGTCGAAGTCGACGGCCAGGAGGCGGTGTCCGACGCCCGCCCGGGTCGCGGCGGCGGCCCCGGTCACGGTGAGCGGCGCGGTGAGCACCGGCTGCTCGGCGCTGCGGGCGACGATCACCTCGTAGCGGCCCGGGTCGACGGTGAAGGCGCCGGCCGCGACGGACCAGTGGGCCAGGTGCTCGGCGGACAGCCGGAAGGTCAGGTCGCGGCTCTCGCCCGGCTCCAGCCCGACCTTGCGGAAGTCGGCCAGGCGCAGCCGGGGCGCCTGGTAGCGGGCCTCCAGGGCGCGGACGTAGACCTGGACGACCTCGCTGCCGGTCCGGCTGCCGCCGTTCACGAGGGTCACGGTGGCCTCGACCGAGCCGTCCTGGCCGATCGACGGCTGCGAGAGGCGCAGGTCGCGGTAGGTCGGGTCGGCGTAGGACAGTCCGTGGCCGAAGGGGTAGAGCGGGGCGGCCCGGTGGTACTGGTAGGTCCAGCCGGCCTTGATGATGTCGTAGTCGAGCGGGGCGGGCAGCGGGTCGTCGCCCCGGTACCAGGTCTGCGGCAGGCGCCCGCCCGGATCGGCCTCGCCGATCAGGACGGCGGCCAGCGCGTGGCCCGTCTCCTGCCCGCCGTGGGAGGTCCACACCACGGCGGGCAGGTGTTCGTCGGCCCAGTCGAGGGCGTACGGGTAGCTGCTCATCAGGACGAGGGCCGTGTCCGGCCGGACGGCGGCGACGGCGCGCAGCAGGCGCTCCTGCCCCTCGGGCAGGTCGATGTCCGTGCGGTCCTCGGTCTCGCGGCCGTTGATCATCGGGTGGTTGCCGAGGACGACCACGGCGGCGTCCGCCGTCGCGGCGGCCTCCCGGGCCTCGGCGGCGCCGTCGCGCACCAGTTCGCGCTGCCAGTGCTCGGCCTCCTGCGCGGTCCCGGCGGTGACGCTCACCCGGCCGTCGGTCGGGTCCACGGTGGCGTAGCGGCCGGTGAACACGTTGCGCAGCAGGACGGTGTCCGGGCCCGCCGGTTCGATCCGGAAGGTCTCCTTGACGAACCAGCTCTTGATGACGTCCTGGGCGGCGGCGAGGGTGTCGTCGTCCTGCAGGCTCAGGTAGCACCCGGTGTCGGCGGCGCGCAGCGTGCAGGCGCCGCCGCCCCAGTCGGTCACGTCGAAGGCGGACTTGCCGAGCAGTTCGCCCGTGGTGCGCGAGCGCAGGGTGATCCGGTCGGAGCCCTCCACGTGGACGACCTCGCCGCCGTGGGCGCCGAGCGCCGCGGCCAGGCCCGCGGCGGTGCTCACCCGGTACGGCAGGGTGCCGCTGTACCAGTCCTCGAAGAGGGTGTCGGCGAGCGGGCCGATGACGGCGATCCGCGGGGCGCGGGCCGGGTCGAGCGGGAGCAGCCCGTCGTTCTTGAGCAGGACCGTCGACTCGATCGCGGCCTGCCGGGCCAGGGCGCGGTGCTCGGGGCTGTCGACCACCTCGGCGCCGATCCCGGCGTACGGGTCCAGTTCGGGGTCGAACTCGCCGAGGCGGAAGCGCAGTTCGAGCTGGCGGCGAACGGCGCGGTCGACGTCGGCCTCGTCGATCAGGCCGCGTTCCAGGGCCTCGCGCAGTCGGCCGACCGGGATGCCGCTGTCCTCGCTGTGGTCGGTGAAGCTGTCGATTCCGGCCTTGAGCGCGGCGGCGTGGGACTCGGCGTGGTCGTCGAAGTAGTGCTCCGGGTCGACCAGGTTGGAGGGGGCCTCGGCGTCGCTGACCACGAACAGCTCGTGTCCGGTCGGCTCCGCCCAGCGGCGCAGCTCCGTCTCGATCAGCGGACTGACGTGGCACGGGCGGCCGTTGACCAGGTTGTAGGCGGCCATCGCGCCGGTGGCGGCACCGGAGGCGACGACCGGGCGGAAGGCGGCCAGGTCGTACTCCTGGAGCACGCGCGGGCGCAGCCCGGAGGAGGTGGTGCAGCGGTCGTCCTCGTTGTTGTAGGCGAGGAAGTGCTTGAGCACGGGGGCGGCCCGCAGGTAGGTCGGGTGGTCGCCGGAGAGGCCGCGGCAGAACGCCTCGCCGACCCGCGCGGTGTGCACCGGGTCCTCGGAGTAGCCCTCCTCGTTGCGCCCCCAGCGCGGGTCGCGCAGCAGGTTGAGCACGGGGGCCCAGGCCTGGAGGGAGGTGGGTCCGTGCTCCTGCGCGCCGACCGCGGGCGGGCGGTGGTAGTGGAAGGCCCGCAGCTCGGTGGAGACGGCCTCGCCGACCCGGCGCACCAGGTCCTCGTCCCAGCTGGCGCCGAGGCCGACGGCCTGCGGGAAGACGGTCGCCTCGCCGAGCCAGGAGACCCCGTGCAGGGCTTCGCTGCCGGTGCGGAAGGCGGCCAGGCCCAGGCGCGGGACGGCCGGCCCGTACTGGTGCAGCATCGCGAGCCGCTCGTCGGTGGTGAGGCGGTGGAGCAGGTCGTCGACACGCTTGCGCACGGGCAGCGTGGGATTGCGGAAGTCGGGCAGGCCGGCAGCGGACGCGGGCACGGAACTCACGTGGAATACCCCTCGGGCGGGCTGGGCTCGGTGGTGGGTCGAAGCGCTTCGACGCTGACACGCTCCGATAGGGCTGTCAACTCCCCACGGCACAAACGATTTTGGATTTGTTCAGCCCCTTGCTCAACCGGTAACGCGTCGTTAGTCTCGCCGAAACATCCAAGCGCTTCGACGCTTCGGTGCTTCGACCGCGCTTCGACGGAGAGGGGCCACGCCACCATGAGATCCGGGCTGAACCGCAGGAGCTTCCTGACCACCGCCGCCACCGTCGCGGGAGTCGCCGCGATGGCACCCCTGCTGTCCGCCTGCGGCGGCGGTTCCACCAAGAAGGCCGGGGCGAACACCAAGGAGGGGCTGAAGGCGGCGCTGCCCGCCTACGTGCCCAACGCCAACGCGGTGAAGCCGGACATCGCACCCGTGAACGGGACCGACGGCGCCGCCACCGACACCGCCTACCTCTCCTATCCGGCCGCCCCGCCGGCCAGCGTCTCCGGCGTGCCGGGCAAGGGCGGCAGCTACACGGCGATCACCCCGCTGTGGGGCACCGCTCCGGAGGCCGGCAACTCCTTCTACCAGGCGATGAACAAGGCGCTCGGGGTCGAGCTGACCATGAAGCCGACGGACGGGATCAACTACGGCACCATCATCCCGACGATGACCGCCGCCAAGAAGCTGCCGGACTGGATCAACCTGCCGGCCTGGATGAACGCCCAGTTCAACACCGGCGGCCTGGTCGGCACCCAACTCGCGGACCTGACCCCGTACCTCTCCGGCGACAACGTCAAGAAGTACCCCAACCTCGCCGCCCTCCCCACCGGCGCCTGGCAGCACGGGATCTGGGCCGACAAGCTCTACGGCATCCCCTGCTTCTCCACCGACTTCGGCATACCCGGTGCCACCTTCTACCGCCGGGACGTCCTCGAAGCCCGGGGCATCACCGCCGACCAGGTCAAGTCCGCCGACGACCTGATGAACCTCGGCAAGGAACTGACCGACGCCAAGCGGGGCGTGTGGGCCTTCGACGACGTGTGGACCTACCTCCAGTTCACCTGGAACGTCCCCATGAACTGGAGGATCGACAACGGCAAGCTGGTCCACCCGTTCGAGACCCAGGAGTTCCTGGAGGCCGTCGACTGGCACTACCGCCTGGCCACGTCGGGCTTCATGCACCCGGACGCGCTCGCCGGTGACGTCGCCAAGAGCGGGACCCGCTTCTACGGCGGCAAGGTGCTCATCGCGGGCGGCGGACTGGGCGCCTGGAACCTGGCCGACCACCAGTCCGGCACCGCCGCGGACCCGAACTACCGGCGCGGCGCGTTCAACGCCATCACCGCCGACGGCAAGGGCACGCCGGTGATCTACATGGGCGCCGCCGCCAGCATGATCAGCTATCTCAACGCCGGTCTGAAGCCGGCCCAGATCGAGGAACTGCTCTCCGTCGCGAACTACCTCGCCGCCCCCTTCGGCACGGCCGAGTACACCATGGTCAACTTCGGGGTCGAGGGCGTCCACCACACCCGGGTGAACGGCGTGCCGACCTTGACGGAGGACGGCCAGAAGAACGTCCAGGCGACGACGTACCCGTTCCTGGCCGCCCCCGCCTCCGCGATCAGCAACCCGGGCGGCGAACAGGTCACCAAGGACTTCGCCTCCTGGTCGGCCGCCAACGTCCAGTACCTGCGCAAGCCGCCCTTCTGGGGCATGAACCTCAGCATGCCGCAGGCCATCGCCTCGGCCCAGGCCGCGACGGGCGTCAACGACACCCTCAAGGACTGCTACCACGGCAAGAAGAAGGTCTCCGAGCTGCAGGACGCCATCTCCAGCTGGCGCTCCGGCCCCGGGGACCGGCTCAAGCAGTGGATGACCGACAACGTCCTCGACAAGTACGGCTCCGGCCAGTGAGCACCGCGGCGCCGAAGCGCCCCGCCGCGCCGAAGCGGCTCGGCTGGCGGATCAGGCTGAAGCGCGACAGGTCACTCCTGCTGATGACGATCCCCGCGGTCGTCCTGCTCCTGGTGTTCAACTACGCGCCGCTGTTCGGCATCGTCACCGCCTTCCAGGAGTACGACCCGCTGGTCGGCGTCTGGCACAGCGAATGGGTCGGCTTCGACCAGTTCCAGCAGCTGTTCGGCGACCCGGGCTTCTGGGCCGCGATGCAGAACACGCTGTACCTCAGCTTCGTCCAGCTGATCCTCTTCTTCCCCGTCCCGATCGCCCTCGCCCTGCTGCTCAACTCGGTGATCAGCGAACGGATCCGCAACTTCTTCCAGTCCGTGGTCTACCTGCCGCACTTCTTCTCGTGGGTGCTGGCGGTCACGATCTTCCAGCAGATGCTGGGCGGCGCCGGCGTGCTCAACCAGTTCCTGCGCCAGCACGACATCGGCACCTGGGACATCATGACCAACCCGCACACCTTCGCGCTGCTGGTCACCTCGCAGGCGATCTGGAAGGAGGCGGGCTGGGGGATCATCGTCTTCCTCGCGGCGCTGAGCGCGATCAACAGCGAGCTGTACGAGGCCGCGGCCGCGGACGGCGCCGGCCGGTTCCGGCGGTTGTGGCACATCACGCTGCCGGGCCTGCGCGGGGTGATCGTGCTGATGCTGGTCCTGCGGCTCGGCAACGCGCTGTCCGTCGGGTTCGAGCAGTTCCTGATCCAACGCGACGCCGTCGGCCACGAGGCCGCGGACGTCCTGGACACCTTCTCCTTCTACTACGGCATCGCCACCGGCGGCTACAGCTACGGCGCGGCGGCCGGGCTCTTCAAGAGCGTGGTGTCGCTGCTGCTGATCTGGGGCGCCAACAAGCTGGCGCACGCCTTCGGCGAGGACGGGCTGTACCGGAAATGACGAACGCACTCACCATGGCCTCCCGGCGCGAGAAGCGCCGCACCACCACCGCGGCCGCCCGCCGCCGGGCCCGCTCGACCCGCCCTTCCTGGGAGGAGCCGCCCACCGCCGTCGGCCAGGCCGCCAAGGGGCTCACGCTCGGCGGGACGCTCGCCGTCATCCTGGTCCCGCTCTACATCATCGTCCTGACCAGCTTCTCCACCCCCGGCGCCATCAACCGGGCCGGCGGACTGGTGATCTGGCCGGACGGCCTCACCACCGACACGTACCGCCAGATGCTCGGCGACTCGACGATCGTCACCGCGCTGGGGGTGAGCCTGGGCATCACCGTGGTCGGCACCGCGGTCTCCATGATCGTCTCCATCCTGTGCGCCTACGGGCTCTCCCGGCCGCGCTCGCTCGGGCACCGCTTCCTCCTGCTCCTGCTGATCGTCACGATGTTCGTCAGCGGCGGCCTGATCCCGAGCTTCCTGGTCGTCACCGGCCTCGGCGGCTACGGCCAGTGGTGGGCGCTGATCCTGCCGAGCGCGGTCTCCGTCTTCAACATCCTGGTGCTGCGCGCCTTCTACCAGGAGACCTCCTCCGAACTGATCGACGCGGCCCGGATGGACGGCGCCGGGGACTGGCGGATCCTGTGGTCCGTCGTCCTGCCCACCTCGCGCGCCGTCACCGCCGTCACCGCGCTGTTCTACGCCGTCGGGTACTGGAACTCCTTCTTCAACGTCATGCTCTACCTGCCGACGGACACTCAGAAATGGCCGCTGCAGTACGTGTTGCTCACCTACGTCAACCGGGCCAACGGCCTGCCGGGCTCGATGAACTCCGGCTTCGGGAACACCCAGGCGCAGACCGCACCGCTGTCCCTGCAGATGGCGGTCGTGGTCCTCACCCTGGTACCACTGGTGATCGTGTACCCGTTCGTGCAGAAGCACCTGCGCACCGGTGTCCTCACCGGGGCGATCAAGGGCTGAGCCGTCCGGACCGGGCCCGACGGACCGGCGGCGGCCGGGAGCGGTCCCGCCGCGGGCCTCCCCGTCGCGCGAACGGGACCGCTGCCACCGGAATCGACACGAAGGAATCAGAACGATGGTGACACTCGCCGATGTGGCCAGGCACGCCGGCGTCTCGTCCAGCACGGTCAGCTACGCCCTGAGCGGCAAGCGGCCGATCTCCGACGAGACCAGGAACCGCGTCGAGCGGGCCATCACCGACCTCGGCTACCACCCGCACGCCGGCGCCCGGGCCCTGGCCGGCAAGCGCTCGCACATCATCGCCCTGGTGGTACCGCTCCACCCCGAGGTGCACGTGCCCACGATGATGGAGATCGCCATCGCCGTCACCGTGGCCGCCCGGGAACACGGCTACGACGTCCTGCTGCTCACCAACGACGAAGGCCCCGAGGGCGTCCGCCGGGTCGCCGCCACCGGGCTCGCCGACGGCGTCATCCTGATGGACGTCCGGCTCGACGACGACCGCATCCCCGTCCTGCGCGCCCAGGACATCCCGGCCGCGCTCATCGGACTGCCCGACGACCCGGCCGGACTCTCCTGCGTCGACCACGACTTCGCCACCGCCGGCGCCCTGTGCGCCGACCACCTGGCCGACCTCGGCCACCGCGACATCGCCTTCATCGGCTACAGCAGCGGCGTCTACCGCCGGCACGCCGGCTACGCCGAGCGCACGCTCAACGGCTTCCGCGCCCGCGCCGAACGACGGGACCTGCGCTTCCTCCACCGGCCCTGCGAGGGCACCTACGAGAGCACGGCCGGCACCCTGGCCCGGATCCTCGCGGACCGTCCGGACACCACCGGGTTCGTGGTGCAGAACGAGGCCGCGATCGGCCCGCTGCTCACCCTGCTGCGCGCCACCGGACGGACCGTGCCGGAGGACGCCTCCGTCATCGCCATCTGCCCCGACGGCCTGGCCGAGCAGCACTCCCCCCGGCTCACCTCCGTGACCAGCCCCAAGAAGGACCTCGGGCAGGTCGCCGTCGAACAGGTCATGGCGCGGATCGCCGCGACCGCCGCCGGCGACCAGCCGACCGACCGACTCCTCCTGATGCCACCGGAACTGGTGGTCCGCGAGAGCACCGCTCCGGCGCCACAGCGCGGTTGACCCCTGCGAAAGGACGGCTCCCCGATGGACATCCGCCGGCTCACCGACCGCCTCGGCGGCCTCGCCTTCGGCGGGGACTACAACCCCGAGCAGTGGGACGCCGAGGTGTGGAAGCAGGACGACGGCCTGATGCGCCGCGCGCGCGTCAACCTCGCCACCGTCGGCGTCTTCTCCTGGGCCCTGATGGAACCCGAGGAGGGCCGCTACGACTTCGCCTGGCTGGACGCCCACCTCGACCGGCTGCACGCCAACGGCGTCGCCGTCGACCTGGCCACCCCCACCGCCTCCCCGCCGCCCTGGTTCACCCTCGCCCACCCGGACGCCCTGACCGTCCGCCCCGACGGCACCCGGCTGACCCACGGCAGCCGGGACACCTACTGCCTCACCTCCCCGGCCTACCGCCGGGCCGCCCGCCGCATCGCCGCCGCACTCGCCGAACGCTACGGCGACCACCCCGCACTCGCCCTGTGGCACGTCCACAACGAGTACGTCACCCCCTGCCACTGCGACCACACCGCCGCCGCCTTCCGGGTCTGGCTACGCGCCCGCCACGGCTCCCTGGACGCCCTCAACCACGCCTGGGGGACGGCCTTCTGGAGCCAGCGCTACACCGCGTGGGAGCAGGTCCTGCCGCCGCGCGCCAGCCAGTGGCACCACAACCCGGGCCACGTCCTGGACTACAGCCGCTTCTGGTCCGACGAGACCCTCGCCGCCTACCGCGAGCAGCGCGACGCCATCCGCGCCCACAGCGACCGCCCGGTGACGACCAACCTCATGCTTCCCGGCTACCAGAACCTGGACCTGTGGGCGTTCGGCCGCGAGGTCGACCTGGTCTCCATCGACCACTACCCCGGCGCCCCCGGCATCGACGCCGCCGCCCACGCCGCGTTCGACGCCGACCGGGCCCGCTCCTTCGCCGGCGGCGCCCCCTGGCTGCTGATGGAGTCGGGCACCAACACCGTCTACGCCGGCGACCGCGTCCTCCCCAAGGAGCCGGGCGACATCCTGCGCCACTCGCTCGCCCACATCGCCCGCGGCTCGGAGGGCGCGCTCTTCTTCCAGTGGCGCCAGTCCAAGGCCGGCGCCGAGACCTGGCACTCGGCGATGGTCCCGCACGCCGGGCCGGACAGCCGAATCTTCCGCGAGGTCACCGCCACCGGTGAGGCCGTCGCCCGGCTCGGCGAGCTCGCCGGCTCCGCCGTCCGGGCCGAGGTCGCCGTCCTGCACGACCCGGACGCCTGGTGGGCGATGAACGTCGACGGCCTCCCGTCGTCCGCGCTCGACTACCTCGGCCCGCTGCGCCGCGCCCACCGGGCGCTGTGGGAGGCCGGCCGGACCGTCGACTTCGCCCACCCCGAGCACGACCTCGGCCGCTACCGGCTGGTCGTCGCCCCCGGGCTGTTCCTGCTCACCGACGCGGGCGCCGAGAACCTGCGCCGCTACGTCGCCGACGGCGGCACCCTGCTCGTCCAGCACTTCAGCGGTGTCGTCGACGAACGCCTCCACGCCCGGCTCGGCGGCTACCCCGCCGCACCGCTGCGCGAGGCGTTGGGCATCCGCGTCGAGGAGCACCGCCCGCTGCCACAGGACGAGGAGGTCACCCTCTCCGACGGCTCCACGGCCGGCTGCTGGAGCGAGTCGCTGCGCACCGAGGGCGCCGAGACGCTCGCCGCCTACACCCACCGCCCGCTCGCCGGCCGCCCGGCGCTCACCCGGCACGGCTTCGGCGCCGGCCACGGCTGGTACCTGTCCACCCGGCTCGACGACGCCGGCTACGCCGCCCTGGTCGGCCGGCTGCTCACCGAGGCCGGCGCCGCCCCGGAGCTGCCGGGCCTGCCGCCCGGCGTCGAGGCCGTCACCCGGCACGCCGCGGACGGGCGGCGCTGGCACCTGCTGCTCAACCACCTCGACGAGGCCGTACCCCTGCCCCGGCCGGGCCACGACCTGCTCACGGGCGGCACCGTGGACGGGCTGCCGCCCGGCGGCTGCGCGGTGCTACGCACCATGTGAGCGCTCACACTCTGCCCCGCACACTCCGCTCACTCCCCGCACCCTCCGCTCCCGCCCCGCTCTCACCGCTCCCCGACCACCGAGGAAGGCCACCATGAGCGAGCCGCACGAGACGATCCGCTGGGGCCACCGTGCCCTGGAGCTGGAGATCGCCCCGGGTGAGGACGGCCCTACCCGGCTGGTCCGCGTCGGCACCCCCGGCGAGAAGACCGCCGACCCGCGCCCCGCCGCACCGCTGCCGCTGGTCGAGGTGACCACGGCCGCCCTGGGCCGCCACTGGTCGGGCCGGCACCTGGTCGACAGCGTGCTCGGCGCGCGGCTGCGCCACCGCTCCCACCGCTCGACCCGGGACGGCGACTGGCACGTGCTCACCGTCGAACTCCACGAACCGGAGACCGGCCTGACCGCCGAGGCGGTCTACCGCTCCCCGGACGGCCTGCCCGTGCTGCGCAGCGAAGTGCTGCTGCGCAACGACGGCCCGCGCACGCTGCACCTGGAGTCCGTCGCCTCGCTCGTGGCGGGCTGCCTCACCGGCGGCGAGCCGGTGGAGCTGGACCGCGCGGACGTGCTGTGGGCCGAGAACGAGTGGTTCGCCGAATGCCGCTGGCACCGCCAACCGCTGCGGGTCTCCTCGCCCGAGCGCAGCGGACGCTTCCGCACCACCTCCGGCCGCAGCACCCGCGTGCTGGCCGGGCAGGGTGTCTGGTCCAGCTGCGGCCACCTGCCGATGGGCGCCCTGACGGACCGCGAGTCCGGCCGGACGAGGCTGTGGCAGATCGAGCACAACGGCGGCGGCTGGCGCTGGGAGTGCGGCGTGCGCGACGACACCGCCTACACGGCGCTGTACGGCCCGACCGGCGCCGACCACGGCTGGCGCCACCCGCTGGAGCCGGGCGCCGAGTTCCGCACCGTGCCCGTGGCGCTGGCCCTCACCCCGGACGGGGGCCCGGGCGCCGCCTTCGCCGCCCTCACCCGCTACCGCCGCGCCACCCGCCGCCCGCACCCCGACCACCACCGGCTGCCGGTGATCTTCAACGACTACATGAACTGCCTGATGGGCGACCCCGCCACCGCCACGCTGCTGCCGCTGGTCGACGCCGCCGCCGAGGCGGGCGCGGAGTACTTCGTCATTGACGCCGGCTGGTACGACGACGGCGGCACCTGGTGGAGCTCCGTCGGGGCCTGGGAGCCGGCGGCCTCCCGCTTCCCCGGGCCGAAGGGCATCCACGAGGTCCTGGACCGGATCCGGGAGCGGGGCATGGTCCCCGGCCTGTGGCTGGAGCCGGAGGCCGTCGGGGTGCACAGCCCGGTGGCCCGGTCCCTGCCCGACGAGGCGTTCTTCCGCCGCGACGGACACCGCGTGGAGGAGGGCGGCGGCCGGTACCACCTGGACCTGCGCCACCCGGCCGCCCGCACCCACCTGGACGCCGTGGTGGACCGCCTGGTCGGCGAGTGGGGCGTCGGCTACCTCAAGCTCGACCACAACACCGACCCGGGCTCCGGCACCAGCGGCCACCCGGGCGAGGCCCCGGCCGCCGGACTGCTCGGCCACAACCGGGCCCAACTCGACTGGCTCGACGGGATCCTGGACCGCTACCCGGAGCTCGTGATCGAGAACTGCGCCTCCGGCGGCATGCGGATGGACCACGCCCTGCTCTCCCGGCTGCAGCTGCAGTCCACCAGCGACCAGCAGGACCTGCTGCGCTACGTGCCGATCGCGGCGGCCGCCCCCACCGCCGTCACGCCCGAGCAGGGCGCCGTCTGGGCCTACCCGCTGCCCGAGAACACGCTCGACGAGGTCGCCGTCACCATGGCCAACGCGCTCCTCGGCCGCATCCACCTCTCCGGCCGGCTCACCGAACTCTCCCCGCAGGCCCGGGGCTTGGTCCACGAGGCGGTGGCCGTCCACAAGGCGATCCGCGCCGACCTGCCGCAGGCGGTGCCCGCCTGGCCGCTGGGGCTCCCGGACTGGGAGGACCCCTGGATCGCCCTGGCCCTGCACACCCCGGCCACCACGTACCTCACCGCCTGGCGCCGCTCCGGCGAGGAGACCGCCAGGCAGCTCCACCTGCCCCACCTCAGCGGCGCCGAGATCCGCGTCGAGGTGCTCTACCCGGCCGCCGGCCGGGCCGCCACGGCCTGGAACCCGGACACCGCCGAGCTCACCCTGACCCTGCCGACGGCCCCGTCCGCCGTCCTGCTGCGCCTCACCCGCACGGCCCCGGAAGGAAGCTGACCATGCGCCCGACGACCATGCGCCCGACGACCGCGCGGGCCCCTCCGCGCGGACCCCGCACTCCGAACGGAAACACGCTCAGCGTCCGGACCCGGCACCACGCAGCCGCGCCGGGTCTGCCGTCCAGAACGCGGGAGTCCGCCCCCACGCGAACACCTCCGCACCCCCACCCCTGGAGGGACGCCATGAAGTCACCCGTCCAGTCCTGTCGTGAGCGCGTCATCGCCGTCGCGGCCACCCTGTCGCTCGCGCTCACCGGCGCGATCGCCGCCGTCGCGCCGCCCGCGGCCGCCGCGAGCTCCGTGTCCGTGTCGGTCGACGCGGCCCTGCAGCTCGCCACCGTCCCCGCCACCGGAGTCGGCGTCAACATCCCGGTCTACGACGCCGCCATGAACGCCCCCGCCACCGCCGGCCTGCTCGGCACGGCCGGCATCACCACCGTCCGCTACCCCGGCGGCAGCCACTCCGACGTCTACCACTGGCAGACCGGCACCGCCGAGGGCGGCGCGTACGTCGCCCCCAACACCGGCTTCGACGCCTTCATGGGCACCGTGCGCGCCGCCGGAGCTCAGCCGATCATCACCGCCAACTACGGCTCCGGCACCCCGCAGGAGGCCGCCGCCTGGGTCCGGTACGCCAACGTCACCAAGGGCTACGGCATCACGTACTGGGAGATCGGCAACGAGGTCTACGGCAACGGCGAGTACGGCGCCACCTGGGAGTACGACACCCACAGCAGCAAGAGCGCCACGACCTACGCGACCAACGTGCTCCAGTACGTCGCGGCGATGAAGGCGGCCGATCCGACCGTCAGGATCGGCGCCGTCCTCGCCACCCCCGGCTACTGGCCGGACGGCATCACCGGTCCGGGCGACACCATGGACTGGAACCACACCGTGCTGTCGATCGTCGGCTCGAAGATCGACTTCGCCATCGTGCACGCCTACCCCACCAGCACCAGCCCGGCGGACCTGCTCACCAAGCCGCAGGCCCAGAACGCGAGCATCACCGGCACCGTGCGCTCGCTGATCAACCAGTACGCCGGCTCCAACGCCCCCAACGTCGGCATCGCGGTGACCGAGGCGAACGCCCAGGCGTACCTGGACACCTCCCCCAACGGCCTGTTCGCTCCGGACGACTACCTCACCTGGCTGGAGAACGGCGCGTTCAACGTCGACTGGTGGGACCTGCGCAACGGCACCGACTGCACCAAGGTGACCACGGTCGAGGGCGCCACCGACTACGCCGACGGCGGCATGGTCTCCAGCGGCTCCCCCTGCGAGCCGGCGCTCAACACGCCCTTCCCCGCGTACTACGGCATCCAGATGATCAGCAAGCTGGGAGCCCCGGGCGACACGCTGGTCAAGGCCACCAGCTCGTCCTCGCTGCTCTCCGCGCACGCCGTCCGCCGCGCCGACGGCGACGTGGACGTCATGCTGATCAACAAGGACCCGAACAACGACGCCACGGTGAACCTCTCGTACACCGGGTTCACCCCGTCCTCCGCCGCCCCGACCGTCCACTCCTACCTCAAGAACGCCCACGGCATCGGCACGGCGCAGAGCGGCTCCCCGACCACCCAGACCGTCCCCGCCTACGGGATCACGGTCGTGCAGATGCACCCGACCGACGCGCCCTGCCGGGTCGTCTACTCCAAGAACGAGTGGGCGGGCTCCCCGGGCGTCACGGTCGGCAACCTCACCGTCGTCAACAACGGCCTCGGCCAGGTCAACGGCTGGAGCCTCGGCTTCGGCTTCCCCGGCGACAACGACATCACCGACACCTGGAACGCCTCGGTCACGCAGAACGGCCGGAGCATCACCGCCCGGAACGTCTCCTACAACGCCTCCGTCCCGCAGGGCGGCAGCGTCCAGTGGGGCTTCAGGTCCACCTGGTCCGGCAGCGACGCCGACCCCACGGCCTTCTGGTTCAACGGCGCCTCCTGCGCGATCGGCTGAACCCGCTGAACCGGTGGTGCCCCGGGTCCCGCCGGCCGGGGACCCGGGGCACCACCCCGCCCCCGCTCCACTCCACCCTCCCGAAAGGAACCGACCACGTGTCAGACCAGACCCCGCCGGCCCGCACCGTCCCCAACCCGGTGATCCCCGGCTTCCACCCCGACCCCAGCGTCTGCCGCGTGGGCGACGACTACTACCTCGTCTGCTCCAGCTTCGAGTACTTCCCCGGCATCCCGGTCTTCCACAGCCGCGACCTGGTGCACTGGACGCAGATCGGCAACGCCCTCGACCGGCCGAGCCAACTGCGCCTGCCGCCGGAGTCGCCGTCCTCCGGCGGGATCTACGCCCCCACCCTGCGCCACCACGACGGCCGGTTCTGGCTGATCGTCACCAACGTCAGCGGCGACGGCAACCTGCTCTTCACCGCCACCGACCCGGCCGGCCCCTGGTCCGACCCGATCCGGCTGCCCGGCGTCCACGGCATCGACCCGGACCTCGCCTGGGACGAGGACGGCACCTGCTGGTGCACCGTCGCCGGCGTCTCCCAGGTCCGCCTCGACCCGACGACCGGCGAGACCCTCGGCGAACCGCACCGGATCTGGTCCGGCGCGCCCGGCGCCATGGCGCCCGAGGCCCCGCACCTCTACCGGATCGGCGAGTACTGGTACCTGATGATCGCCGAGGGCGGCACCGAGCGCGGCCACGCCGTCTCCATCGCCCGCGGACCGTCCCCCTCCGGCCCGTTCGAGCCGTGCCCGGCCAACCCCGTCCTGACCCACCGCGGCCTCCACAGCCCCATCCAGAACACCGGGCACGCCGACCTCGTCCAGGCCCCCGACGGCACCTGGTGGATGGTGCTGCTCGCCGTCCGGCCCCGCGGCGGCACCCCCGGCTGGTACGTGCTCGGCCGGGAGACCTTCCTCGCCCCGGTCGAGTGGGTGGACGGCTGGCCGGTGGTCGGCGGGGTCACCGAGGAACTGCCCACCCCCGCCTGGCCGCTGCACCCGGTGCCCGCCGTACCGGCCCGGGACGACTTCGACCAGGCCGAGCTGCACCCCCGGTGGATCTCGCTGCGCCACCGCCCCGAGCACCTGGTCACCACGAAGGAACGTTCCGGCTGGCTCACCCTGCACGCCGCCGGCGCCTCCCTGGACGAGAACGACGTGGTGTTCGTCGGCCGCCGCCAGCAGCACCTCGCCTGCCGGGCCCGCACCCTGATCGACCCCGCCGGAGGCCGCGGCGGGCTCGCCGTCCGCATGGACGAGGAGCACCACTACGAGATCGAGGCCGCCCCGGGCGAGGTCAAGGTCATCGCCCGGATCGGCTCGCTGCGCACCGAGGTCGCCGCCCACCCGGTGCCCGCCGGAACGGTGGTGCTCGGCGTCGACGTGGTCCCGCGCCCGACGCGCGGCCCGCGCACCGGCCCCGACGACGTCGTCCTCGGCATCGAGGAGCCCGACGGCACCCTCACCGCGCTCGCCACCCTCGACGGCCGCTACCTCTCCACCGAGGTGGCCGGCGGCTTCACCGGCCGGGTCATCGGCATGTACGCCGCCGAAGGCACCGTCCACTTCGACCGGTTCGACTACGAGCCGCGTCCGCTCCCCTGACCACCCATCAGGGGTTCCCCGCCCGTTCACACGAAAGGGACGATCCGTGAACGACGCACGACCGACCGACCGCCGACTCCAGCGCACGGCCGGCCTCGTGGTGGCCCTGGCGACCACCGGCGCCCTCTGCGGCGGCACCGCCGTCGCCGCCCCCGCCGACCGCGCCGAGACGGCGGCGGACCGCACCCCGCGCAGCGCCATGGCCGCGGTGGCCCAGATGCAGCCCAGCTGGAACCTCGGCAACTCGCTCGACGCGATCCCCGACGAGACCTCCTGGGGCAACCCGCGCACCACCAAGGCGTTGTTCGACAAAGTCAAGGCCCAGGGCTTCCGCAGCGTCCGCATCCCCGTCACCTGGTACCCCCACCAGTCCGACACCGCGCCCTACACCATCGACGCGGCGTGGATGAAGCGGGTCAAGGAGGTGGTCGACCTCGCCCTGGACGACGGCCTCTACGTCGAGATCAACGTCCACCACGACTCGTGGCAGTGGATCAAGTACATGTCCACCGACCACGACACCATCGTGGCCCGGTTCAACTCCACCTGGCAGCAGATCGCCACCGCCTTCAAGGACGAACCGCGCACCCTGCTCATGGAGAGCATCAACGAACCGCAGTTCGACAACGCCACCGACGCCCAGAAGACCCAGTACCTGCGGGAACTCAACACCTCGTTCCACAGCATCGTGCGCAACTCCGGCGGCAGGAACAAGGACCGCCTGCTCGTCCTGCCCTCGGAGGAGACCAACAACGCCCAGCGGTGGGTCGACGACCTCTCGACCACGATGGCGTCACTGAACGACCGCAACCTGGTCGCGACGATCCACTACTACAGCTGGTGGCCGTTCAGCGTGAACGTCGCCAACGGGACCACCTACAGCGCCACGGCCCAGAAGGACCTCACCGACGGCTTCGCCCGGGTGCACGACGCCTTCGTCGCCAAGGGGATCCCCGTCTACGTCGGCGAGTACGGGCTGCTCAGCGAACCCGCCTCCGGCACCGTCGAGCGCGGCGAGATGCTGAAGTACTACGAGCACCTCAACTACGAGGCGCGGCGCAACGGCTTCACCACCGCGGTCTGGGACGACAACGGCTTCCTGGACCGCAACGCCATGACGTGGCGCGACCCGGCCCTGATGGACCTGATCCGGACGTCCTGGCGGACCCGCTCCGGCACCGCGTCCACCGACAATCTCTTCGTACCGAGGTCCGGCCCCATCGCCGCGCAGACCATCACCCTCGACTCCAACGGACTCTGGTTCGCCGGCCTCTGGCAAGGCGACCGCCCGCTCATCCCCTTCCTCGACTACACCCTCGACGGCGACCGGCTCACGTTGACCGCCGACGCCCTCACCCGGCTCGCCGGCGACCGCGCCGCCGGCATCAACGCCACCCTCGACGTCCGGTACACCGACGGCGTCCCGTGGAAGCTCAACATCCGCTCCTACGACAAGCCGACCATGGCCGACGCCACCGGAACCACCGACGCCCTCGCCATCCCCACCCGGTTCAACGGCGACCTGATGGCCAACGTCGAGTCCACCTACGCCGACGGCACCGCCGCGGGCCCGTACGACTGGACCACCTACCAGTGGTTCGGCAACTACGGCCCCGACTACACCGAGAACACCACCACCCTCTCGACCGACCTCCTCACGTCCCTCAAGGACGGCGCCCCGGTCACCCTCACCTTCCGCTTCTGGAGCGGCGCCACCGTCACCTACCACCTGACCAGGAACGGCACCACCGTCACCGGCACCGCCTCCTGACCCCCGCGATCCCGGCTCCCCCGACCCGTTCACACGAAAAGGACGACCCGTGAACAGCACCCCGCGCACCACCCCCACGCGAAGCCGTCGCCTCCGCCGCCCGGCCGGCCTCGTGGTGGCCCTGGCGACCACCGGCGCCCTCTGCGGCGGCACCGCCGTCGCCGCCCCCGCCGACCGGGCCCCCTCGGCGGCCGAGGCGGCCGGGCGCCGGGTCCCGCAGGACCCGGTGGCCGCCGTCGCCCAGATGCAGCCCAGCTGGAACCTCGGCAACACCTTCGACGCGCTCCCGGACGAGACCTCCTGGGGCAACCCGCGGACCACCAAGGCCACCTTCGACGGCCTCAAGGCCCAGGGCTTCCGCAGCGTCCGGATCCCGGTCTCCTGGTACCCGCACCAGTCCGCCACCGCCCCGTACACCATCGACCCGGTCTGGATGAACCGGGTCAAGCAGGTGGTCGACTGGGCGCTGGAGGACGGCCTCTACGTCGAGATCAACGTCCACCACGACTCGTGGCAGTGGATCAAGTACATGTCCACCGACCACGACACCATCGTGGCCCGGTTCAACTCCACCTGGCAGCAGATCGCCACCGCCTTCAAGGACGAACCGCGCACCCTGCTCATGGAGAGCATCAACGAACCGCAGTTCGACAACGCCACCGACGCCCAGAAGACCCAGTACCTGCGGGAACTCAACACCTCGTTCCACAGCATCGTGCGCAACTCCGGCGGCAGGAACAAGGACCGGCTCCTCGTCCTGCCCTCGGAGGAGACCAACAACGCCCAGCACTGGCTGGACGACCTGTCCACCACCATGAGCGCGCTGAAGGACCGCAACCTGGTCGCCACCGTGCACTACTACAGCTGGTACCCGTTCAGCGTGAACATCGCCAACGACCCGACGTACGACGCCAAGGCCCAGTCGGACCTCACCGAAGGCTTCGCCCGGGTGCACGACACCTTCGTCAAGAAGGGCATCCCCGTCTACCTCGGCGAGTTCGGCCTGCTCACCTCCCCGTACTCGGGCGTGGTCGAGCGCGGCGAGATGCTGAAGTACTTCGAGCACGTCACCTACGAGGCGCGCCGCAACGGCTTCACCACCGCGCTCTGGGACGCCGCCAACGACTTCCTGAACCGCTCCACCATGCAGTGGATGGTCCCCGAGATGAAGGACCTGATCCAGAGCTCCTGGCGGACCCGCTCCGGCACCGCGTCCACCGACAACGTCTTCGTGCCGAGGTCCGGCCCCATCGCCGCTCAGCCCATCACCCTGAACCGCAACGGCCTCTGGTTCACCGGCCTCTGGCAGGGCGACCGCCCGCTCATCCCCTTCCTCGACTACACCCTCGACGGCGACCGGCTCACCCTCACCGCCGACGCCCTCACCCGCCTCGCCGGCGACCGCGCCGCCGGGGTGAAGGCCACCCTGGAAGTCCGGTACTCCGACGGCGTCCCGTGGAAGCTCTTCGTGCGCTCCTACGACAAGCCCACCATGGCCGACGCCACCGGGACGCTCGACGGGCTCACCATCCCCACCCGGTTCAACGGCGCCCTGATGGCCAACGTCGAGTCCACCTACGCCGACGGCACCGCCGCGGGCCCCGCCTCCTGGACCACCTACCAGTCGTTCGACAACCTCCGCGCCGACTACGGCGCCGACACCACCACCCTCAAGCCCGACTACGTCAAGTCCCTCAAGGACGGCGTGCCGGCCACGTTCACCTTCCGCTTCTGGACCGGCGACACCGTCACCTACACCGTCACCAGGTCCGGCAACACCGTCACCGGCACCGCCTCCTGACCCAGTTCCGGCCCCCGCCCCGGCCGCCCCCTCCCGGCAGCCGGGGCTCCCTCCTGGCCGTCGAGATGGCCGAGCGCATCGTGCGGCAAGCGCTGGCGTTTGTCGTGACCGGTGCACGCAGGCCGGACCTGGCCGTGGCGCCGAGCCGCATCGTGGACGAGGGATGGCACGCCCTCATCGTCCACACCGAGGCCTACGCCGAGCTGTGCGCCGGTGAGGGCGTGTTCGTCCACCACAGCCCCGGCTTCGACCCCGCAGCATTTCGACCCGGACATCCTGGAGCAGACCCACGACGCGATCCGAGCGGCTGGCTTCGACGTCGACCCGGAGCTGTGGCGGGCGCCGACGGACGACAGCCTCGTGTCCGTAGCGGCGCAATGCCAGCACGCGCCGTCCTGCCGCATCCGGCCCATGCCGAAACCGGAGAAGCCCTGCAACAAGCCATCCGTCTGACGGCCGCGTACGCTGCCGAGCCCACGAGTAGGAGGCATCCCGATGGAGTGGATCGACCCGCGGTACGCGGACCTGATCGCGCGCTACCGGCAGCAGGACGATGAGCCGGAGTGTGGAGCCGCGTACGGCGCCCCACTCCGGCGAGTCGATGGTGAACTCGTTCCGGCCCGGCTCGGGTTCATCCTGGAGCCGTTCCCGAGCGAGTAGCCGCCCAAGCCCTGGCCGGCCACACGGGGGCGGCGGCCCAGGGCCTACTCGTCCCGGAAAGGGTGCAGCCCCGGGGCGACGAGTGCCTCGTCGGTCACGATGGGCCGAGGCCCCGGTGGACCCGACCCACGTCCTGGGTGGCGCCTCCGTGGCCGCCGGGGGAACCGGTCGTCCTGGGCCCCTGGGACGTACGGGTCTTCGCCGCGGGCTGAGGAACGACGTCGAAGGGGCGGCGGGCCCCTGCCGGTCCGCCGCCCCCGTTCCCCTCGACGGACGGTCCGCTGGTCCGCCGAGAAGCCGTCGGCCCGCTACTCCGCCGAGAAGCAGTAGACCGTCGTCGACCGGTACTCCTCCCCCGGGTGCAGGACGGTGGAGGGGTACTCGGGTCGGTGGGGCGAGTCCGGGAAGTGCTGCGTCTCCAGCGCGACGCCCGCGTACGCGCGGTAGGGGCGGCCGGAGCGGCCGGTCAGCGAGCCGTCGAAGAGGTTGCCGGTGTAGACCTGGAGCCCCGGTTCCGTGGTCAGGCACTCCATGCGCCGGCCGCTGGCGGGGTGGCTCAGCACGGCGGCCCTGCGGAACCCGGTCCCGTCGAGCACCCAGGTGTGGTCGAAGCCGGAGCCGGCCCGGCGGATCTGCGGGTCCGGGTCGGCGACGCGCTCGCCGAGCACCGCAGCCTCGCGCAGGTCGAAGGGCGTACCGGCGACCGCGGCGACCGGGCCGAGCGGGATCAGCTCCTCGTCGACCGGCAGGTAGCCCGCGGCGTCCACCCGCAGGAGGTGGTCGAGCACCGTGCCGCTGCCCTCGCCGGCCAGGTTGAGGTAGGCGTGGTTGGTCAGGTTGACGACGGTCGGGGCGTCCGTGGTCGCCCGGTAGCCGATCCACAGGGCGCCGGCCGGGTCGAGCAGGTACGTCACCTCGGCGTCGAGCCCGCCCGGGAACCCCTGGTCGCCGTCCGGGCTGTGCAGCCGCAGTCGCACGCCGGCCCGCCGGCCCTCCCGGACGGGCACGCCGTCCCAGAGGCGGGTGGCGAAGCCGTCCGTTCCGCCGTGCAGGGTGTGGCCGTTCGGCTGGGTGGTCAGCCGGTGCGCGGTGCCGCCGAGCGGCAGCAGGCCGCCGGCGATCCGGTTGGCGTAGCGGCCCACCGTGGCGCCGAAGTAGGCGGCCTCGCCGAGCAGGTCCTCGACGCGCTCGCAGCCGAGGACGACGTTCGCCCGCCGGCCGTACCGGTCCGGGGTGTGCAGGGCCTGGAGGCGGGCGCCCAGGCTGAGCACCTCCGCCGTGGGGCCCTGCGCCGAGCCGATGGTCCAGCGGGTGACCGGCCGACCGTCCGGCAGGACGGCGGCGAGCTCCTGGCAGACCGTCAGTTCACCCGGGGACACGAGTGCTTCTTCCGGCACGGGGCTGCTCCGTTCTCGCGGGACCGGTGGGAGAGCGGCGACGCCCGCCGGGCGGGCGGGCGACGCCGGTGTCGGACAGGGGTCTCACAGCCCCTGGGCCAGGCGGTGGTAGGCCTGGTTCCAGCGCAGCTCCTTGGTGAAGCGGCGGATGTTGGTGTCGTCGTCGATCACCAGCAGCTCCACGCCGAGCATCTCGGCGAGGTCCTCCAGTTCCTCCGTGCCGAGCGCGCCGGAGAGCACCGTGTGGTGCGGTCCGCCGGCCGTCAGCCAGGCCTCGGTGGAGGTGTGCAGGTCGGGGCGCGGCTTCCAGACGGCGCGGGCGACGGGCAGGTTGGGCAGCGCCGCCGGCGGCGCGACCACGTCGACCTCGTTGGCGACCAGCCGGAAGCGGTCGCCGAGGTCGGCGAGGCCGATCACCACGGCCGGGCCGGGCTCGCCGTCGAAGACCAGCCGGACCGGGTCCTCGCGCCCGCCGATGGAGAGCGGGTGGATCTCGCAGGAGGGAGTGGCCGCCGCGATGCTCGGGCAGACCTCCAGCATGTGGGCGCCGAGGATCAGCTCGTGGCCGAACTCCAGGTGGTAGGTGTAGTCCTCCATGAAGGAGGTGCCGCCGGGCAGTCCGGTGGCCGCCAGTTTGAGGGTGCGCAGCAGGGTGGCGGTCTTCCAGTCGCCCTCGCCGCCGAAGCCGTAGCCGTCGGCCATCAGCCGCTGCACGGCGAGGCCGGGCAGCTGGCGCAGTCCGCCGAGGTCCTCGAAGTTGGTGGTGAAGGCCCGGAAGCCGCCTTGCTCCAGGAAGCCGCGCAGGCCGAGTTCGATCCGTGCCGCGTAGCGCAGCGACTCGTGGCGCTCCCCGCAGATCCGCAGTTCGGGGGCGAGGCGGTAGCTGTCCTGGTACTCCTTGACCAGCGCGGTGACGGCACCGTCGTCCGTCGCGTCCACGGCGGCGACGAGGTCGTTGACGCCGTAGGTGTTGACGGAGACGCCGAAGCGGCGCTGGGCCTCCACCTTGTCGCCCTCGGTGACGGCGACGTCGCGCATGTTGTCGCCGAAGCGGGCGAGCCTGAGGCCGCGCAGTTCGGCGCGGCCGGCGGCGGCGCGGGCCCAGCTGCCGATCCGGGCCGCGACGGCCGGGTCGCTGACGTGCCCGGCGACGGTCTTGCGGGGCACCCCGAGGCGGGACTGGATGTAGCCGAACTCCCGGTCGCCGTGCGCGGCCTGGTTGAGGTTCATGAAGTCCATGTCGATGGTCTGCCAGGGCAGTTCGACGTTGGCCTGGGTGTGCAGGTGGAGCAGGGGCTTCTGCAGGGCGTCCAGCCCGGCGATCCACATCTTCGCCGGGGAGAAGGTGTGCATCCAGGCGATCAGGCCGATGCAGTCGTCCGCGGAGTTGGCGTCCAGGCAGATCCGGCGGATCGCCGCGGCGTCGGTGAGGACGGGCTTCCAGACGATCTCGACCGGCACCGCGGCGTCGCCCGCCAGGGCCTCGGCGATGTGCCGGGACTGCGCGGCGACCTGGCGCAGCGTCTCCTCGCCGTACAGCCCCTGACTCCCGGTCAGGAACCAGACCTGGCGGCCCTCCAGTGGCTTCTTCATGGGGTGGCTCCTCACCGGGCCTGGGGCTGGCCGTAGACGTTCTGGTAGCGGAAGTTGAGGCTGTCGATGTCCGCCTGGGCGATCGGCAGCGGTTCGCCGAGCTGGCGGGAGAGGTGGACGGTGCGGGCGACGTCCTCGCACATCACGGCGGCCTTCACGGCGGCCTTGGCGTCCTTGCCGATGGTGAAGACGCCGTGGTTCTGCATCAGGACGGCGGGCGAGCGGTGGCCCTTGAGGGTGTCCACGATGCCCCGGCCGATGGAGTCGTCGCCGATCAGGGCGAAGGGGCCGACCGGGATCTCGGCGCCGAACTCGTCGGCCATCGCGGTGAGCACGCAGGGGACTGCCTCGCCGCGGGCCGCCCACGCGCAGGCGTAGGTGGAGTGGGTGTGCACGACGCCGCCGACCTCGGGCATGTGGCGGTAGACGTAGGCGTGCGCGGCGGTGTCGGAGGAGGGCGCGTGGTCTCCCTCGACGACGTTGCCGTCCAGGTCGCAGACGATCATGTTCTGCGGCGTCAGCTCGTCGTAGGAGACACCGCTGGGCTTGATGACCAGCAGGTCCTCACCGGGGACGCGGGCGGAGACGTTTCCGGCGGTCCAGACCACCAGGTTGTAGCGGACCAGCTCCTGGTGCAGGTCGCTGACCTGGCGGCGGATCAGGTCGACGGTGCCGTTGACCGGGTTGGTCCCGTGGGTCGGGTTGGTCCCGTTGGGTGCTTTGGCGGCGTTCACAAGGCCTCGCTCGGTGTGGTGAGGGCGGCGTTCCGGATGTCGCGCAGGCGGTGCAGGAGCTTGTCGGCGCCGAGGCCGAAGTGGTCGTGCAGCGCGCGGTACTCGGCGAAGAGCCGGTCGTAGGTGTCGGCGGCGGCCGGGTCGGGCCGGTAGGCGCCCCGCCGCACCCGGCCCATGGCGTCGGCCGCGGCCCGCACGTCCGGGTAGGCGCCGGCGGCGACGGCGGCGTGGATGGCCGAGCCGAGCGCCGGGCCCTGCTCCGACTCGGCGACCGAGACCGGGCGGCGCAGCACGTCGGCGTAGATCTGCATCAGCAGGGCGTTCTTCTTGAGGCCGCCGGTGACGATGAACTCGGTGACCGGGACGCCGCCCTGCTCCAGCGCCTCGACGATGACGCGGGTGCCGAAGGCGGTGGCCTCCAGCAGGGCGCGGTAGATCTCCTCGGGGCGGGTGGCGAGGGTGAGTCCGACGATCACCCCGGACAGGTGGTGGTCGACCAGGGTGGAGCGGTTGCCGTTCATCCAGTCGAGCGCGACCAGGCCGTGCGCGCCGACGGGCTGGGCGGCGGCCTTGCGGGTGAGCAGCCGGTGCAGGTCTTCGCCGTTGGCCTGGGCCTCGGCCAGGTAGTCGGCCGGTACGCCCTGGCGGAGCCACCAGGCGAAGATGTCGCCGACGGCGCTCTGCCCGGCCTCGTAGCCGTAGGAGCCGGCGACGATGCCGTCCTCGACGACGCCGCAGATGCCGGGGACGTCGGCGAGTGCCGCGCCGTTGACGACGTGACAGGTGGACGTGCCCATGATGGCGAGGAGCCGGCCGTTGTCCACGGCGCGGGCGGCCGGGGCGGCCACGTGGGCGTCGACGTTGCCGGCGGCGACCGCGATGCCCTCGGGCAGGCCGGTCCACTCGGCCGCCTGCGCGGTGAGCGAGCCGACCCGGGAGCCGAGCGGGGAGAGCGGGTGCTCCAGCCTGGTGCGGGCGAAGTCCGCGAAGTCCGGGTGGAGCGCGGCGAGGTACTCCTCGCTCGGGTAACTCCCGTCCTGGTGGATGCCCTTGTAGCCGGCGGTGCAGGTGTTGCGGCTCTCGGCGCCGGTGAGCTGCCAGACGATCCAGTCGGCGGCCTCGATCCAGCGGGCGGTGGCGGCGTAGACCTCCGGGTCCTCCTCCAGGACCTGCAGGGCCTTGGCGTACTGCCACTCGGCGGAGATCCGGCCGCCGTACCGGGCGATCCACTTCTCGCCCCGGGCGTGGGCCAGGGCGTTGATCCGGTCGGCCTGCGCCTGGGCGGCGTGGTGCTTCCAGAGCTTGGGCCAGGCGTGCGGGCGGGCCGCCCACGCGGGCGTCTCGGCGAGCGGGGTGCCGTCGGCGAGTGCCGGCAGGACGGTGCAGGCCGTGAAGTCGGTGGCGATGCCGATGACGTCCGCCGGGTCGACGCCGGAGGCGGCGAGCGCGGCCGGGACGGCGGTGCGCAGCACCTCGCGCCAGTCCGCCGGGTGCTGCAGCGCCCAGTCGGGCGGCAACGGCTTTCCGGTGCCGGGCAGTTCGCGCTCGATGACGGCGTGCGAGTACTCGTGGACGGCGGTGCCCACCTCCTCGCCGTCCCGGACCCGGACCACGACGGCGCGGCCGGAGAGGGTGCCGAAGTCGATGCCGACCACGTAGCGGTCCGTCTCGGGGGCGGCGGGAGTGACGGTCACGTGCTCATCCTTCGTACGGGGGAACGGCGTCGGTGCCGTGAGCAGATGGTGTCGCCTGTCGCCGGTGCGGTCCGTGACCGGGGCAGGGTGGAGCACGCCGGCGACAGGCTCCGTTCCGCTACCTCTCCCTCATGAAGGGCGGAACGAGTGGCCGTCGGCCGAGCGCGGAGAAGCGGGGTGTTCAGCGCTCGGCCGACGGAGTTCGAGGGGCGTTGTTGTTAACGCTCACAGGAATTGTTAACGCTCACAACACCCGTGTCAAGAGAAGTTTCCTGGTCGGAACCCAGGTGAAACAAGGGGCGCGGATCCTCTGCTCGGGAACCTCGCGGCGGGGCGGATCCGCGGCGGCTCAGCGCCGAAGGGCCGGCCCCACGCTGCGGCGCAGCACCAGCTCCGGGGTGATCTGCAGATGGGTCGGCGAGGGCCCGCCGCCCTCCAGCTCCCCCACCAGCAACTCCAGGGCCTGCCTGCCGAGTTCACCGAAGTCCTGCCGCACGGTGGTCAGCGGCGGGGTGAAGTAGGCGGCCTCCGGGATGTCGTCGAAGCCGACCACGCTGATCTCGTCCGGCACTCCCCGGCCGGCCTCGTGCAGCGCCCGCAGCAGACCGAGGGCCATGTGGTCGTTGGCGCAGAACACGGCGGTGACCTCGGGCAGTCGGGCGATCCGCAGGCCCGCCTGGTAGCCCGAGCGAGCGCTCCAGTCGCCGCGCTCCACCTCCGGCACGGGGGCACCGGCCGCCCGCAGCGTGAGCCGCCACCCCTCCTCGCGGTCCTGGCTCTCCAGCCAGTTGGCCGGCCCAGCCACGTGGTGCACGGTGCGGTGGCCCAGGTCGAGCAGGTGCCCGGTGGCCTCGCCGGCACCGGAGCGGTTGCCCACCGACACCATGGGCACCCGGGTCTGGTTGCCCGACCCGACCGCGACGATCGGCACCGAGCTGGAGAGCCGGGCGACCGCGCTGACGGCGGAGGTCTGCGGCGCGATCACCACGACGCCCTCCACCCCCTGGTCGCGCAGCCGGTCGACGGCCTCCTGGACCGAGCGGCCGTCCAGCGAGCGCAGGCTGGTCACGCTGACGAAGTACCCCGCGCTGCGCGCCGCCTGCTCGATGCCGTCCAGCATCGAGGCGGGGCCGTAGAGGGTGGAGTCGAAGCTGACCACCCCGAGGGTCTGCGACCGGCGGGTGACCAGCGTCCGGGCGGCGGAGTTGGGCCGGTAGTCCAGTTCCCGTATGGCGGCCAGCACCCGGTCCCGGGTGTCCGGCCGGACGTGCGGGGCGCCGTTGAGCACCCGGGACACCGTCTGGTGGGAGACCCCCGCCAGTTTCGCCACGTCCGCCATCACGGGCTGGCGCTGTTCCGTCCCGGCGCTATCGGTTCCCACTCGTAGTCCCCTCCTCGGCTGTGGACCACAGTACGCGACCAGGTCCAGGCCAATCCGTTACCCTCGGTTCAACTGGCGGATTCTCTTCATACCAGCCCCACACGCCGCTGACATGTGCCAATATCGCCAAGTTAACGCTCACGGCTCTTCCGTGAAGGCGTTTTCCGGGATCACTCCCCCGTGGGTGCCCGAGGCGGCCCCGATGGGCTGCGACCAGGCGGACGGAGCACCCGCGCGCCGCTATCCAACAGTGATCTCAGGGCCCTTGACGCCACGGTTGTTAGCGTTAACACTCATGTCACGCCAGGCCAGGGCGTCTGTAACATCGACGACCACCGAGTCGAGGACCGACTCCCGGCCGGCCCCGCCCGACCGCTCCCAGTCGCCCAGTCAGGGTCGCTCTGCGCCGGTCGCGGAACACCACTGGAGGAACTGTGCGGAAGATTTCGGCGGGCCTCGTCGCCGCGGGCCTGGTGCTCTCGCTGGCGGCCTGCGGCCAGAGCGCCAACGGTGCCGGTGACGGCCCGGCCAAGGGTGACGCCAAGGGCGGCCTGGTCGGCATCGCGATGCCGACCAAGTCCTCGGAACGCTGGATCAACGACGGCAACAACATGGTCAAGGAGTTCCAGGCCAAGGGCTACAAGACCGACCTGCAGTACGGCGACAACGTGGTGGAGAACCAGGTCTCCCAGGTGGAGAACATGATCACCAAGGGTGCCAAGCTGCTGGTGATCGCCGCCATCGACGGCTCCTCCCTCACCAACGTGCTGCAGAAGGCCGCCGACAACCACATCCCGGTGATCTCCTACGACCGGCTGATCCGCGGCACGGCGAACGTCGACTACTACGCGACCTTCGACAACTACAAGGTCGGCGTCCTCCAGGGCAGCTACATCGCCGACAAGCTCGGCCTGAAGGACGGCAAGGGGCCGTTCAACATCGAGCTGTTCGCCGGCTCGCCGGACGACAACAACGCCACCTTCTTCTTCAACGGCGCGATGAGCGTGCTCAAGCCGTACATCGACCAGAAGAAGCTGGTGGTGCAGAGCGGCCAGACCGAGTTCAACCAGGTCGCCACGCTGCGCTGGGACGGCGGTGTCGCCCAGTCCCGGATGGACAACCTGCTGAGCAAGGCCTACACCTCCGCCCACGTCGACGCCGTGCTCTCGCCGTACGACGGCATCTCGATCGGCATCCTGTCCTCGCTGAAGGGCGTCGGGTACGGCACCGCCAAGTCCCTGCCGATCGTCACGGGCCAGGACGGCGAGCTGGCCTCGGTGAAGTCGATCATCGCGGGCGAGCAGACCCAGACCGTCTACAAGGACACCCGCCAGCTCGCCAAGGCCGCCGTCCAGATGGGCGACGCGGTGCTCACCGGCGGGAAGCCCGAGGTCAACGACACCAGCCAGTACAACAACGGCGTGAAGACCGTCCCGGCCCAGCTGCTCCAGCCGGTCAGCGTCGACAAGGACAACTACCAGCAGGTCCTGGTCGACAGCGGTCAGTACACCGCGGACCAGCTCAAGTAGCCCGCGGGGCCCGGTAGGAGGGCCCCGAGCCGAAACCGGCGGTGCGGCACCCGGGCTCCCCGCGGGCCCGGGCCCCTCCCCCACCGCACCGCCCCGAACGATACGGACGCACACCCATGGCTGGACCCGTTCTCGAAATGCGGTCGATCAGCAAGTCGTTCCCCGGCGTCAAGGCGCTCTCCGAGGTCAACCTCAGCGTCGCCGCCGGCGAGGTGCACGCCATCTGCGGCGAGAACGGCGCCGGCAAGTCCACGCTGATGAAGGTGCTCAGCGGTGTCTACCCGCACGGAAGTTACGAGGGCGAGATCCTCTTCGAGGGCGAGCCCTGCCGGTTCAAGGACATCCGGGCCAGCGAGCAGCGCGGCATCGTCATCATCCACCAGGAACTGGCGCTGGTGCCGTACCTGTCCATCGCCGAGAACATCTTCCTCGGCAACGAGCACGCCTCCCGGGGCATCATCAGCTGGCACCGGACGCTCACCCACGCCGCCGAGCTGCTGCGCCAGGTCGGCCTCGACGAGAGCCCGCACACCCGGATCGCCGACCTCGGCGTGGGCAAGCAGCAGTTGGTCGAGATCGCCAAGGCGCTGGCCAAGAAGGTCAAGCTGCTCATCCTCGACGAGCCGACCGCCGCGCTGAACGACGAGGACAGCCGCAAGCTGCTCGACCTGATCCTCGAACTCAAGGCGCAGGGCATCTCCTGCATCATCATCTCGCACAAGCTGAACGAGATCGCCCGGGTCGCGGACTCCGTGACCATCCTGCGCGACGGGCAGACCATCGAGACTCTCGCGATCGGCTCCGGCGGCATCTCCGAGGACCGGATCATCCGCGGCATGGTCGGCCGCGACCTGGAGCACCGCTACCCCGAGCGCACCCCGGACATCGGCGAGGTCGCCTTCGAGATCGAGGACTGGAGCGTCCGGCACCCCATCGACCAGCAGCGCATGGTGGTGGACGGCGCCTCGCTGACCGTGCGGCGCGGTGAGATCGTCGGCATCGCCGGCCTGATGGGCGCCGGTCGCACGGAGCTCGCGATGAGCGTCTTCGGCCGCTCGTACGGGCGTTGGAGCGGCGGCCGGGTGCTCCTGCACGGCCGGGAGATCCGTACCCGGACGGTCCCCGAGGCGATCGGGCACGGCATCGCGTACGTCACCGAGGACCGCAAGCAGCTCGGCCTCAACCTGATCGACGACATCAGCCGGAACATCTCGCTGAGCGCCCTCGGCAAGGTCGCCCGCTTCGGCCGGGTCGACCGGCACGAGGAGACCAAGGTCGCCGAGTCCTTCCGGCGGACGATGAACATCAAGGCGCCGACGGTGTTCACCCGGACCGGCACGCTCAGCGGCGGCAACCAGCAGAAGGTCGTCCTCAGCAAGTGGATCTTCGCCGAGCCGGAGGTGCTGATCCTCGACGAGCCCACCCGCGGCATCGACATCGGCGCGAAGGCGGAGATCTACACCGTCATCGCCGAGTTGGCCGCGCAGGGCAAGGCGGTGCTCGTCATCTCGTCCGAACTCCCCGAACTCCTGGGCCTGTGCGACCGGATCTACACCATGGCCGAAGGCCGGATCACCGGTGAGGTGGACCGTGCCGACGCCACCCAGGAATCCCTCATGCGGCTCATGACCATGAGCGCCGCATCCAGCAACGAGCAGGTGTGAGGCATGGCCCAGACCGAGATCATCCCGGACACGTCCCCGAAGGCACCGCAGGCCGGCCCCGGCCCCTCCATCGGCTCCGTGCTGGCCCGTGCCCTGCGCGGCAACGTCCGCCAGTACGGCATGCTGGTCGCCCTCGCGCTGATCGTGGTGCTGTTCCAGATCTGGACGGACGGCATCCTCCTCCAGCCGCTCAACATCACCAACCTGATCCAGCAGAACGGCTACATCCTCATCCTGGCGATCGGGATGATGATCGTCATCATCGCCGGGCACATCGACCTCTCGGTCGGTTCGCTGGCCGCCTTCGTCGGGGCCGCCGCCGCGGTGATGATGGTCAAGCACCACCTGCCCTGGCCCGTCGCGATGGTGATCGCGCTGGCGATCGGCGCCCTCGCCGGCGCCTGGCAGGGCTTCTGGATCGCCTACCTCGGGATCCCGTCCTTCATCGTCACCCTGGCGGGCATGCTGCTGTTCCGCGGCGGCACCCAGATCCTCCTCCAGGGCCAGTCCGTGGCGCCGTTCCCCCAGGGCTTCCAGAAGATCAGCAGCGGCTTCCTCCCCGAGGTCGGGCCGCACACCGACTACCACAACCTCACCCTGCTGCTGGGCCTCGCGGTGCTGGCCGCCGCCGTCCTGCAGGAGGTGCGCGGCCGGCGGCAGACCGCCTCGTACGGGCTGGAGGTGCTCCCGCTCCCGCTGTTCCTGACCAAGCTCGCCGTGATCACCGCGGCCGTGGTCACCTTCACCCTGCTGCTGGCCAGCTACCACGGCGTGCCGATCGTGCTGCTGATCCTCGGCGTGCTGCTGGTCGGCTTCGGCTACCTGATGCGCAACTCGATCATCGGCCGGCACACCTACGCCATCGGCGGCAACGAGCCGGCGGCCAAGCTGTCGGGCGTGAAGAGCAAGCGGGTCGTCTTCCTCGCCTTCACCAACATGGGCGTCCTCGCGGCGCTGGCCGGGCTGGTCTTCGCCGCGCGGCTCAACGCCGGCACCCCGCAGGCCGGCATCAACTTCGAGCTGGAGGCCATCGCCGCCGCCTTCATCGGCGGGGCCTCCGCCAGCGGCGGCGTCGGCACCGTCCTGGGCGCCATCATCGGCGGCCTGGTGCTCGGCGTGCTGAACAACGGCATGTCGCTGGTCGGCGTCGGCACCGACTACCAGCAGGTCATCAAGGGCCTGGTGCTGCTCGCGGCGGTCGGCTTCGACGTCTACAACAAGCGCCGGGCCGGTTCCTGACCCGGACCGGTGGGACGAGGACGGGCGCGGTGTTCCCACACCGCGCCCGTCCTGCCGTGTTTCCGCGGAGTGCCCGCCCCCTGTCCCGAGCGTTCCGGCGCCTGCCGGACGCTTGCCGGACGCTTGCCGGACCGTCACCTCCGGGCCCGGGCGGCCTGGACCGCGATCGCCACCGCCAGCCGCCGGGGGCGGCGGACGTGGACGAGGAGCAGCGGTTCCGACTGCCCCCGGACCAGCAGGGCCACGGCCGGGTGCCGGATCGTCGTCGACTCCCGGCCGCCGGCGATAGGTCGGCTCTCGACGCGACCGGGTTCGTAGCGGACGTCCAGGACGTCGGTCCAGCCGAGCAGGGCCGGTTCCGCGCCGCCTCCGAAGCGCAGCCGCAGGCCCTCCGGACGCACCTCGACGGCCCGCAGGCCCGTGCTCGGCGGCAGCTGTCCGACGACCAGGAGGCCGCCGATCACCACCGCGTCGACCACCAGCCCCTGCCACCAGACGCCCCGGTACATCAGCACCCAGAAGAGCAGCACCAGGGCGAGGAAGGCCCGCTTCCACACCACCGCCGGTACGTAGCGGTGGGCGCGGTGGACGCTCACGACCGCCTCATCCGGTTTCGCCGTCGACATCGGCTCGCCCCCAACCCAAACGTTTGGCCCAATCGTTTGGGTTGGATGATAGGCGCGACCCGGCCGGGGGCACCAGGGGTGTGGATCCCCGCCGGGGTCAGAGAAGTGACGGCCCGACGGGCCCGCCGCTGGAGGCCCGCACCACCAGCTCGGGCGCGAGCCGCCGGGACCGCGCCGGCTCGCCGCCGATCCGGCGCAGCAGTTCCCGCACCGCGGCCCGGCCCTGCTCCACCATCGGCGAGCGGACCGTGCTGAGCGCGACCGGCAGCTCGGCGGCGACCGGGGTGTCGTTGAAGCCCACCAGGGCGAGGTCCCGCCCGAGCTGCAGGCCGAGGTCCCGGGCCGCGCCCAGCGCTCCGACGGCGGCCAGGTCGTTGACGGCGAACAGTGCGGTGGGTCGGTGGCCGGCGGACAGCAGGGCGGTCGCCGCCGCCCGGCCGCCCGCGGTGTCGAAGGCGCAGTGCCGCACCAGCGAGGCCGGCACCGGCAGCCCCGCCTCGGCGTAGCGGTCGACGAAACCGGCCGCGCGATCGGTGCCGGTGCTGGCGAAGGGCTCGCCCGCGACGCAGCCCACCCGGGTGTGGCCGAGCCCCAGCAGGTGCTCGGCCACCAGGCGCCCGCCCCGGTAGTCGTCGCAGGTGACGGCCGGGATCCCGGCCTCCGTCCGGCGGTTGACCAGGACGTGCGGGGTGCGCCGGAGCGCCGGGTCCGCCAGGGCCGCGCCGTCCAGGTGGGCGTCGCCGATGATGATGCCGTCGACGCGCCGCCCGAGGACCATCGCGATCCGCTCGCGCTGACGGACCGGATCGTCCTGGGTGTTGGTGACGAAGGCGGCGAGCCCGTGCCGGGCCGCCTCCTCCTCGATGCCCTCGTAGATCGTCGCGACGACGGTCTCGGACAGCCGCGCGAACACGACCCCGATCAGGCTGCTGCGCCGGGTGCGCAGGGTCACCGCGGCCGGGTCGCGGCGGTAGCCCAACTCCTCCGCCAGGTCGCGCACCCGGCGGGCCGTCGTCCCCGAGGCGGCACGCCGCCCGTCGCCGTCGGACCCGTTCAGGACCCGGGAGACGGTGGACACGTCCAGCCCCAGCTGGTCGGCGATCATCCTCAGCGTCACCGGGCGGCTCTCGATACCCACGAGCGACTCCTTCTCCTCCACGACCGCCCATTGTCCGCGACCGCCGCACCGGCTCCGCACCCCGACCCACCGCCCGGTGCCCGAGCACGCGCCCGCGTCCCGCGTCCCGCGTCCCGCGTCCCGAAGGATTTCCCGGAACGCGGCAACCCTTCCGCCGACGGCGGCAACCGACGGGTGACGCACCGGGAGCGGGGCGCCCACGGGACCCGAAGAAAAATCCTGCGCCGGGACGGCAACCTTTCCGGCGCCGGCGACCACCGGTCAACGCAACGTCGAGTCGGCCCCCAGGCCGGCCCACTGAAGTCGGCCCACCGAGTCGACCTACCGAAGGGACGGGAATGAAGGCGACGAAGCACGCCGCCCCACCGCCGCACCGCAGGCGCGGGCTGGTCCTGGGCATACCGATGGCGCTGGTCGCGGTCGGGGTCCTGGTCTGCCTGGCCTTCGCGCTCCTGCCGGGCGGCGGGGGCGGCACCGGCGCCGCCGAGCCGGCCGCGGCCTCCGTCGCGGCCACCGGGCCGACCGCACCGACCACCACCGGCGCGCCCGATCCCACGCCCCCGGCGGCGGCCGCGCCCTCGGCCACCACCAGCCCCACCCCCTCGGCCACGGCCGCCCCCACCCCGCCGGCCACCGCCCCGCCGAAGGCGTCGGCCACCGGCGCCCCGACCACCGCCAAGGCCGCCCCGTCGGCCGCCCAGGCCGCCGGCGCCGGTGCCGTCCCCGCTCCGGCCCCGGCGTCCCTGGCCGGACGGATCAAGCCCGGCGTCGGCTACCAGGGCGTCGCGACCTCCTACGACGCCGCCGACGGCAACGGCGCCTGCTCGTTCGGCCCGTCCGGCGACATGATGGTCGCGGCGATGAACCACACCGACTACGAGACCTCGCGGGCGTGCGGGGCGGCCGTCCTCGTCCGCGCCGCCAACGGGGCGAGCGTCACGGTGCGGATCGTCAACGAGTGCCCGCTGCCCTGTGCGCCCGGGCAGCTCGACCTCAGCCACGAGGCCTTCGGCAAGCTCGCGGACCTGTCGGTGGGCCGGCTCGCGATCACCTGGACGGAGTTGAGCCCCGGCTCGGCGCCCGCCACCCTGTCGGTCCGGTACAAGTCCGGTTCCTCCCCGTGGTGGTGCGGGATCCAGGTGATCGGCCACCGGAACCCGGTGGCGACCCTGGAGGTACGGGCCGGGGGCGGCTGGCGGCAGCTGACCCGCACCGACTACAACTACTTCCTCTCCCCCGACGGCACCGGCTGCGGCGGGTCGATCCGGGTCACCGACGTCTACGGGGAGCAACTCACCGTCGACGGGCTCGCGGTGAAGCCGGACGTCGTGCAGGCCACCCCCGTCCAGTTCACCCGGCATTGACCGCGCCGCTCGCCCGCCGACCGGCGGTGGTGCCCCGCCGCGGCGACCACCGCCCCACCCCGCCATCGGGCACTGCTACGCTCACACCTGTTGTTAACGCTCACATTGCAGGGAGAGGGCGACCGGGGGAAATGCTCCTCGATGACGCGTCCGCGGAGTTCCACGACTTCTTCGAACGCCACTACGCCGAACTCGCCCGTTTCGCCCACCTCCTGACCGGTGAAGCGGACGCGGCAGACGACATCGCCGCGGACGCCCTCGTCGCCCTGTGGCAACGCTGGGACCGGCTCCGCTCGGCCGACCACCCGCTCGCCTACGCGCGCGGGGTGGTCGCCAACATGGCCCGCGCCCGGATCCGCAGCGCCATCCGCGAACGGCGCCGGATCCTGGCCTTCTGGTCCCGCGCCCCCGAGAGAACCGACGGCCCCGACGTACCGGCCGTACTGGACGTCCGTGCGGCGCTCGACCGGCTGCCGTTCCGCAAGCGGGCGTGCGTGCTGCTGCGCCACGCCTTCGACCTCTCGGAGAGGGACACCGCCGCGGCGCTGGGCGTCTCGGTCGGTACGGTGAAGAGCCAGACCTCGAAGGGCATGGCCGAGCTGCAGCGCGCTCTCGGCGCGCACGCGGTCGACGTACTGACGACAGGAAGGAGGAACGCACGGTGAACGACCACATCACCCGGCAGCTGCGCGAGGCCGCCGAAGCCCACCAGCCCGACCGCGCACGGATCCTGGCCCGCGTCGAGCGCGGCATGGCCGGCCCTCCCGTCCGCCACCGGAGCTCGCCGTTCGCGCGGTCGTGGCCCAAGGCCGCCCTCGCGGGCCTCGCCGCCGCCGGCATCCTGGCCACCGGCGGCCTCGCCGCCGGGATCGTCGGGGCACCGCAGCCGTCGCAGACCGCCACCACCGCGCCGGCCGCACCCTCGCCGACGGCCCCCGAGACGGCCACCCCGTCACCGACCCGGCCGACTCCCCCCGTCTCCGCCGCCCCGGTCCCGGCCCCCACCGCCGCGCCGACCACCACCGCGGCCCCGACGAGCCCGCGGCCGACGCCCGCGGCGAGCGGCCGGCCCCAGAACGGCCCGGTGTGGTCGGACGGTTCGGTCGACCCGCACACCACGGTCTACTGGGGCCAGGACAACCTGGTGCTCAAGACCGCCCAGCCGCTCACCTCGCTCACCGTCGAGATGCGCGTCGTCCAGACCGGCGAGGTCCGGGACACCGGCAAGTGGCACACCCTCCCGGGCGACGACTTCACCGTCACCGTCCAGGAGTCCGGCGGCGCCCTGGTGTACCGCTGGGTCCTCAAGCCGGGCCGCACCGTGCCCGTCGGGCAGTTCGAGTTCGCCGACCAGTTCAACCACGCCACCGGCGTGCGCAACACGGCCGGCGACACCTACCGCGTCGACGCCCAGTCCGCGAGCGGTCCGGCCTCGGTCTGGGGGGACTTCGCCCCGGCGAGGTGAGCCCGGGTCCCACGGCCCACGCCCGGGGAATCCGCCGTGGATCCCCCGGGCGTGCGCGACGGAGGGCCTGCCGCCGGAGGACGGCTCCGGGAGGCACTTCGGGCGGCCTATCGGTTCGGAGGACGGCTCAGGCTGCGGGGGCGGCACACCGGGCGGCCGGTCAGTGGAGCGGGATCACGTGTCCCGTCAGCGCGACGGCGTCGCAGCCCTGCAACCGCTTGGTGTCCCCGTGGCCGACGCCGTAGTCGATCCAGTCGTGGCGTTCGCGCGCGGCGCGCCGCATCGGCTCGTGGTAGGTCACCGCCAGGTGCGCGTACGGCGTGTTGCGGCCGGCCTCCGTGGTGCCGACGTACACGTTCTGCAGGGTCCTCCGGTCGGACACGAAGAGGGCGTGGGCGATGAGCCGGCCGCCGTGGTGCGCGGTGCAGAGCAGCAGGTCGTCGCCGAAGGTGTCGATCAGGGTGCGCAGCCGGCGCCGCTCGGAGCTCTCGTCGGCGGGCTGCCCGTACCGGCGCAGCAGTTCGCACCTGGCCCCGACGACCTCGTCGAACAGGTCGTCGGGGTCTCCCGCCCCGACGGTGCAGCCGTGTTCCGCGAGCCGGCGCAGCTGCCGCCGCACCTCGGCGCGCTGTCCCTTCGACCGGGCGGCGGCGAGGCCCTCCTCGTCGTCCCAGGTCACCCGCATCATCGAGCGCGTGGTCAGCTCGAAGCTCTCCCCGCCCAGGGCGCCGACGGCGGGGGCCAGGACGCGCGCGGCGGCCGGCGTGGTGTACAGCACCGACACGGTGGCCAGGCCCGCGTCGCCCGCCCAGGCGCAGACGTCGGCGAGGCACTGCTTCAGGCTCTCGGGCCGGTCCGCGGCGGGCCCCACGGGATCGCCGAGGTAGCCGGGTGCCACCAGGAGCAGGGACGGCAGGATCTCCTCGGGTCCGTCGCCGAGCCGGGGCAGGACGCGCCGGCGCGCACACTCCGCCTCGGGGAAGACGGGGTCCGCGCGGCGCAGGATCGCCCAGGGGTTGTACGCCTCGTACGCGTCGCCGTCCCTGATCACGGCACCGGTGAAGGCGAGCGCGCCGTCCGGGCCGTGGTGCAGGGCCGTGACCGGCTCACCGGGCAGCCGGCTGATCATCGCCCGTAGCCAGCGGCCGCCCTGGACCGCGGCGGCCGGACCCAGGCGGTCCCAGCCGGCGCCGTCGAACGGGCCGGACAGCGGGATCACTTCTGTCCTGTACATGGTCTTCCTGTTCCTTCGTCGGGTGGGGCCTCCAGCTACCCGGTCAGACCTTGGCGACGGCGTCCTGGTCGCCGTCGGCGGAGTCGGGGGCCGCGCCCGGGTCCGGCTCCGGGCTCGCGGCGGTGAGTCGGCGGACGTCCCCGGACAGCAGGGCGGCCAGGCTGGCCAGAGCGGCCGCGAGGCCCGCCCAGACGGCCGCTCCCCGGGCGTCGAACGCGGCCACGAGCGGTCCCATCAGCAGGGCGCCCAGGGGCATCAGGCCGTTGAACCCGAGGAACGCGAGGCCGCCCACGCGGCTGAGCAGGGACTCCGGCACCCGTTCCTGCAACAGGCTGGGGAAGATCGAGTTGAAGAAGTGCAGGCCGATCCCGTAGGTGAAGGCCATGGCGAGCGCGCCCGCGCCGTTGCCGATGAGGCCGGTCGCCGCGAGGGACAGGGCCATGAGGGCGAGCATGGCGAACAGCGCCGGGCCCATCCTGCGGACCGTCAGCTTGACCAGCAGCGCCGCCCCGACCAGCGCGCCGATGCCCTGGAGCGCGTAGAACGTGCCCAGCACCCTGCCCTCGGACGTCCCCTCCGGTGCCATGATCAGCGGCACCGAGACGTCGAGGACGCCCGCGTACACCGCGTTGGTGCAGGCGCCGACGACCAGGGAGACCAGCAGCCAGCGCAGCCCGGCCACGTACCGGCCCGCCACGGCGACGTCCGCACCGACCTGCCGCAACCGGTCGGTGCCCTTGGCCGGTGCCTCGGCGGCGCCGTCCTCGGCCGCGGCGCCCGCTTCCACGGTGCCGGGCCCGTTCTCCTCGCCGGCGTGACGGCGCGTACGGATGAGCAGCAGCAGGACCGCCGAGAGCAGGAAGGTGGCGGCGTCGAACGCGAAGGTCGCGGAGGCGCCCGCGAGGCTCACCATGAACCCGCCGACGAGCGGGCCGCCGATGAGTCCGATCTGCTGGCCCACGGAGAGCGCCGAGTTCGCGGCGACCAGCTTCTCCTTCGGCGTGATCTCCAGCATGTAGGCGAAAGACACAGGCTGGAAGAAACCGTCCGCCACCCCGATCAGCACCGCGAGGACGACGAGCAGCGCCACGCTGGACGTCCAGTAGGTCACCCCCGCGATGAGCACGAGGACCACGAACCGGGCGAGGTCGGCCCCGATCATGATGGCCCGCCGGGACCGGGTGCGGTCTCCGACGGCGCCGCCCACCAGGTAGAACACCAGGGAGGGCACCAGCAGCACGGCCGTCGCCGCGGCCAGCGTGGACGCCGAGCCGCTGACGCTGATGATGTGCGTCGCGAAGGCGGTGCGGAAGGCGTAGTCCCCGACCAGGGACAGGGCGCGCGCCGTCCAGTAGTACCGGAAGCCCCGCTCCCGCAGGATGCCGCGCCCCTCGGGGGCCTCGGCGGCGTCGGTGGCCATCACTGTCTCGTCACTCTCCCGTTGTCCTGTGCGTTTCCGAGCCGGGACGAGCGAGCCCCCCGGCGAGGGCCTGCGCCGCACGGCGCGCCGGTTCGAGGCCGTCGTCGCTCAGCGGGAGCACGAAGCCGCTCACCTCGTCCAGGCGACAGCCCCGTTCGAGCTTGGCGTTCTCCGCGCCGTAGCTGTAGGACAGCTCCTTGCGGCCGGTGCGGTAGGCGTCCTCGACCGGCCGGTAGTAGCACACCTCGAAGAAGGTGTCCTTGGACCGGCCGTCGGTGTAGTCGGCGCCGTTCGTCCAGGAGTGCCGTACCTCGCCGGCGTCCAGGAACAGGCAGAACGCGATGATCCGCCGGTCGGCCAGCGCGGCCACCACCTCGCAGCGGTCGCCGAAGTTCTGTCGCAGCGCCCCGAGTTGGTCCCGCTCCCCGGTGGCATCGGGACGCCGTCCGTACTTGGCGCGGTGTTGGAGGCGCAGGTCGACGAGCCGTTCGACCCCGGCGTCGTCCAGCTCGCTCAGCGGGAACCGGGCGATGGACACGCCCCGTTCGGCCAGGCGGCGGCGGACCCGGTCCATGCTCTTGACCGCGCTGCGGCCCAGGGCGGCCCGGTAGTCGGCGAACGAGGTGCCGGGCGGGCGCAGGTTGCAGCGCAGCGCGAGCGGGAACTCCACGAACTCCGCCCGGCGCAGCGCCTCGGCGAGCGCCCGCTCCTCCGGCTGCACGTACAGGAAGGCGACCGACTCCAGGCCCTCGTCCCGGGCCCGGCCGACGAGGTCCGCGACGGCGCGGTCCAGCGCGGCGGGGTGGTGGCGGCCGGGACCGGCCGGGAAGCATTCCAGGCCCGGGTACATCAGCACCAGCGAGGGGAACCAGGCCGCACGGGGCGGCCCGGCGGCCCGGGCCGCGGCCTGGGCCGCCGTCGCCACGGGGGTCAGCGTCCGCAGACTGCAGGGCTCGAACAGCAGCTGCCAGGGGTTCTTGCTCTCGGAGACCTCGCTGTCGTCGACGACGGTGCCGAAGAAACCGGTGGCGAGGGGTGTGCCGGGCGCGCTGACGAAGCGGCGGTGGCGGCCCTCGATCCGGCCGGCGAACAGCTCCAGCCACGCCTCCGAGGCGAACAGCGGCGGATCGGGGTCGAGCAGCCGCCACGCCTCGTCCGCCGCCCGGTCGACGGCCGGGTCCGGGGCCGTCACACGCCCTGCCCCGGGGCGGGCCGTCCCGTCTCCGCACGGCCGTGTCCCGGCGACGTCCACGGGCGTCCGGTCCACGCCCAGGTCGGGACGAACGGGTCGAGCATGGGCAGGACGCGGGAGGGGCAGCGCGGGTCGGCGAACGACCGGTACAGGTCCTCGGCCAGGTCCAGGACCAGGCCGAGCGCTTCCTCGTGCGGCAGCCGGTCCGCGAACAGCAGCGTCTCGATCCGGCCGAACAGCTTCGGGACCTGCGGGAGTTCGGCGATGCGTGCCGCCCGGGTCAGCAGGTGCTTGCCGTCATGGGTGAGCGGGCCGAACCCGTTCACGGCAGACATCAGCAGGGACTCCGCGGCGCCCCGGCACATCAGCTCGCGGGTCGGGCTGGTCAGGACGGTCGTGTCCTCCAGCAGGCTGAGCGTGCCGACGAAGGCGAGGGCGGTGGCCGCCGAGCGGGCCGCGTCGAGGTCGAGGCCCGCGCGGAGCCGCTCCAGTTCCCCGGCGCCGCTCAGCGGGATGCCCTTGTGCACGCGCTGCACGAGCCGGATCTCCAGCCCCTGCAGGTTCGGCAGGTCGACCGCGCCGCCGTCCCCGTCGGCGCTCCCCAGCACCCGGGCGAGGTCGTGCAGGCGCTCGGCGGAGACGTACTCGACGTTGACCGGGAGATCGCCCGCCTGCCCGTCGAAGCTGTCCCCGAGGATCGAGGGGTGGTTGGTGGTGCCGGGCGCGCGCCGCGGGCGGTTCCGCTTGGTCAGGACCAGCAGGTCGAGGTCGGAGGTGGGGTTCCACTCCCCGGTCGCGTAGGAGCCGGCGAGCAGGACGGGTTCGTCCTCGTCGGCCTCCACCAGGGCCGCCATCGCGGGCAGCGGTGCCCGCCGGCGGTCGAGTTCGGCCCGTACCGGGGCGGGCAGCCGGTCAAGCACGGAGACATCCACGAAAGGCTTCCTCTCACAACGGGTCGTAGCGGGGCGCAGTGGGGCGCCGCGGGGCGCCGCGGGTCACAGCTGGTCACGGCGGATCGCGGCGGATCGCGGCGGGTCACCGGGCTCGGGCGGCCCCGGTTCGCGACGGAGCGGGGCCGGACGGACCGGTCGGGACCGGCCCGTCTCAGATCACGTGAGCCCGCGTCGGGTGACCGTCACCGGGCGGGCTGCCGGCTCGCGCGCAGCGGCTGGAAGTGCAGCGAGGACTCCAGCACCACCCGCTCCCAGCGGTCCAGGACCACGCCGGTGCCGCGCAGCGCCTGCTCGGCCACCGACATGCGCATCTCACCGGCCGCCGAGGGCTCGAACTCGCAGGCCAGGAAGGACAGCAGGGCGTCCGGCGCGTGACCGGCGAGCAGCGCCGCCAGTTCGGCCCCCGCGCCCACGTCGCCCAGCCGGGCGGTCTCCGGGAACCGGTTCCGCAGGCCGTCACGGACCTCGCCGGGCAGGCCCTCCCACAGCGAGGCGAGCACACGGGTGCGGACGGTGGCGAGCACCTGGTCGAAGTCCCGGTGCTCGGGCGTGTGCGGGGTGACCACCTGGCACAGGTAGTCGATCTCGGCGGCCGCGGCCTCGGGATCGGCGGCGGCGTCCGCCGCGGTCAGACCGAAGATGGCGGCCTCGCGCTCGGACTCCATCGGCCCGTCGGAGCTGTGCATCAGCCCGACGATGCTGTTGACCGCGCCGAAGTCCCGGCGCAGGGTGCCGTGTTGGGCCTGCTCGGGGTGCTGGTAGCCCTTGCGCAGGGCGAGGAGGTCGTGGGCGCCGCCGTCCGACCCGGCCCCGGCGGCCCCTTCGTACCGGCAGATCAGGGCCATGGCCGGGCCGAGCGTGAGGACCGCGTCCACCAGCCGGTACCGCCAGGTCTGCCACTGGCCGGCGATGAGGTCCGCGTACAGGTCGTCGATCAGCTCGGGGTCGGCGTGCAGGGCGCGGGCGGCGACGGGCGGGAAGCCCTCCTTGCGCAGCCGCTGGACCATGTCCGTGTGGACGCCCCGGTGGATCGCGTCGGAGCTGAAGAGCACGAAGACGTGGCGGGACCAGAAGTCGGGGTCGGACACGGCGGAGGACACGGAGTCGGACACGGAGGGGTCACCTTTCGACCGGTCGGATCGGAGGGATCGGAGAGGGGCACGCGGGCGGCAGTCGTGCCGCCCGGGGCGGCGCCGCGGCCGGGCCACGCCGCCCGCGGTGGCACGGCCGGGCCGCACGCGGGCGGGTGGCGCCGTGCGGGTACGGCCTGCAGGCGGGCAGGGCGGGGCCACGGACGGCCGGGCGCGGGACGGTGCGTCAGCCGGTGAAGGGGCACTTCTCGGGGCTGCCCACCGACTGGTCGTCCGGCAGCGCGTACTGGCGCCACTTGTGGACGGAGGAGTACGCGGGGTCGCCGAGGTACGGGTGGGGCGGCACGGCGTCGTAGCGCTCCAGGTCCGCCCGGATGCGCCGCTTGGCGGCCTGCCCGGCGACCGAGGAGCCGCTGAGTCCTTCGAAGACGCGCCGGGTCTGGAAGACCAGCGTCAGGCAGGGTCCCAGGTTGCGGCTGTCGCGCTGGTGGTAGCCGGGGCTGGTCATGAAGGTGAACCACGGCTCCCCCGCGAAGCACCACTGCCAGGCGGGGTCCGCGGTGTCCGTGGTGAAGCCCTCCGGCCAGGGCGCGGTGTCGATGGCGCTCAGGTCTTCCAGCAGCCGCCAGAAGGCCGCCTGGTGGTCGTTCAGGCTCGCCTGCGGCTCGGGCGGGCCCGCGAACACGATCAGGGTCTGCCGCTTGGCGCCCCGCCGTGCCTGCTCGCGGAATTCCAGCAGGGCGTCACCCAGAGCGCGCACCCCGTGCTGTTCCGGGCGGGAGGGGTCGAATACCGTGAACCAGTTGTTTCCGCGCTGCTGCCCCTGGACCCCGAAGTAGCAGGGATATGCGCGATCCCGGTCGAGGATCTTTTCCGCGAAGGCTCCGTAAACCCCGGGCACCCAATCGGGAAGCCCCGCCGGCGCATCCGTTCGAGGTTGCTCGAGGGCAGACCAGAGACGTCCCACGTGAACCACTTTCCCCCTTCTCCGTCATGCCCGGAAGAAGCCCCGGTCAAGGCCCCGTACACCGCGGTGAGAAGCCGCGAGTTTTCCTTGTGTCCAGCAGAGATTCACCGATCGAACCATTCGAACAAGCGGTCGTCAAGGCTGATTGATCATGGTCCGACAACTGGCTCAAAGTGTGCGCTTCGAGGGCGAAGAACCCCGCACGGCACCGCTGCAGAAGCGGACAAACAGCGGCAAGGCCGCCGGAATCCGCCCACGAATTCTCGCCTTCGCCGGCCAGGGCTGGACGCTGGCCGAACCCGCTGCCTAGGGTGGCGTCGGGATTCGGTGGCATGCCTCCCACCTCTCCGTCCGCCACTTCGGCCGACGGTCCGGACCCGCCGTCCGCGCCGACCGTCCGACCGACGGCCCGGCCGGCGGAAGTGAATCCGCGAGGCATCCGAAATCCCCTGCGCGGGACATGCCTGGCACATCCGGCCGCATGCGCACTCGAACCGGGGGCAGTGACAAAGCAGTGACAAACATGAGTGATCGACCACGCAAGATTCCCGTCCTTCTGCTCGACCGGATCGGCTATTCCTTCTACCGGGACAAGGACGGGCGGGCATTCCTGCCGGAGGACCGCTATGCGGTACGTCTGGTCACCCCCCTCGACCGGGTCGGCGAAGCCACCGGAAAAGAACTGGAATCCGTCGTCGCGGTCGACGTCTACGACGACCGCGCGCTCACCGACGCGGTCCACCACCTGGCCGGCTTCACGGGGCGCGGAGCGGAACGCCTGGTGGCCATCACCGAACGGCTGCTGCTGCGCGCCGCCGAACTGCGCGAGGAACTCGGCCTGCCGGGCCAGACCGCGCAGGAGGCGGTGCTCTTCCGCGACAAGGTCCGGATGAAGGAGCACCTGAGCGCGTACGGCATCCGCGTCCCGGAGTTCGCGCCGTTCGACGAGACCGCCGCCCTGGACCTGCTGTCCCGCACCGGCGCCGTGGTCGTCAAGCCGCGGCTGGGCAGCGGCGCGCGGGACATCTTCGTCCTGCGGTCGCCGGCCGAGGTCACCGCCCTCGCCGCGGGACAGGGCCACCGCCTGGACGGGTTCGAGGTCGAGGAGTTCATCGACGGCGAGCTCTTCCACGTCGACAGCGTCGTCCAGGACTCCGAGGTGCTGGCCGCCGTCGCCGCCCGGTACATCGACGAGCCCACCTCCTACACCCGGCTGCACCCCTGCCGGGACGTCGCCGTGGGCCCGGGTCCGCTGCTCGACGCGCTGCTGGAGTTCAACCGACGCGTCCTCGCGGCCCACCCCGGCTTCACCGGCGTCACCCACCACGAGATGTTCGTGCGCGACGGGGAGATCGTCTTCTGCGAGATCGGCGCCCGGGCGGGCGGCGGCGGGGTCATCGCCGGCTTCCTGTCCCGGACGGGCGTCAACCTGGACGAGGCCGTCATCCAGGCCCAGGTGGAGGGGACGGTGCCGGTGCCCGCCGCCCCCGCCGACCACCTCACCGGATTCACCGTCATCTACGCGGACGAGGGTGTCCTCCAGCGGCCCCTGACGCCCCCGGACGAGCCCTGGGTCCTCGAATGCCAGGTGCTCGCCCGTCCCGGCGACCGCCTGGCCCGCCCGGAGAACTGCAACGACGCCGTGGCGATCGTCTCCGTCCGCGGTGACACCGAGGAGGAGGTCATCCGGCGCCTCGACCAGGTGGGCCGGCACATGGCCCCCGAGGTGGCACCCGCCGGCTGATCACGTCGCGCGCACGCACCAGAGACAACGGACTGCTCAGAACAGATCAGAACAGAACGGGGAACGTCATGTCTTCACCGAGCGACACCGCGCCGGCGCCGGCCGACTGGGTCCGCGGACCGGTCGCCGACCTCTACTCCTCCTACGTCGCGGCCGCGGCCCTGTCCGCCGCCCAGCAGCTCGGCATCCTCGACCGGCTCGCCGAGGACGGCCAGGCGCCCTTCGGCAACGGCGGCGACGAGAGCCTCTCCGACACGGTGATCCGCTCCGTGCACCGCGCCCTGCACTGGGCCCGGGTCGTCGAGGTCAAGGACGAGGAGGTGGTGATCCCGGGCGCGCTGTTCGCCGAGGCGTACGCCGCCCGCGGCTACTTCTACTGGCTGGTCAAGGGCTGCGGCGAACTCTTCAGCATCGCCCCGGACGTGACCCACGCGGAGCGCAGGACCGGCGAGTTCTACCACCGCGACATGCGGGCCGTGGCCGTCGGCTCGCGACTGATCGGGGACGAGGAGGTCGAGCCGCTGTTCGACCGCCTGCTGGCCGACCCGCCCGTGGGCAAGGTCGCCGACCTCGGCTGCGGCTCCGGCCAGCGGCTCATCCGGATCCTCGGCAACCACCCCGGCGCACGCGGAGTCGGCGTCGACCTCTCCGAAGCGGCGGTGCAACTGGCCGGCGAGTCCGTCGAGTCCGCCGGCCTCGGCGACCGCATCACGCTGCTCCAGGGCGACGTCCTCGACCTCGAACCGCGGCCCGAGTTCGCCGACGTGGACACCGTCACGTGCGTGTTCATGGGGCACGACTTCTGGCCGTACGACAGCTGCGTGCGAACGCTGCGCAGGCTGCGCACCGCGTTCCCGGCCGCGCGCCGGCTGTTCATCTGCGACGTCGTCCGGACCAGCGAACTCCCGGGCCCGGACACCACCGTCTTCACCCTCGGCTTCGAGGCCGTCCACGCGCTGATGGGCGACTACCTCCCCACCCTCGAGCAGTGGCAGGAGGCGTTCCGGGAGTCCGGCTGGGAGTGCCGCACCGTCCGGCCGACCACCACTCCGCCCAACGGCTACCTGTTCGAGCTGACGCCAGCGGCCGGCTGAGCCCCGGCGGCGGACCCGGCGGGCGGACCGGTGTGCTCCAGGTGGTGACGGAACACACCGGTCTCCCGTCGCACGAAACCGGCCTTTTCGTACAGGCGGTGCGCGGCCACCCGGCTCGGCCGGGACGTCAGATCGACCTGCCGGGCCCCGTGGGAGCGCGCCAGCTCCAGCCCCCGCCGGACCAGCGCCTGTCCGATGCCCGCACCGCGCGCCGACTCGTCCACCACCACGTCCTCGAACCGGGCGGTGGTCCCGGTCGGCAGCGCGAGCACCACCAGGGTGAGCAGCCCGACCACCCGGCCCCCGGAACGGGCCGCGAGGACCAGGTTCGCCGGGTGGGTGACCACACCCCGGACGAACTCCGCCGTCAATTCGGGCGGCTGCTTGCCCAGTTGGGGCAACAACCGGCGGAACGCCCCGACCACGGCCTCGTCGGCGTCCGCGAGGACGTCGATGACGGGCTCGGACATACCCCTCCTCGATCGCACCGGTCCCGAGCTGACTCGATCTCCGCCATGCTAACCCGCGACGCCGGTGCGCCACCGGATACTTGGGATCATGCTGAAGCGCGTAGCAGTCCTCTCCGACATCCATGGTGTGCTCCCGGCCGTCGAGGCCGTCCTCGCGGAACCCGAGGTCGACGATGCGGACCTCATCGTCCTCACCGGTGACATCGCGTGCGGACCGCAACCCGCCGCGGTGCTGGACCTGCTGACCGGTCTCGGCGACCGGGCGGTCTGGATCCGGGGCAACGCCGACCGGGAACTGGTCGAGTACCGGCGCGGGTTGCGGGACTCCATCCCCGACCCGATCGGGCCCTCGGCCGCACGCGGCCTGCGCGAGGACCAGGTCGACCTCCTCGAAAAGCTGCCGACCTCCGTGACCCTGCCGGTCGAGGGTCTCGGCACGGTGCTGTTCTGCCACGCCACCCCGCGCGACGACGAGGAGGTGCTCCTGGTCGACAGCCCGGTCGAACGGTGGGAGCAGGCCTTCGCCGACGTCGCCCCCGAGGTCACCACGGTCGTCTGCGGCCACACCCACATGCCCTTCACCCGCCTCGCGGCCGGCCGCCTCGTGGTCAACCCCGGCAGCATCGGCATGCCCTTCGGCAGGCCGGGCGCCCACTGGGCACTGCTCGGCCCGGACGTGCAGCTGCGCCGCACCCTGCTGGACGTCCCCGCCGCCACCGCCAGCATCGCCGGCGGCTCCTCCTTCGAGCAGGCCGCGGAGTGGGCCGACTACTGCCTCAACGCCCGCTGCACGGAGCACGAGGCCCGGGCGATGTTCACCCGCCTGCCCGAGCCTCCGAGCCCGTGACCTCCGTGGCGCCCCGGCGAGCACCCGCCGCCGGGGCCACCCCGCACGTGCGTCGAATCCCCGCCGGATCAGCCGGTCATTCGGCCGCCACCACCGGATCCGGCGATTCGGAAAGATCGCATCGCCAACAATTCACCGTTCTCCCGCATCCGGAGCGATCTCCGCAGGATCACCAACTGTTCTGCCGAGACAGTTAACATAGTGTTTACGGAATTCCGGAACTCCCCGTCATGGCGGCTCGTCAGGATTCACGAGAGTCCCAAGAAGGCGTCAAGACGGGGAAAGGAACGGGCAATGTCCGTGGTCACGAAGATGGTCGGCGCCGTCGCCGTCGCCCTCGTGGCCGTGCTGGGCCTGCTGGCGCTGTCCCAGTCGGCGGCCGCGTTCGCCCGGGACAACCGCTGCCGGGCCGTGGCCGCGGAGGCGAAGCCCGTCGAGGAGGCGATGCCGCCCAAGCTCGCGCCCGGCCTCTGCTCCCCGCGCAGCCGGTCCGTCGAAGTCCCGCGCCGGCGGCCCGAGTTGCTCCCGGCCGTGCCCGACGACGGTCCGGCCGTCACCCACCCGTCCCCGGCCGGTGACCCCGAGGCACCGCACGGGGCGCTCAGACGGTCCAGAGTGGCGGCCCTCCAGGTGTTCCGCTGCTGATCCGGCGCCGACCGCGCCCGCTTGCTCGTCGACAGCAGCGACACCCCTGCGGTGACACCCCCACGCCCCGCGATTCACGACGGCCCACGGCAGTGATTCTCCTGCCCCCGCCGCCGCGCTCCGCGCTGCCCTCTTCCGCATCGAGCGGACGCGGCTTCGAAGTCTCCCTTCACCAGACGACTTCCGAAAGGCCCCGAGGCACGACATGCAGCAATTCATCGACCACGCCCGTACGTTCCGCCACCGCGCCGCACGGAATTCCGACGACTTCGGACGACTGGCCGACGGCCAGTCCCCGCAGGCGCTGTTCATCACCTGCTCGGACTCCCGTGTCATCCCCGCCGCCGTCACCGGCGCGCGGCCCGGGGACCTCTTCGAGATGCGGACCGCCGGCAACATCGTCCCGCCGTACCGGCCGGACGTCCCGTCCGCCGAGGCCGCGACCATCGAATACGCCGTCGAGGTCCTGGAGATCGCCGACATCGTGGTGTGCGGCCACTCGCACTGCGGGGCCGTCGGCGCCGTCGTCCGCGGCGACGACCTCACCGGCGTGCCCGCGGTGCGCGACTGGCTCGCCGACGGCACCGCGCTGACACCGGGCGGGGAGCCGGACCACGACCTGGCCGGACCGGTCCAACGCCACGTCCTGGACCAGTTGGAGAAGCTGCGCACCCACCCGAGCGTCGCGCGCCGGGTCGACGAGGGTCTGCTCGGCCTGCACGGCTGGTTCTACGAGGTGCACACCGGCGCGGTCCTCACCCACCGCCCCGGCGCCGACGCCTTCCTGCCGCTGTGACGCCGCGGCCCACCGCCGACCCGCGGCCCGCTGCCGACCCTCGGCCCGCCGCGCACCCGCGGCCGACCGTTCCCCAAGCTCCCCGGATGAGGGCTCCCATGCGCTTTCCCGCACTCAAGTACGACCTGACCGCCTCGCTCGTCGTCTTCCTCGTCGCCCTCCCGCTGTGCGTCGGCGTCGCCGTCGCCTCGGGCGTACCGGCCGAACTCGGCCTGATCACCGGCATCGTGGGCGGCCTGGTGACCGGCGCCCTGCCCGGCAGCAGCCTCCAGGTCAGCGGCCCGGCCGCCGGGTTGACCGTCCTGGTCGCCGAGACCGTGCAGCGGTTCGGGCTGCCCGCGCTCGGTGTCGTGGTCGTCGCCACCGGCCTGCTCCAACTGCTGCTCGGCGCGCTGCGCTGGGGCCGGTGGTTCCGCGCGATCTCCGTCGCCGTGGTCGAGGGCATGCTGGCCGGGATCGGCCTGGTCATCATCGCCGGCCAGCTCTACGCGATGGCCGGCCGGCCGGCGCCCGCGAGCGGAATCGACAAGCTCCTCGGCCTGCCCGGCCTCGCCGCCCGGCTGGTCTCCTCGCCCGACGCCGGCTACTCCTTCGCGATCGGCGCCGGCACCATCGCCGTGATCGTGCTGTGGCAGCGGCTCCCCTCCAGGGTGCGGGTCGTCCCGGGCGCGCTGGTGGCCGTCCTGCTCGCCACCGCCGCGGCCTGGCTGCTCCACCGTCCGGTGAAGAAGGTCGAGGTCCAGGGCCTGCTGGACGCCATCCAGCCGCCGGGCGCCGGAGTTCTCGGCCAGTTCACGCCCGCGCTGCTCGTCACGATCGTGGCCTTCACCCTCGTCGCCTCGGCCGAGAGCCTCTTCAGCGCGGCGGCCGTCGACCGGCTCCACGACGGACCGCGCACCGACTACGACAAGGAGCTGATGGCCCAGGGGGCGGGCAACACCCTCTGCGGGATCCTCGGCGCCCTGCCGATGACCGCGGTCATCGTCCGCAGCGCCGCCAACGTCCAGGCCGGTGCCAGGACCAAGGCGTCCCGTGTGCTGCACGGCGCGTGGCTGCTGCTGTTCGCCGCGCTGCTCCCGGCCGCCCTCGGCGTGATCCCCGTCGCGGCGCTCGCCGGTGTGCTCGTGCACGCCGGGTTCAAGCTCCTGCCGGTCAAGCAGCTCGGCCCGTTGTGGCGCGAGCACCGCTCCGAAGCGTTCGTCCTGGTGGCCACCGCCGTCGCCATCGTCACGGTCAACATGTTCGAGGGCGTGCTGATCGGCCTCGGCCTGTCGATCGTCAAGACCGCCTGGGAGACGTCCCGGCTGCACGTGGAGACGGAGGAGCTGCCCGGCGGCACCGTCCGGGTCCGGCTGACGGGCAATGCCACCTTCCTCCGGCTGCCCACGCTGCTCGACGCCCTGGAGGCCCTGCCGACCGACCGCGTCCTGGAGCTGGACCTCACGGAGCTGCGTCACCTCGACCACGCCTGCCAGAGCGCGCTGACCACCTGGGTCGAGCGCCACAACACGGCCGCCCCCGAGGACGTCCGGCTGATACCCGCGCTGGCCGGCCGGGCCTGATCCGCCCCGCCGGACACGACCGGGGCGCCCGCTCGTTCGAGCGGGCGCCCCGGAGCTCTTCGGCGGGCGGCAGGATTCAGACGGCGGCCGGCTGCTGTCCGGCACCGGCGGCGAAGGCCTCCGCGGCCGGCTGGTCGGCGGGCTTGCGCAGCCCCTTGAGCAGCACCACCACCGCCGTGGTGACCACCGTGCCAGCCACGACCGCGACCAGGTACAGGAACGGGCTGCCGATCAGCGGGAGCACCCAGATCCCGCCGTGCGGGGCGCGCAGGGTGGAGCCGAAGGCCATCGTCAGGCCGCCGGCGGTCATGCTCCCGGCGATGCCCGCCGGGATGACCCGCAGCGGGTCGGCGGCCGCGAACGGGATCGCGCCCTCGGTGATGAAGGAGGCGCCGAGCACCCAGGCGGCCTTGCCGTTCTCCCGCTCCTCGGCGGTGAACAGCCGGCGCCGTACGACGGTCGCCAGGGCCATGCCCAGCGGCGGGGTCATGCCGGCGGCCATCACCGCGGCCATCACCTTGAGGCTGCCGGCGTCCGGGGTGGTCCCGGCGGTGGTGAGCGCACCGGCCGCGAAGGTGTAGGCGACCTTGTTGAGCGGACCGCCCATGTCGAAGGCCATCATGGCGCCGAGGAGGGCGCCGAGCAGGATCGCGTTGGAGCCGGACAGGCCGTTCAGCCAGTCGGTCAGGCCGTTCATGGCCGAGGCGATCGGCGAGCCGACCACCACGAACATCAGGAAGCCGACCGCCGCCACCGACAACAGCGGCATCACCACGACCGGCATGATGCCCCTGATCGCCCGGGGCACGTTCCAGCGGATCATCCACAGCACCAGGAAGCCCGCGGCCAGCCCCGACACGATGCCGCCGAGGAAGCCCGCGCCGACCGCCACCGAGACGGCGCCACCGGCGATGCCCGCGGCGAGGGCCGCCCGGTCCGCGATCGCCCAGGCGATGTACCCGGAGAGGATCGGGACGAGGAAGCCGAAGGCGGTCTTGCCGGTCTGGAACAACATCGCCGCCCAGCTGTGCGAGGAGGTCCAGTCGAAGTGGCCCAGCACGGACGGCGCGGAGGCGATCTGGTAGCCGCCGATGGCGAAGGCCAGCGCGATCAGCAGACCGCCGGCCGCCACGAACGGGATCATGTGGCTCACGCCCGTCATCAGGTACCGGCGCAGCCGCTGGGCCCAGTGCTCGCCCGCAGCCGGGCCCGCCGGGGCACCCGGGGTGCTCGCCGGGGCGACCGGGGAGGCGGCGGGACGGGCACCGCCCCCGGCCGCCTGCGCGGCCAGCGCGGCGGCCTGCGCGACCAGGTCGTCGGCGCGGTTGACGCCGGCCTTGACGCCCACGTCCACGGTCGGCTTGCCGGCGAAGCGGGCCCGGTCCCGGATCTCGACGTCATGGGCGAGGATCACCGCGTCGGCCGCCGCGATCACCTCGGGGGCGAGCGGCGTGGTCCCGGCCGAGCCCTGGGTCTCGACCTGGATCTGCGCACCCGCCCGGGCGGCCGCCAGCTCCAGGGCCTTGGCGGCCATGTAGGTGTGGGCGATGCCGGTCGGGCAGGACGTCACCGCGACCAGCCGCAGCCCGCCGTCGGCGGGGGCCGCCGCGGGAGCGGCCTGCGGCGCCACGGCCGGATCGGCAGCCGCCGGTCCGGAGGCCGCACCGGGAACCGACGGCGGTTCCGAGGCCGCCGCGGGAGCGGCCTGCGGCGCCTCCTCCCCGTTGATCCGCGCCGCGACCGCGCGGGGGCTCTCGGCCTCGCGCAGGGCGCCGGTGAAGGCGGGGTCCATGAGCCGGCGAGCCAGCTCGGCGAGGATCTGCAGGTGGGTGTCGTCCGCACCGGCCGGTGCCGCGATCATGAAGACCAGGTCGGCGGGCCGTCCGTCCGGGGCGTCGAAGTCCACGCCCCCGGCGCTGCGGCCGAAGGCCAGGCTCGGCCGCGTGACGTGCGGCGATCTGCAGTGCGGGATGCCGATCCCGTCGCCCATCCCGGTCGGGGCCTGGGCTTCGCGGGCGGCGATGTCGGCGAGGAAGCCGTCGAGATCGGTGACCCGGCCCTCGGCGACCAGCCGCTGGGCGAGGGCGCGGAGGGCTTCGCTCTTCTCCACGGGGGCGAGGTAGAGGTCTACGAGTGCGGGTGTGATCAGTCCGCTGGTGTCGCTCATCGTGTCGGTCCTTCGGCTGGTGCCTGAACAGTGTCCCTTGCCCCCGGGAATGTGCGCCCTCCCGTCCCACACGGTCGGGCGTGCCGCCTCCGGCGACGGACGCCGGAGGCGGTTCTCAGCCGCGGAGCGGCCGTTCGAGCGGGAGGTCCGCCGTCACGACCACCGCGGCCGGGTCCAGATCGTCCGGGGTGGGCATGACGCTCCCCGGCAGTTGTACGGCGGCGGCGCCGTGCGCCAGGGCCGCCGCGAGCGCGCCGGGGCCGGTGCCGCCGGCGCCCAGGAAGCCGGCGAGCGAGGCGTCGCCCGCGCCCACGTCGCTGCGGACGGCGCTCACCGGGGCGGTGCCGTACCAGCTGCCCTCCTCGGCGATCAGCAGCATCCCGTCCGCACCGAGGCTGGCCAGGACCTGCTGGGCGCCGCGTTCGCGCAGTTCCGCGGCGGCGGCCACGGCGTCCCCGACGGTGCGGACCGGACGGCCCACGGCCTCCGCGAGCTCCTCCCGGTTGGGCTTGACCACGTCGGGGCGGGCCGGGAGCGCGGCCAGCAGCGCGGGGCCGGAGGTGTCCAGGGCGATCCGGGCGCCGCCCGAGTGCACCTGCGCGACGACCTCGGCGTACCACTCGGGTGCCAGTCCGCGGGGCAGGCTGCCGCAGCAGGCGAGCCAGTCCACGTCGTTCCCGGTGGCCCGTCCGGTCTTCTGCGCGTCGCGGACGAGCGCCAGCAGTGCCGCCGACTCGGCGGCGGTCAGCTCCGGGCCGACCGCGTTGATCTTCGTCAGGCGCCCGCCGTCCTCGGCGATCGAGACGTTGATCCGGGTGTCGCCCGCGATCCCGACCGCCGCGACCTCGATGCCCTGACCGCGCAGCAGGTCGGCGAGCAGCTGCCCGGAGAGGCCGCCCAGGGGCAGGAGCGCGCTGGTGCGGTGGCCGGCGGCGGTGAGCGCGCGGGAGACGTTGACGCCCTTGCCGCCCGGGTCGAGCCGGTCGTGCGAGGCCCGGTTGACCTCGCCCGGCAGGAGGGCCGCCAGTTCGTAGGTGCGGTCGAGGCTGGGGTTGGGGGTGATGGTGACGATCATGCGCGGATGACTTCCGGTCCGTGGTTCTCGATCTCGGCGGTCTGCTGGTCGGTGAGTCCGGTGTCCGTGACCAGCACGTCCACCTGGGCCAGCGAGCCGAAGCGGGCGAAGTGGCGGGCGCCGTACTTGGAGGAGTCGGCCACCAGGACCACCCGCCGGGCACCGGCGAGCATGGCCCGCTTGACGGCCGCCTCGGCGAGGTCCGGCGTGGACAGGCCGCCTTCGACGGAGAAGCCGTTGGTGGCGATCACCGCGACGTCCGCGTGGACGTCGGCCAGGTCCCGCAGCGCCCAGGCGTCCACGGCGGCCTGGGTGCGGTGGCGCAGCCGGCCTCCGACCAGGTGGAGGCTGAGCCCGCGGTGGTCGGCCAGCCGGGCGGCGACCGGGAGGGCGTTGGTGACGACGGTGAGCGCGCTGTCGGGCGGCAGCAGTCCGGCGAGCCGGGAGACGGTCGTCCCGGCGTCCAGGATGACGCTGCCCTGCTCGGGCAGCAGGGCCAGGGCCGCCTTGGCGATGCGTTCCTTCTCGGCCGCGGCCGTGGAGTCCCGTTCGGCCAGGCCGGGTTCCAGGTGCAGCGCGCCGGCGGGCAGCGCGCCGCCGTGCACCCGGTGCAGCAGACCGGCCCGGTCGAGGGCGCTCAGGTCACGCCGGATGGTCTCCTGCGTGACGCCGAACTCCTCGGCCAGCGTCGGCACGTCCACCCTGCCCTGTTCCTGGGCGAGGCGGAGGATCTCTTGCTGCCGCTCGGGTGCGTACATGTGGGATTGGGTCCGTTTCATGTCTGTTCACGCTTGGTTCAGGCCGACCATACGCCTTCCGGTAGGAAAAGCAAGAGGTCGGGCGGGCTTGGTCGCCATCTGTGAACTTGCCCGAATGTGTTGACACCGCTCGCCGATCGGGCGTAGAACCAATCGAAACACCACGGAAACGGACGTGAAACCCACGGCCGGCCCGGCCTCGGCCACCGCCCCCGTACCGCCGGGACCGGGTTCCGCCGCGGTGGCCCGCGCATCCCCCCGCGCGGGCCACCGCGCCCCACTCCCCCGCCGACCCGGCTCCCACCCGGCCCCTCGGCCCCCCTCTCCACCAAGGACTCCGATGCACTCGATCCAGGTCACCGTCGGCTCCAGCAGCGGCCTGCACGCCCGCCCGGCCTCGCTGTTCGTCCAGGCCGCCGCCCGCCAGCCCGCCAAGGTCACCGTGGGCCGACCGGGCCAGACCCCGGTCGACGCCCGCAGCCTGCTCTCCGTCCTCGCCCTCGCCGCCCGCTGCGGCGAGACGCTGGAGCTCACCGCCACCGGGGACCAGGCCGAGGACTCCCTGAAGACGCTCGCCGACCTGCTCGCCGCCGACCTCGACGCCGCGGCATGAGCGACCCGATCCGCGGGATCGGCGTCGGCACGGGCAGCGCGGCAGGCCCGGTCGCCCGGATGGCGCCCGCCCCCGCGCTGCCCGCCCCGAGGCCCGTCACCGACCCGGCGGCCGAGGCGGACGCGGTCCGCGCGGCCCTCGCCGCCGTCGTCACCGACCTCGAGGAGCGCGCCGCCCGGGTGACCGGCCCCGGCTTCGACGTCCTCTCCGCCCAGGCGCTGATGGCCTCCGACCCGCTCCTCGCCGACGAGGCGACCGGCCTGGTCGACCGGGGCACCGACGGCGCCCACGCGCTCACCGCCGCCTTCGACGGCTTCCGCACCGCACTGCTCGCCGCCGGCGGTCACTTCGCGGAACGCGCCGCCGACCTCGACGACCTGCGCGACCGCGCGGTGGCCCACCTGCTCGGCCTGCCCGTGCCCGGCCTGCCGGACCCCGGGCACCCGTACGTCCTGGTCGCCGACGACCTGGCCCCCGCCGACACGGCGCTGCTCGACCCGGCCCGGGTGCTGGCCCTGGTCACCGTCCGCGGCGGGCCTACCAGCCATACGGCGATCCTCGCCAAGGCGCTCGGCGTGCCCGCCGTGGTCGGCTGCGCCGGCGCCGCGGCGCTGGCGGACGGCCGGCACGTGCTGGTGCACGGTGCGGACGGCGTGGTCGAGCCCGACCCGAGCCCGGAGGCGGTCGAACGGGCCGCCGAACGCGACCGACGTCGCCGCGAGCAGTCCGCCGCGGTCCGGGGACCGGGCCGGACGGCGGACGGCCACCCCGTCGCGCTGCTGGTCAACCTCGGCGCGCCGCACGAGCTGGCCGGGGCGGCCGCCGCCGACGCCGAGGGCGTCGGACTGTTCCGCACCGAGTTCCTCTTCCTGGACCGCGCCGAGGCGCCGGGCCCCGCCGAACAGGCCGCCGCCTACCGGCAGGTCTTCGCGGCCTTCGCCGACCGCCGGGTGGTCGTCCGCACCCTCGACGCGGGCGCGGACAAACCGCTGCCCTTCGCCACCGCCGCCGACGAGGAGAACCCGGCGCTGGGCGTGCGCGGCCTGCGGACGGCCGCCCGCGATCCCGAGCTGCTGGAGACCCAGCTCGCCGCGATCGCCGAGGCCGCCCGGAGCAGCAGCGCCCAGGTGTGGGTGATGGCCCCGATGGTGTCCGTCCCGCGGGAGGCCGCCGAGTTCGCCGCCCGGGTCCGCGCGCACGGCCTGCCGATGGCCGGCGCGATGATCGAGGTCCCGGCAGCCGCCCTGCGGGCCGACCGGCTGGCCGAGGTCTGCGACTTCTTCAGCGTCGGCACCAACGACCTGGCCCAGTACACCTTCGCCGCCGACCGCACCCTCGGCTCCCTCGCCGACCTGCTCGACCCCTGGCAGCCGGCCCTGCTCACGCTGATCGCCAGCGCCGCCCGCTCCGCGGCCGCGCACGGCCGGCCCGTCAGCGTCTGCGGCGAAGCCGCCGCCGACCCGGCCCTCGCCCTGGTCCTGGTCGGCCTCGGGATCACCAGCCTGTCCGCCGCGCCCTCCGCACTCCCCGAGGTCCGGGCCGCCCTGGCCGCCCACACCCTCGCGCAGTGCCGGGAACTCGCCGAGCTCGCCCTGCACGCCGACGACGCCGCCGACGCCCGCGCCGCGGTCCGGTCGAGGATCACCGGACGCCGGTGAACGGCGGCGCGGACGACGGGTCGTGGCCGGTGCCGGCCCCCTCGACACCACAGAAGGCCTCGCCGAGGTCTCCGGAGAACTCGTCCCCACGGGCACGCTCCGGCGCAGGCCCGGCACCACCGCGCAGGCCCCGTATCCCATCGGCACCGGCGACAGCGCGCTCCTCACCGCGCGGGTGCGGGACGAGCCCCTCGCCCTCACCCTCGGCCCCGCCAGATTCCGCCGGAGCACCTGGTACGTAGAGGCCCGACTGGGTACCACCGCTTACCGGCTCGCCGCCAAGACCTCGGATACCAGCACCTTCGCACGCGACAGCGAACACATCGCCACCTTCGAGGCCCACGGGAGCGAATGGATCTCCGCAGCCTGGCAACGTCCCGTCGACCCCCACGACGCCACCATCGGCTACCTCCTCGCCCTCTCATTCGGCACCGGCGCCCAAAGCGCCCCCCCGTGCCTTCGTCATGGCCCTGCTCGATTCCCTCCCAGGCCTGTAGTCGCCCCGGGCCGCCCGGCCCCGGAGACGACACGGCCGGTCACGGAAGTCCCCTGGACCATGCCCCGCCAGCCGCCGCCCGGCCGCTGGTGGTCACGCAGGAGCCGCAGGAGCGCGCCGATCAGGGTGCCGCGCGGCGAGATCGCGAACCGGGCGTTGGCGAGAACGGCGCGATCCATGTCGAGGTAGAGCACGCCGCCCCTGATCAGGTGCCGGCCGCCCGAGCGGTCGGCGTCATGAGTGTTCGAACCTGGCCGAATCATTCGAGGGGCAGACCGTCAGCCGGTTCCCTTGAGTCGGGAACGGGCAGCGCGACATCGATTCCACTGCCTGACGCTCTGTTCCCCGCTCATCACGAGCGATCCACTCGGACTGCGGCCACGCCGCTGGTGGCGTGGCATCACGGGCGAATCGCGGCCTGCAAGGGGCCGGCGACGCCATGGAGCAAAGGACAGGTCATGAACATCCGGAAGAAGCTCGCAGCGACCGCGCTCACCGGCGGCCTCCTCCTGGGGGGCGTCACGCTGGCCACCCCTGCCAGCGCGGCCACTGCCGGCAACGGCGACTACTGCGGGCCCACCACCCAGGTCATCCCGGGCGGCAGCGTGTACGCCAAGGCGTGCGTCTCGATCAACAACGGCGTCTACCAGGCTCATGCCTACGTGACCAGCCAGGGCGACAACACCTTCAGCGCCTCGAACGTGTTCATCAACTCCGGCGGCAACTACTACAACTACGGCTCCTGCAGCTTCCCGTCGAACGCGACATTCTACAACTGGACGTGCTACGGGGGGCCCGCCCGGTACAGCTACAACGGCTACGTCCAAGGCCAGATCGAGCTGTGGATCAACGGCGGCTACTACAAGGCCTTCTCGCCGTCCGAGTACGTCGGCTGAGCCGGCGGGCCTCGACCCACCACAGCGAGGCCGCGGGCGGCGGACGAGCTGCCAGTGCCCCAGGCCTCCGCCCCCCACGCCGCCACTGCAGGGTTCGCTCGCACGGGACGGGCCCGCACCGGTGAGGTAGCAGGCCTCGGTGCGGTGGATGGCGTCCGCCCTCCAGCCCGCCCCCGGAGGTGCCTGGAGGCCGTCCCCCAAGCCGGGGGACGGCCCCCAGCCCCCGTCCCCGTCGGTGCCACCGGCACCGGTTCGCCCGCCCGGCGGAAGCACCTCCCCGGCAGAAACGGCCGCCGGCTCCTCGGCAACGCCCGCATCCGGAACGGGGCGCTCGTCGTGGTGATGAAGGGCCTTTGCCGGTCCCGCCGGCAGCCAGTCCGTTGTCCGCGGCGGCGACAGCGACGGCGACGGCGCCGTTCTCGTCGGGCAGCCGCACCGTCGACGCCCTGACGTCGAGCTCGATGCTCGGCACCTGCGCAGAGCCGTGCCGGTCAGCTCACCTGCGGCTCCGCGGGCGGGCCATCTCAGGAGGGGGCTGATCGGCTATCAGGGCGTGCGGCATCACCGCTGACCTGTGTGCCTTCCTCCTGCCAGGTTCGGGCGAACATCCGCGGCGTTCACCTTCGGGGTGAAGCGTTCGACGCGGCGGCCCCTACTCGACGGCCGGGGTGGTCACTGCGCTTGACTCCGCAGGCGTCCGACTGGGGGCCGAGCGCGGATCTCGTCGGTCTCGAAGGACACGCGCTTGTCCTGACCGGCGAGCACAACGGTCCCCCCGCTGAGGCCGGCGACAGTCGTGGGCCAGCCGGACCAGGTGTCCACCTCGAGGTTCTTCACCCCGACACAGACCAGGACGAACTCGACCGCGTTGTGGCCGCGGGCCCGCCACAGGTCGGCGGCACCGGCCGGGATGCCGAAGGCGGAGAACCTCAAGGTGACCGACGCCTCGCGCTCGTCGATGAGGACGGACTCCAAGTGGTAGTCCGCCAGGGGTGGTGGGGGCGCGCCGAGGACGTCGCGGATCACCTCGGGGTTGGCGACCTCGGCGGACCAGTCATGCTCGCTCATAGAACACCTTCGCAGTCGTGGGAGGCAGCACCCCCTGGTACAGGCGCTGGTCCAGGGGACTCGCGAACCATCGCCGGGCCGCGTACGGGTCCCCGTCGCCGGAGCGGTAGGCGTTGAGACGGCCCACCGTCAGAGAGTGCGCGGTGAAGCCCAGCGAGAACTCCGGACCGCTCACCGCGACCCCGATCCGACGTTCAGGGCTCTGGAGACGGGGACCGAACTCGATGTCGACCACGGTGCTGTCGGGTATGCCCCGCATGCGCAGGCCTTCGCCCACGGCGTGGAACTCGATCTGGGCCTCGAACCGGTCACAGCCGGCCTCGGTCCACTCCGGCGGGGCGAGATCCGGGAAGCGGGGAAACTCGACCCGCAAGGTCACGGCCGGGCCGTACGGACTGAGGTGCACGGATCTGAGCACCAGGCGCTCCAACGCCGGCAACTCGGTGTAGAGCGCGGTGAACCGCTCGGAGCGGACCAAGAACTGCGGCCATGCGCCGGCTGACATAGGTGGGCCCCTTCGCACCGGGTGCTTCGTGCCCCACGAACCCGGCGGCTCCGTGCCCCAGGCGGCAGCCGAAGATCACCGAAGGGCACTCTGGTTGGGAGGATACCGTGCCGACGGCGCTCGACGAGCCCGGACGGACACGGCGCCACGAGCGAGCGATCGGGCCGGTCCGCTCCCCGCTCGGCTCGGGCCCGCAGTTCGTCCCGGCTGCTTGCCTTGCGCGTGGATGGGCCTCGCGAGGGCATCAGCGGCATTCACGAGGCGGAGCGCAGTCCACGTCCACGTCCACGTCATCCACGTCGTCCGGGCCGTCCACGCCGTCCGGGCCGGCAGGCGCGGCCGTCGGAGGCGTCACCGGCCGGGCAGCCGGCCGGGAGCGCGTGGCGCCCCGGCCGCGCGGGCGGCCGGGGCGTCCCGTGCTCAGGCCACGGCCGCACCGCTGCCGGCGATGACCTCGGGCCGCAGGAGGGCCGCGAGCCGCTCCGCCGGGAGCAGGCCCTTCTCCAGGACGAGTTCGGCCACGCCCCGGCCGCTCGCCAGGGCCTCCTTGGCGATGTCGGTGGCCGCCGTGTACCCGATGTGCGGGTTCAGGGCGGTCACCAGGCCGATGGAGTTCTCGACGGTCGCGCGCAGCACCTCGGTGTTGGCGGTGATGCCGCCGACGCAGCGCTCGGCGAGGGTGAGGCAGGCGGCGCGCAGATGGGTGATCGACTCCGACAGCGAGTGCAGGATGATCGGCTCGAAGGCGTTGAGCTGGAGCTGGCCGGCCTCGGCGGCCATGGTGATCGCGACGTCGTTGCCGATCACCTCGAAGGCGACCTGGTTGACGACCTCGGGGATCACCGGGTTGACCTTGCCCGGCATGATGCTCGAACCGGCCTGCACGGGCGGCAGGTTGATCTCGCCGAGGCCGGCGCGCGGCCCGGAGGACAGCAGCCGCAGGTCGTTGCAGGTCTTGGACAGCTTGACGGCGATGCGCTTGAGCACCCCGGACATCTGGACGAACGCCCCGCAGTCCTGGGTGGCTTCGACCAGGTTGGCCGCGGTCACCAGGGGCAGCCCGGTGAGGTCGGCGAGGTGGCGCCGGGCGGCTTCGGCGTACCCGGCGGGGGCGTTGAGGCCGGTGCCGATGGCCGTCGCGCCGAGGTTGATCTCGTGGATCAGCTCGACGGCCTCCGCGAGCCGGCTGCGGTCCTCGTCGAGCATGACGGCGAAGGCGGAGAACTCCTGCCCGAGCGTCATCGGCACGGCGTCCTGCAGCTGCGTGCGGCCCATCTTCAGCACGTCGCGGAACTCGACGGCCTTGCGGGCGAAGGCGTCCTGGAGCACGGCCATCGCGTCGAGCAGGCCCCGCACCGCGAACACCGTCGCGATCCGGACGGCGGTCGGGTAGACGTCGTTGGTGGACTGGCCGAGGTTGACGTCCTCGTTGGGGTGCAGGTGCCGGTACTCGCCCTTGGCGTACCCCAGCAGCTCCAGGGCGCGGTTGGCGACGACCTCGTTGGCGTTCATGTTGGTCGAGGTGCCGGCGCCGCCCTGGATGACGTCCACGACGAACTGGTCGTGCAGTTCTCCGCCGCGGATCTCGCGGCAGGCGGCGACGATCGCCCCGGCCTTCGCGGGTTCCAGCAGGCCGAGTTCCTCGTTGGCGAGGGCGGCGGCCTCCTTGACCGCAGCCAGCGCGTCGATCAGGTGCGGGTAGGTGGAGATGGGCGTGCCCGTGATGGGGAAGTTCTCGGTGGCGCGCAGGGTGTGGACGCCCCAGTAGGCGTCGGCGGGGACGTCGCGGTCCCCGAGCAGGTCGTGTTCGCTGCGGGTGGCGGCGGTCATGGGTGGGCGGGTCCTCTTCTCGCGGGGGTGGGTCGGGTCAGGCGGGGGAGAGCTGGGCGGACGGGTCCAGCGCCGGCACCGGCCGCACGCCGCCGACGGGTCGGCCGCCGCCGGTCGCCGGTTCCCCGGCGAACCCGGTGAGCAGCCGCGGGTCGACTCCCGCCAGCGCCAGGGCTGCGGCCGCGACCGGGACGCGCGCCCGGTTCGCCCCGTCGGCGATCTTCAGGGCGATGGCGCGGCCGTCCGGCAGCGCGGCGACCTGGACGCCCTCGAAGCCGTCCTTGGCGATCAACCCGGGGACCGCACGCATCAGTTCGGCGACGTCCCTTCCGGCGCCGGAGGCCATCTCCGGATGCCCGCGCAGCGCGTCCGCCACCCGGAACTCGGGGGTTCCGGGCGCGGCGGTGGCGATCCGTGCGGCGGCCCGGGCCAGGCCGTGCAGGGAGACGGCGAACAGCGGGGTGCCGCAGCCGTCCACGCTGGCGCACGCGATGCGCTGGCCGGTGAGGTCCTCCACGACGTCCGCGATCATCCGCTGGAGGGGGTGCCCGGGGGCGTCGTAGTCGTGCAGCGGCCAGCCGTTGAGCTTGCACAGGTGGAGCATCGCGGCGTGCTTGCCGGAGCAGTTCTGGGCGAGCCGGGTGGGCTTGCGGTCCTCGCGGATCCAGGCGTCGCGGACGGCCGGGCCGTACGGCAGGTCCGGGACGTTGCGCAGGTCGTCCTCGGTGAGGCCGGCGAGCGCCAGGATCCGTCGGGCGCCGGCGAGGTGGCGCTCCTCGCCGGAGTGGCTGCCCATCGCGAGGGCGAGCAGTTCGCCGTCGAGCGGCAGTCCGGCGCGGACCATGGCGACGGCCTGGACGGGCTTGAGGGCGGACCGCGGGAAGCAGGCGGCCTCGGTGTCGCCGAGGCGGAAGCGGACGCCTCCGTCCGCGTCGAGGACGACGACGGAGCCGTAGTGGATGCCCTCGACCACGCCGCCTCGGGTGACGTGGGCGACGGGCGCGTGGTGGGGCTCGCGGATCGCGGGCGCGTCCGCGAGGGGGCTGGTGAGCATGGTGGCCTCGATCGGGGTGGCGTGGGGGCTGCTGACCTGCGGGCGACGGGCCCGGGCGGAGGCGCGGGTGCTCCGCGTCCGCCCGGGCCGTCCGGTGTCAGTCGTCCTTCAGTCGTCGTTCGGTCGTCGTTCAGTCGTCGGTGCCGGCCGCGACGCGGGCGATGCGTCCGCGGATCGCGTACCAGCCGGCGACGAGGGCGGCGGCGATGAGCGGTACGCACAGCACGGTGGTGCGCCCGGCGCCGCCGTCGGCGTACATGAGGACCAGGACGGTGGCCAGGAAGCCCAGCGTCAGGAGTTCGGTCCAGGGCGAGCCGGGCAACCGGTAGGCGGGGCGGGTCAGTTCGCCGGCCTGGGTCTTGCGCCAGAACAGCAGGTGGCAGACCATGATCATGCCCCAGGTGGCGATGATGCCGATGGCGGCGAGGTTGAGCACGATCTCGAACGCGTCGGCGGGGACGACGAAGTTGAGGACGACGCCGAGCACGCACATGCCGCTGGTGAGCAGGATGCCGCCGTAGGGCACCTGGCTGCGGCTCATCCGGGCGGTGAAGCGCGGGGCCGATCCGTTGACGGCCATGGAGCGCAGGATGCGACCGGTCGAGTAGAGGCCGGAGTTGAGCGAGGACATCGCCGCGGTGAGGACGACCAGGTTCATCACGCTGCCCGCCGCCGGGACACCGATGTGGGAGAGCACCGTCACGAAGGGGCTCTGGCCGGCGCTGTACGAGCTCCACGGCATCAGCATCGACAGCAGCACCACCGAGCCGACGTAGAACAGGCCGACCCGCCACATGATCGAGTTGATCGCCTTCGGCATGATCTCCTCGGGCTTCTCGGTCTCCCCGGCCGTCACGCCGACCAGTTCGACGGAGGCGTAGGCGAAGACGACGCCCTGGATGATCAGCAGCATCGGCAGCAGGCCGTTGGGGAAGATGCCGCCGTTGTCGGTGATCAGGGACGGACCGGGGACGGTGCCGTCGACCGGGTGCTGGGTGACGAGCAGGAAGATCCCGATGCCCATGAAGACGACCAGGGCGCTGACCTTGACGATGGCGAACCAGAACTCCAGTTCGCCGAAGATCCGCACGGAGATCAGGTTCACGGTGAGGACGACGGCCAGGGCTATGAGCGCGATCACCCACTGCGGGATGTCGGAGAACAGGTGCCAGTAGTGGGTGTAGGTGGCGACGGCGGTGATGTCGGCGATGCCGGTGGTCGCCCAGTTGAGGAAGTACATCCAGCCGGCCGTGTACGCGCCCTTCTCCCCCAGGAACTCCCGGGCGTACGACACGAAGGCGCCGGAGGAGGGGCGGTACAGGACGAGTTCGCCGAGCGCTCGGACGACGAGGAACGCGAAGACGCCGCAGACGGCGTACGCGACGAACAGGGAGGGCCCGGCGTCGGCGAGCCGGCCGCCCGCGCCGAGGAACAGCCCGGTGCCGATCGCACCGCCGATGGCGATCATGTTGACGTGCCGGGCCTTCAGGGACTTGCTGTAGCCGGTGTCTCCGGCGTCGACGTGACGGGTCGTGGGGCGCTTCTCGTCTTTGAGGAACTGCTCGCTCACGCCTCGGCTCTGCCTTCTCTCGGGGTGTCCGCCCGCTGGGGGCGCACGATGTCGGTCAGGGTGGCCTCCACGCGGTGGAGGTGGTGGGACATCGCCTCGACGGCGTCGGGTTCGGAACCGTCGATCAGGGCCTCGACGATCGCCCGGTGCTCGCAGTTGGACTGCTCGCGCCGACCGCCGAGTTCGTTGAGGAAGGTCGACTGACGCGCCAGTGCGTCACGGATCTCCTCGATGACCCGGCGGAACACCGGGTTGCCGGAGGCCTCGGCCACCGCCAGGTGGAACACGGTGTCGAGGGCGACCCACGCGGTGGTGTCGGTCTCCCGCTCCATCCGGTCGAGCAGGTGGGCCAGGTGGTCGAGGTCCTCCGGGGTCCGGCGCAGTGCCGCGTATCCGGCCACGGGGATCTCGACGTGGCGGCGCACTTCCAGGAGGTCGCTGGCCGCGTAGTCGCCGAAGGTGGGGTCCTCGACGGCGTTCGCCACCACGAAGGTGCCCTTGCCGGTCTTCGAGACCGTCAGGCCCATGGCCTGCAGGGCGCGGAGCGCCTCCCGCAGCACGGGCCGGCTGACCTCCAGGGTCCGGCACAGCTCCGCTTCCGAGGGGAGCTTGTCCCCCACGGCGTACTGACCTTGCTCGATGGCGTTGCGCAGGTGGCCGAAGACCGCTTCCATCGCGCTGACGCGCCGCGGGGCTCCTCCACCTGTCTGGCTGTCTGACAGGTTCACGGGCTGATCCTGCGGGGTGGAGAGCGGCGGTGTCAAGAGACCGCTGCCGCGCCGGTGACTCCGGGCGCACTCCGCCGGACCCGGACCCTGCGCTCGCCGGCGCGGCCCTCGGTGGGAGGCGGAGGCGGAGGCGGAGTCGACCTGGCCGCCGCCACCAGCGCGTGCACCACCGCCGAGTCGAAGGCCATCTCGGGGTGCCACTGCACGCCCATCACGAAGCGGTGCCGGGTGCTCTCGATCGCCTCGACCGTGCCGTCCGCCGTGCGCGCGCCCACGACCAGGCCGGCCCCGAGGGTCTCCACCGCCTGGTGGTGGTGCGTGGCGACCTGCCGCGTCCCCGGCAGGAGCGCGGCGATCCGCGTCCCCGGCACGGTGGTGACGGCGTGCGGCGAGAAGTGCCCGCCGTGCAGGTTGTGCCCGTGGTGGCCGACGGCTTCGGGCAGGTGCTGGATCAGCGTGCCGCCCGCGTGCACGTTCAGCAGTTGCATCCCTCGGCACACTCCGAGCACCGGCATGTCCCGTGCCAGGGCCTCGGACAGCACCGCCCACTCCCACCGGTCGCGCTCGCGCACCGGCGGTCCCGTGCAGGGGTGCGGCTGCGCCCCGTACAGTGCGGGATCCACGTCCTCACCGCTGGTCAGGACGATCCCGTCCAGGCGCGCGACGACATCGGCCGCGGCCTCCGGATCGTCCGGCGGCAGGAGGACCACCCGGCCGCCCGCCGCCTGGACGCAGCTGTTGTACGCCGCGGGCAGCAGCGCGGCGGGCAACTCCCACTCCGCCCACTGGGCGTGGGCGAGGTAGGTGGTGAGTCCGATCAGTGGCTTGGGCATACCACGTCCTTCCGGGGGTGAAGGGATTCGACCGTCGACGGCCGTCTCCCCGCAGCCCGACCGACGGAGGCGGTGGCGGGCGGGCTGCGGAGGAGGGGGTGCACGGCCCCGGCGGGCGCGCGAAGGCACCCGACGACGGCGGGGGCGGGCCGCGGTCCCGGGCTTGCGCATCCGGGCCGCGAGCAAGAATCCTGCTGCCGTTCACGCTTAAGCACAAGAAAAGACATCTTCGCGACAGATAAGTGAGCGTTAACTCGGTGCAGAGACTCGACCCCCGGCTGCTCGCCACCCTCGAAGCCGTGGTCCGCCACGGCTCCTTCAACGCCGCCGCCCGCGAACTGGGCTACAGCGCGCCCGCCGTCTCCCAGCAGATCGCCGAACTGGAACGCCGGGCCGGCCTCATCCTGATAGAGCGCCGCCCGGTGCGCGCCACCCCGGCCGGCACGGTCCTCCTCGACGCCGAACAGCGCGTCCGGAGCGCCCTGGCGGCGGCCTCCGTGGAACTCGACGCGATGCGCGCGGGCACGGCCGGGCGGATCAGGCTCGGCGCCTTCGCCTCCTCCGCCGCCGGCATCGTCCCGCAGGCGCTCGCCGAGCTCCACACGGCCTACCCCGACGTCCGGGTCAGCCTGTCCCAGGTGGAGCCAGAAGCCGGCTACGGCCGGCTCAAGCGGGGGGACATGGACCTCGCCCTCACGTACGACTACGACTTCATCCCGGTGCCGCCGCCCCGGACGCTGCGACGGCTGCTGGTCGCCCGGGACCCGGTGGTGGCGGTCGTCCCGGCCGACCACCCCCTCGCCGACCGGGACGTCATCGCCCTGGCGGACCTCGCCTCGGAGACCTGGATCGCCGCCCCGGAGGCCGCCCTGCGCCTGGAACTGCTCGCCCAGATGGCCAGGACTCCCGGCTTCCAGGCCCGCCTGGACTACGACGGCGACGACTTCAACACCGTGCTCGGCTTCGTGGCCGCCGGCCTGTGCGTCGCCGTCATGCCCCGGCTGGCACTGCCCCCGGGCAGCGCGCAGGTCGTGGCGCGCCCCCTCGCCGACCCGGAGCTGACGCGGTTCATCTACACCGTCCGCATCGACACCCGGCACGCCCCGCGCGCCCTCCTGGCCCTGGAACGGATGCTCGCCGCACAGGCGCAGGCCGCCCTCTCCTGAGCGGGGCGCCGCCGCACGGTCCGGAGCGTCGCCGGCCGGCCCGCGGGCCGGCCCCGGGGGCAGCCCTCAGGCCTCCGACCCGACCCCCTGGTCGGCGGTGAGCCGCTCGCGCCACTCGGCCACGGCGGCCGGGGACATCGCCGCGAGACCGGCGATCGCCTCGTCGTCCCGACCGTCGGTCCAGCTGAGGACCCTGGTCAGGACGGTGTTCCGGACCAGACGGACCTCCTTCAGCAACTCCTCCAGGCGCTTCAGCTCCTCCCCGGTGGCGGCGAGTGTGTCGTCGACCGCCGCCCTCTCCTCGGCCCGCTGCCGCCGCAGGTAGGCCGGCAGGCCGGTGAGGACGACGCCGTCCTCGGCCGCGGCGCCGCGGAACGTCTCGGCAAGGTGCTCCAACACGCAGTCCGGGGCGTCGGCGAGACTCGCTCCCACCACCTTCGCGCCCTCCCAGCTGCGCCGTCCGGCATCGCTGGTCCGCAGCCAGAGCCCGGCCTCCACCGGGGTGCGGTCGCCGCAGGCGGCCGCACGGTAGGCGTACAGGGCCGCGCGGTGACCGTAGAAGGTGTAGCCCTCCTCGATCCGGACGCCCGCCGGGGCGCACATCCGCCCCGGAACGCCGGCGTAGCCGGAATCGGGCCGGTACGCGGCGTACTCGTCCAGTTCGGCGTCGGTGGCCGTCGCCCACGCCGGGTCGCACAGCTCGGGATTCCGGTCGAGGAAGTCCGCCACTTCGACCCGCCAGGCGGGCACCGGGCTCATCCGGGGTTCGGCCCAGACCACCGCTCCCCCGGCGTCGAGCGTGTACCGGCAGGCCTGTTCGAGATCGACCCACGCCGTCGCGGCTTCGGCCGACCACTCCAGGTCCGCGTCCGGACCCACCCGGTGCAGCGAACCGATCACCCGTTGGACCAGCGGCAGGACCCGTCGGGCCAGCGCGTGGAGTTCCTCGGCCGTGAAGAACCGCCAGGTCTCGGAGCCCCGGTCGTCGACGGCGCGGTGGGTGAGCAGGACGGCGAACACGGCCGGGGAGGGCAGCGCGCCGTCGCCGACCGTCGCCCGGCGGTGTCCCGGGAGCCAGGAGCCGGCGTCCTCGCCCCGGCCCCGCCAGTCGGTGTCCCCGAACCACACCGCGCCGGTGGCGGCGTCGACGGCGAGCCACTGGTGGTAGGCGTTGCCCGGCCCGTACCGCTCCTCGCGGTGCTCGGCCTGCCGGTCGTGCCACACGTATTCCGCCGGGGGCGGGTTGAGTTGGACGGCGACGAAGCCGTCCTGCGGGCTGTAGCCGACGACGAGGTGGGCTGCTGGTTTGCTGTGCTCGGTCCCGGACATGCGGCTCCCTCCGTGCCGGACCGTGGCGGTTCCGCCACTGTGCGGCACCGAGCCTGCCCTGCGCACCGCCGAACGATCAAATCCGATCAGGTGTGGACGTGTCGCCCCCGAAGGGTCCGTACACGAGCGGAATCGGCGACGGGCGGGCTCCGGAGCGCGGACGCTCCCCACGGGCGGGGCGCGGGGCCCGGCCTTGACGCGAAGCCGCGCTGCGGCGCATGATTCGACCTGTGAACCTGTCAGACAGCAAGACAGGCAGGCGGTTCCGGTTCCGGGCCGCCAGAACCACCGGCTCGGCCCTGTCCTGTCGGGCTGCCCCCACAGATGCCGTGGAGGCGGTCCGACCGGGCAGGGCCGAGCCGGGGTTCGGCCCTCGTTCCCGACCGCATCGGGCGGTGCGGCGAGGTCGACCGGTTCCGCGAGCGAGCCGACCTCGTGGGGGCGGCCTGAACGCTACGGCGCGAGCGCCCGCTCGGCTTCCTGCTGCCCGGTGACGGTGAGGTTCAGCGCCCGGTCCCCGAGGACGCCCAGTTCGGGTTCGGCGAGGCTCGCGCCCGAGGACGCCGACCACCGGTTGAGCAGGCAGACGGTCTGGTCCTTGAGCTGGACGTAGAGGCTCGCGCCCTTGGGGTCGATCCGGTCGAGGCAGGTGGCCGTCAGGTGGCCCACCGGGTCGGTGCCGTACTCCGGCACCGGGTCGGCCTTGGCGGCCCGGAAGCGGGTCAGGGCTTCGCTCTCCCAGGCGCGTCGGGAGTCGGCGCCGCGCTCGCGCACCACGTCGTCGGCGATCGCGTCGTACGCTCCGGCGGGCATGGCGGCGAGCCCGACCTGGTTCTCGATCTGGGCGTCGGCCGGGTTCGGCTTGACCGTGGCGAGGCCTGCGGCAGCCTGCCGCAGGTCGGCGGCGCGCAGCAGGGCGTAGGCGGTCGGGTCCTCCGAGAGGCCGCGCAGTGCCGGCACCAACTCCCGCTGCTGGACGGCGAAGTGGACGCCCTGACCGTCCTGCCAGGCGTCACTGCTCGGCTTGTCGTGCACGTTGTAGGTGTCGTTGACCAGGGTCAGTACGGCGTGGGTGTCGGCGGCGTAGTCGGCGACGGCTTCGGCGAGGGGCCGGCGGACGTCCGGGTGGACGTGGTGGTCCGTGCGGTCGGCGAGCGTGAGGACGACGGCGCGCATGGCACGGGCCTGCTCCAGGGTGTGGACGCCCGGCTGGTCGCCCGTGGTGGCGCGGCGCAGGCTGACGGCCAGGTCGGTGCAGGAGAGGTCGGAGCGCCAGGCCGGACCGAGCACGGTGCGGATGCGGTCGTCGGTGCGCAGGCCGGCGCAGTCGCGGTCGGGGTCGTCCCGGCCGAGCGTCCACCAGAGGCCCAGGGCGGCCGCGGCCGCCACCGCCAGGGCGATGGCGGCGGCGACGGCGGTACGGCGGGAGGTGCGGGCGGCGGCCATCAGGCGTTGCCCCGGCCGAGGTAGTGGCCGGCCTGGACGCTCCCGCGGTTACGGGAGTTCAGCGCGTCGTCCTGGAGCCCGTTGATCACGTCGTCCTCCGGATTCATGCCGCGTTCACGGGCCCAGATGCCGATCATGTCCGACATCTGCTTGTTGCCCTCCAGGTAGGTGTCCGAGATCTTGGCGTTGGCCTCGGCGTTGTTCTGGTCCTTCTCGTTCAGGCTCACCTCGTAGGTCCAGGTGTCGACCAGGCGCTGGGCGGCGTCGCCGACCACCGGGATCGGGGTGATGGGGGCGCCGACGGTGTGGTAGAGGATCTTGGCCTTCCAGTCGGCCTGGGCGTTCTTGTCGTCACGCATGTCCATCGCCGCGTCGGCCCGGATGGCGTCGAACGTACCGAGCACCGTCGCGCCCTGGTCCATCCGTGCCTTCATCTGGGCCTCGGTGGGGTGGGGGCCGAGGCTCGCGAGGTCCTGGGCGATCCGTGCGGTCTCCGCCTGGTGCAGCGTGCCGTAGGCGGCCGGGTCGTCCGAGAGTCCCCGCATGACCCGGACCAGGCTGTCCTGGCCGACGGCCATCCGCACGGTGTCGCCGTCCTTCCAGACGGAGTCGTGCCCGGTGTGCGGGCTGTAGACGTCGTTGCGCCCGTTGAGAAGCTCATGGGTGTCCCCGACGTAGTCGGCGAGGGCGTTGGCGAGCGGCTTCCGCAGCGTGTCCTTGATCGTGTCGCCGCCCTGGCCCTCGTCCAGGGTGGTGATCGTGTCGTGCATGACCCGGGCCTGCGCCTCGGTGTGCTTGCCGTCGTGGGCGCTGCCGGCCGGCTCGCCGGTGGCGGCGGCTTCGATCGCGGCGGCCAGACCGCTCTGGGCGAGCGGGTCCGGCATCTTGACCGTGGTGTAGCCGGTGAGGTAGCCCTCCGGCCACTGCCGGTCCTTCAGCAGGTAGTGCAGGCGCTTGTTGGAGCCGTCCGCTCCCGGGTCCAGGTAGGCCGTCGCGGCCTCGGGCTGGCGTCCCATCACGGTCAGGACGTTGTCCAGCGGGTCGGCGCCGAGAGCGGTGCCGGTGTGGTTGGCCTGGTAGCTCCACAGGCCCGGGTGGTCCTTCTCGGTGGCGGTGATGTCGTCGGCGAGGTCGGTGAGGAAGGGCGTGGAGTACTTCCCGCTGCCCTTGGTCATCAGGGTGGTGAGGATCTGGTAGCCGTACACCGGCTCGGTGTTGGAGCCGAAGTTCTTGTCCCCGGCGCCCTTCATGGACTCGCGCCACTTCTTGTAGAAGTCGCTGTTCGGGTCCTGCGTCGCGGAGGCCAGCGCCCGGGTCAGGTCCGTCCGGAGCCCCGGGTAGGAGGCCTTCTTCCCGCCGTCGTCGCCGGGCGAGTCGAGCTGCTGCGCGAGCTTCAGCATGCCGTCGGGACCGAGCTTGTCGAGCAGCGTCCGGGAGAACTGCGGGCTGTCCGCGTCGGCCTTCATCAGGTTCGCCAGCTGGTCCCGCTCCTCGGGGCTGAGGCTGTCGATGCGGGTGGCGAGCGCGGCCGCACGCTGCGCGTCGGCGGCGTCCCCGCCGCCGATCGCCTGCCCGTTGAAGGTGTTGTCCGGGCTGCCCGCCTTCGACGCGCTGCGCAGGGCCGTCGCGGCCCGCTTGTCGGCGTCGGTGGCCGCCTGCAGGCCGGCCTCGATGGCCTTGGTCCACGTGGCCGCCGCCTCGTTGTAGGCGTCCTGGGTCTCGCGGTCGTGGTGCAGCGCCTCCAGGGTCGCCTTGTCCATCGTGCTGGTGTCCAGGACGGCGACGCCGGTGCCGGTGACCTTGAATCCGGCCTTGACGGCACCGTCCGCGGCGTCGCGGACCTGCTTCTGGGCGGCCTCGAAGTCCGCCTTCGCGTCGTCCAGCAGCGACGCCACGGCGTTCGCCTCGACCTGGGCGGCGGTGATCTGCCCCTTGGTGAGCACCAGTTGGAAGTTCGCCATACTGGCGGTGCCGCCGGTCCACAGCCCGTCGCGGGTCACCGAGAGCACCTTCTGATCGAAGTCGGTCTCCACGGTGTGGAACCTCTGCGCCATCTCACGCCACTTGGCCGCCGCCGTGGCGAGCGTGCCGGGGTTCGCCTTGAGGACGTCCTCGTATCCCAGCATCGCTCACTGCTCCTTGGGCTTGAGCGCGTCGGCGATGGAGATGTTGGTGCCGTGGTAGTTCAAGGTGGTCTGCTCCATCGCCGCACTGTTCTGGTGCAGCCGCCCCGTCAACTGGCCCACCTGCTCGTGCCATTCGGCGAGAGCGGCCCGCAGCGCCCCCGCGGTGTCCCACCCGCTGTGCGCCGTCGCTGCGGCGTCGGTCGACTCGTCGGCGATCCCACCGACGGCCGGGTTGTTCAACGCCATCCCGTTCAGCGCCGCCACCGCACCGTGCATGGCCTGGCTGTTGAGACTGAACTGCCCGCTCGCTGCAGGTCTACTCACGCGCTCCCCCGTCGACGACGTCACTTCGCGAGGCGTCGACCGCGCACCGGTCCGGGACCGGCCATCCTGCTCCCACCCCGTCCGGCGCTGACGCCCCACCGCCGCGATCATACAAAGAGCGGCGGACGACGCCCGACGCCGTCCTCGACGGACCGGACCGACCGAGGGGCGTCGCTCAGCCGGATCGTGGGGCCGCGCCGCCGACCGCCCGGCCGCAGGGATCCGGCTCCCAGCGCGGCGTCTACGTCGTCTACACCCTCACCAGGACGGCCTGGGCCGACCGGCCGTCGAGCCCTGTCGGCGGTCCCACGGGGTTCCGTCCGCGCGGGACCGCCGTCGCTTCCGGGCCGGCCGGCGTGGGCGCTCCCCTGCCGGCCCCGCCCGCCGTCCCCACCGTCCCCGCCGTCGCCGGCGGCCGACGGTCAGGACGCGCAGTCGCGGCAGATGGGCTGCCCCTTGCGGTCCTCGCCGGCGAGCTGGGCGCGGTGGTGGACCAGGAAGCAGGTCATGCAGGTGAACTCGTCGTCCTGCAGCGGTACGACCCGGACGGTGAGCTCCTCCCCGGACAGGTCGGCGCCGGGGAGCTCGAAGCCCTCGACGGCCTCGGGCTCCACGTCGACGGCGGAGCTCTGCTTGTCGTCCCGCTGGTTCTTCAGCGCCTCGATGCTGTCGTCACTGCTCTCGTCGCCGGTGTCGCGCGGGGCGTCGTAGTCGGTGGCCACGGTGGCGTCTCCTCGTCGGGTGTCGCTCACGGCGGGCGGCTCGTGCCGCCCGCCGGCCCCGGAGGGTACCGCCCCGGCGCGTGTTCCCGCCCGATCCGGCCCGTGGGGCGCACCACCATCCCACCCGTGGCGGCCCGTCGGCGCACGACGGGCCGGTGGCGGCCGCGCTCGGCGTGCCCGCCGCGCCCGGGCTTGCGGGCCCGGCGCACGACGGCGCAAGGGTCGGTTCGCGCACGCCCGGGCGGCGCCCCGTGCGCGGAGGGCCACGCCACCCGTTCGGGCGAACCGGTCGGGTACGGCCGGTGGCACCGCCCGGACGCTCCGATACTGGCGCGACGTCCACGAGTCCCCGGGTGGGGAGAGGCGCGGTGACCGATGAGTAAGAGCGCGATCCTCCTGGCTTTGCACGAGGGGCCGGTTCGGTCCGGTGCCGCCGGCGAGCAACTCCGCCGAGTGGGAAAGGAGTTGGAGAACCGCGGCTTTGATGTGCGGTGGGCCTCCACCGCCCGCGACGCCCGGGCGGTGCTGCAGACCGAGGCGGCGATCGCCGCGGCGGTCGTCGCCTGGGACCTCGCCCCCGGCGGGCCCGGCGGCGGACCGGTCGGTCCCCAGGACGGGGGCGCCGACGTGCTGCGGACGATCGGGCGCCGCTTCAAGGACCTCCCCTCCTTCCTCGTCATGCCGGACGACTCGGAGCAGGAGTTCGAAGCGCTGCCGCTCTGGGTGTCGGAGGTGGTGACTGGCTACATCTGGCCCCTTGAGGACACTCCGACCTTCGTCGCCGGCCGGGTCGAGGCCGCCGCGCGGGCCTACCGCAGCGACATCCTGCCACCGTTCTTCAAAGCGCTGCAGCGGTTCGACGACGCGCACGAGTACTCCTGGCACACCCCCGCCCACTCGGGCGGCGTCGCGTTCCTCAAGTCCCCGGCAGGGCGGGCGTTCTTCGACTACTACGGCGAGCGCCTGTTCCGCACCGACCTGTCCATCTCGGTCGGTGAGCTGGGTTCGCTGTTCGAGCACAACGGCCCGATCGGCGAGGCCGAGCGCAACGCGGCCCGGGTCTTCGGGGCCGACCGCACCTACTTCGTCCTGCACGGCGACTCCACGGCCGACCGGATGGTGGGCCACTACAGCGTCGCGAGGGACGAGATCGCCCTGGTGGACCGCAACTGCCACAAGTCGGTGCTGCACGGGCTGGTGATCTCCGGCGCCCGCCCGGTCTACCTGGTGCCCACCCGCAACGGGTACGGACTCGCCGGACCGCTGCCACCGACCCGGACGGACCCCGAGGTGGTCCGCGCCAGGATCGCGGCCAACCCGCTGACCGCAGGCGCCGTCGACCCGCAGGCGCAGTACGCGGTGATCACCAACTCGACGTACGACGGCCTCTGTTACGACACCGTCCGGACCGCCCGCGCGTTCGCGCCCAGCGCGCCCCGGCTGCACTTCGACGAGGCCTGGTTCGCCTACGCCCGCTTCCACCCGCTGTACGAGGGCCGTTACGGCATGGCGGTCGGCCCGGAGACCTTCGACGACCCGCTGCGGCCCACGGTCTTCTCCACCCAGTCGACACACAAGCTGCTCGCCGCCCTCTCCCAGAGCGCGATGGTCCACGTACGGTCCGCACCCCGGGCGCCGGTGGAGCACGAGCGGTTCAACGAGGCGTTCATGATGCACGGCACCACCTCGCCGTTCTACCCGGGGATCGCCTCGCTCGACGTCGCCACGGCCATGATGGACGGCCCGCAGGGGCAGTGGCTGATCGACGAGGCCGTCACCGAGGCCATCAGGTTCCGTCAGGCCGTCGTCCGGACGGCACGACGGATCGCCGCCGCCGGCGACCGGCCCGCCTGGTTCTTCGGCGTCTGGCAACCGGACGCCGTCACCGACCCGGCCACCGGCGAGCGGTTCGACTTCGCGGACGCCCCGGCCGCGCTGCTGAGCCGGGAACCGAGCTGTTGGCACCTGGAACCGGACGCGGACTGGCACGGCTTCCCCGGCCTCACCGAGGGGTACTGCCTGCTCGACCCGATCAAGGTCACGCTCACCTGCCCCGGCGTCACGGCCACCGGACGGACGTCCGACTGGGGCGTTCCCGCCCGGATCCTGACCGCCTACCTGGCCGGCCGTGGCATCGTCGTGGAGAAGACCGACAGCTACAGCACCCTCGTGCTCTTCTCCATGGGCATCACCAAGGGCAAGTGGGGCACCTTGATGGACGCGCTGATGGACTTCAAGGCGCTGCACGACGGCGAGGCACCGCTCGACCGCGTCCTGCCCGGCCTCGTCGATCAGTACCCCCACCGGTACACCGGTCTGACGCTCGGGCAGCTGTGCCGGCAGATGCACGAGCACCTCACCGGCGCCGAACTGATCGACGCCCTCGACACGGCGTTCCGCGAGCTGCCCGAGCCGGTCGCGCCGCCCCAGCACTGCTACCGGCAGCTGATCCGGGGCGGCACCGAGCGGCTACCGCTGGCACGGGCCGCCGGCCGGGTGGCCGCCGCGATGGTCACCGTGACGCCGCCCGGGATCCCGGTGCTGATGCCGGGCGAGGCCGTCGGCGCCCCCGGCGGGCCGCTGCTGCGCTATCTCGGGGCACTCGAGGAGTTCGACCGGCAGTTCCCCGGGTTCCGCAGCGAGACCCACGGCGTCACGATCGACCCGGCCACCGGCGACTACCTGATCGAGTGCGTCCGCGAGCCGTGACCGTCCGAGGCGGTTCGCCCGACCGGGCGGCCCCGCCTCGGACGGCGCCGGCGCTCAGCGCCGCCCGGACGGACTGCCGATGCGCAGCAGGTTGCCGCTGCGGTCGACCAGCGCGAACTCCCGCATCCGGTAGCCGGTGTCGGTGGGCGGCATCAGCCGGCTGCCGGTGGCCCGGTCGGTCGGCACGCCGAGCCGTGCCCAGTCCCGGTGCAGCGCGTCCGCGTCCCGGACGTGCAGGTAGCAGCCGCCGGCCGTGGTCAGCGGGTCCACACCGGGGTCGTGCCGGAAGTGCAGTTCGACCGTCCCCCGGACCACGATCAGGTAGCCGTCCTCGCCGCCCTCGCCGCCCTCCCCGTCCCAGCGCCCGCGCGGCTGGAAGCCCAGGCGGGCGTAGAACTCCGAGGTCTCGTCCAGGTCCCGGCTGGGCAGGACCGGTACCGCGTACTCGAGGCGTTTCCCGTTCTCGTCCACGGCGCCACCCTAGGGCATCCGGCTGACACCGGGCCCGTGCCGGGCGCGCGGGCCCGTCCGGGGCGCGGCCGCCGCCGGGGGTGTGACGCGGCGCCGCGCGGCGTGTGGGCGTCGTCCGCGCCGGGGACGCTCGTGCGATGCACAGGGAAATCACCGTACGGGTCGACGGGGCCGCGCGTCGGCTGACCGTCGACACGCGCACGACGCTGCTGGACGCCCTACGCGAGCGGCTCGGGGTGACGAGCCCCAAGAAGGGGTGCGACCACGGGCAGTGCGGCGCGTGCACGGTGCTGTCCGGCGGCCGGCGCGTGCTCAGCTGCCTGACGCTCGCCGTCACCCAGGACGGCGCCGAGGTCGTCACCGCCGAAGGGCTCGCCGCCGGCGCGGCCGCGGGCGACGGACCACCGGGCTCCGCCGGCGGCCTGCACCCGGTGCAGCGGGCCTTCGTGGACTGCGACGCCCTCCAGTGCGGCTTCTGCACCCCGGGGCAGGTCGTCTCGGCGGTCGGGGCGATCGACGAGTTCGCCAGGGGCTGGCCGAGCGCGGTGACCGAGGGCCCGGGGGCGCCCCGGCTGGACCGGCCCGAGGTCGCGGAGCGGATGAGCGGCAACCTGTGCCGCTGCGGCGCCTACGTCAACATCGTGGCCGCCGTCCGGCAGGCGGCCGGGGCCTCCGCTGCCCCGCGGGCGGACGCCTCCCCGCCGGGAACCCCCCGGGCGACCGGCACGGAGGTGGCGGGGTGAAGCCGTTCGACTACCTCGCCCCCGCCGACGCCGCGGCCGCCGTGCGCAGCGTGGCCGGGAACCCGGGCGCCGTGTTCCTCGGCGGCGGGACGAACCTGGTGGACCACCTCAAACTGGGCGTCGTGGCGCCCGAGCTGGTCGTCGGCCTCGCCGGTGTCCTGTCCACCGAGGTCGAGGAGCTCGACGACGGCGGTCTGCGGATCGGCGCGGGCGTCGCCAACAGCGAACTCGCCGCGGATCCGCGGGTGCGCGAGCGCTTCCCGGTGCTGTCGCAGGCCCTGCTGTCGGGGGCCTCCGGACAGCTGCGCAACATGGCCACCGTCGGCGGCAACCCGCTGCAGCGGACGCGCTGCGCCTACTTCCAGGACGTCACCACGCCCTGCAACAAACGGGAGCCCGGCTCCGGCTGTTCCGCGATCGGCGGGTGGACCCGGCACCACGCGGTCCTCGGCGCCTCCGAGCACTGCATCGCGGTCCACCCGTCCGACATGGCGGTGGCCATGGCCGCGCTCGACGCACAAGTGCGGGTGCTCGGTCCGGCCGGGGAGCGCACCGTCCCGTTCGCGGGGTTGCACCGGCTGCCCGGCGCCGCACCCGAACGCGACACCGTCCTGGACCACGGTGAGCTGATCACCGCGATCGACCTGCCGGCCGCGCCGATCGCCCGCCGCTCGGCCTACCGCAAGGTGCGCGACCGCGCCTCCTACGCCTTCGCGCTGGTCAGTGTCGCCGCGGCGCTCGACGTCGAGGACGGCGTGGTCGTGGACGCGCGGGTCGCGTTCGGCGGTGTCGCGCACGCGCCGTGGCGCGCGTACCGGGCCGAGGAGGCGCTGCGCGGCGCGCCGGCCTCGGAGCGGAGCTACCGGGACGCCGCGGACGCGGAACTGGCCGACGCCCGGCCGGCCGAGGGACTGGACGGCGGCAACGCGTTCAAGATCCCGCTGTTGCGCCGCACCCTCGCCGCCACCCTGCGCGGCCTGGCAGGAGAGGACTCCCCATGACGTTCCCGAGCGAGCCGGACGCCGTCGGCCGCGATCTGCCGCGCCGGGACGGGGCGGTCAAGGTCCTGGGCACCGCCGGCTACGCCGGTGACGCCCCGTTGGCGGGCGCCGCGTACCTGCACGCCGTCCAGGCCACGATCGCGCGGGGTCGGGTGACCGAACTCGACACCAGCGCCGCCGAGGCACTCGACGGCGTGGTCGCCGTACTCACCCCCGCGACCGCCGAACGCCTGTCCACCGAGGACCGCGAGCTGGCGGTCCTGCAGGACGAGGAGGTCGCCTTCCGCGGCCAGGTCGTCGCCCTGGTCGTCGCCGACAGCTCCGAGGTGGCGCGGCACGCGGCCGCTCTCGTCCGGGTCGGCTACGCGCCACGGGCGCACGACGTCGAGCTGCGGGCCGACCGCGACGACCTGTACACGCCCGAGAAGGTGAATCCGGACTTCCCCGCCGACACCGCCGAGGGCGACGTCGACGCCGCGCTGGCGGCCGCGGCCGTGACCGTCGACGAGACGTACAGCACCGCGATGTACCACAACAACCCGATGGAACCGCACACCACGGCGGCCCTCTGGGACCCGGCGGGTGACGGGTTCCTCACCCTCTGGGACTCCACCCAGGGCGTCCACCCGACGCGTGCCGTCCTGGCGCCGCTGTTCGGTCTGGACGAGGCGCGGGTGCGGGTCGTCTGCCCGTACGTGGGCGGCGGGTTCGGGTCCAAGGGGCAGCCGCACGCCAACGTGGTGCTCGCCGCGATGGCGGCGCGCGCGGTGCCCGGCCGGCCGGTGCGGATCGCGCTGACCCGGCAGCAGATGTTCGCCCTCGCCGGCTACCGCACGCCGACCGTCCAGCGCTGCCGCCTCGGTGCCGACCGGGACGGCAGGCTCACCGCGCTCGCGCTCGACGTCGTCGAACAGACCTCGCGCATCAAGGAGTTCGCCGAGCAGACCGGGGTGCCGGCGCGGATGATGTACGCCTCGGCCAACCGGCGCACCACGCACCGGCTCGCCGCGCTCGACGTCCCGGTGCCCTCCTGGATGCGCGCACCGGGCGAGTGCCCCGGCATGTTCGGCCCGGAGGTGGCGATGGACGAGCTGGCCGAGCGCCTGGGACTGGACCCGGTCGAGCTGCGGAGCCGCAACGAGCCCGCCGTCGAGCCCGGCTCCGGCAAGCCGTTCTCCAGCCGCGACCTCGTCGGCTGCCTGAGGGAGGGCGCGGCGCGGTTCGACTGGGCGCGGCGCGATCCGCGGCCCGGGGTGCGCCGCCTCGGCGACTGGCTGGTCGGCACGGGCGTCGCGGCCTCCACCTACCCGGTCAGCCGCATGTCGACGTCGACGGCGACCATCCGGCGGGAGGGCGGGCGCTACGTGGCCGAGATCGGGGCGGCCGACCTCGGCACCGGCACGTGGACCACCCTGGCGCAGATCGCGGCGGACGCGCTCGGCGTGCCGGTGGACCGGGTGGAGGTGCGGATCGGCGACACCGACCACCCGGTGGCGTCGGTGGCCGGGGGCTCCTCGGGCATGACGACCTGGGGCTCGGCCGTCGTCGAGGCCGCGGCCGCCTTCCGCGCGGCGCACGGGGCCGAGCCGCCGGACGGGGCCGAGGCCTCCGGCTCCGTCGGGCCGGCGGACGACCGCTACGCGATGCACGCCTTCGGGGCGCAGTTCGCCGAGGCCCGCGTCCACATCGACACGGGCGAGGTGCGGGTGGCCCGCCTGCTGGGCGTGTTCGCCGTGGGCCGGATCATCAACCCGCGCACGGCGCGCTCCCAGTTGGTCGGCGGGATGACGATGGGGCTGTCGATGGCACTGCACGAACAGAGCGTGCTCGACCCCCGCACCGGCCACGTCGTCAACCACGACTTCGCCGACTACCACATCGCGGCCAACGCGGACGTCGACGGGATCGAGGCGCACTGGCTGCCCGAGCACGACCCCCACGTCAACGCCATGGGGTCCAAGGGCATCGGGGAGATCGGCATCGTCGGCACGGCCGCCGCGGTGTCGAACGCGGTGTGGCACGCCTGCGGGGTGCGCGTGCGGGACCTCCCGATCACGCTGGACAAGGTCCTGCCCGCCCTGGAGCAGCGGCCCGGCCGGTGAGCGCGGGCAGTGAGCGCGGGGAGAGTGAGCGCGAGAGCAGTGCGCGCGGGGCGGACCGGGTGACCGTCAGGCCGACCCGTCCGTCCGCCGCGCCTGCTCGTGCGCGGCCAGCACCGCGAGGTACCGCCGCCGGACGTCCTCCCGGTCGGCCGGCTCGGCGACCGACTCCCGGCCGAGGCGTTCGATCATCCCCGCCTGGTCGAGCAGCACCCGGCGCTGCCCCTCGTTCCTCGTCTCGGTCATGATCTCCGCGAGGGCGTCGAGCTGGCGGATCAGTACGGCCGGCATCCCGGGGGCGGCCTGCCGGATCTTCTCGAAGGCGCGCTGGACCAGCCGCTCGTAGCTGGCCGGCGCGGTCATCACCCGGATGTACCCGGCGTCGTCCCGGTGGACGGGGTTCGGGCTCCAGCGGGCGGCGATCCGGCACAGCCCCTCGCCGAGCCAGTCGATGCAGGTCAAGGTGGTGAAGGTGTCGTTCACCGCGGTGGACAGGGCCCGGATGGCGATCTCCACCAACTGGTCGACCGCGAAGGCGATGTCCTGGGCGAGCGTGCGCGTCGAGCCCGCGACGTGGGCGCGGGCGAAGCTGCGGGCCACCTCGGGCGCCGCCTCGGGCGGCCAGACGGTGGCCAGTTGGTGGCCCTGGACCAGGAAGTGCCCGGGCCGGTGGTCCAGCCGGATGACGGCGTCCAGGTCGGCGGCCATCCGCACCAGCGTGCGGTGCCGGACGAACTGGAGGTACCCGCTGGCCGGCGCCGGAACGGCGGCCCCCTCGGTGTCGAGCCGGATGCCCAGCTCCTGGGCCGAGGGCCCGCGCGTGACGTCCTTCGGCTCCGGGCCGCCCGCGCTCGCCTCGATCGCCTCGGAGAGCTCGGCCGCGATGCTGGCGATCACCCGGGGCAACTGGATCGAGGTGGCGATGTGGTGGATGAAGAAGATCAGCACCGCGAGGTCGGCGAGCACCAGCACCATGCACACGGTGATCGACAGGTGCGGGACGAAGTCGCCGTTCGGGCCCGGCCCGGTGACGACCAGGGCGAGGATCGCAAAGGTGAACGTGCCGACGAAAGTGCCCAGGGTCAGCTGGGTGGTGCGGTCCCGGATGAAGGTGCGCAGCATGCGCGGCCCGAACTGGGTGGAGGCGAGCGTCAGCGTCACGATCATGATCGAGAACACCACGCCGACCACCGTGATGAGGGCCGCCGCGATCGCCGCCAGGATCTGCCGCGCCGAGTCCGCCGTCCCACTGATCACCCAGGACGGCAGCCCCAGGTCGCCGGCGTAGGCCGCCCGGTCCAGCGCGGCGGTGCCCGCGAACAGCGCCCCGGCGAGCACCACCTCCAGGATCGGGACGACCCACAGGTTGGTGCGCAGCGCCTCCCGCCGCCACTGCGCCTCCAGGTGGACCCCACGGATCACAGCGCCCACCTCCCGTACCCCGGCCCGGTGCGGCGCCGTTCGGACGGCCGCGTACCAACCTTAATCAACCGAAGTCGGGCGATACGGCCGAACGGCCCTCACCCTCCGTCAGGTGTCGGCCTCCGCTCGCCGTCCCGGCTCGTCTGTCGTCTCCGTCTGTCGGCCTCCGCCGGACGACGGCGCCGGCAGCGGCCGCGGCACCCGGCAGCGGCACCGGGAGGCCTGCCCAGGCCTCAATCGGTGTGCTGCGGTGCGGCGGTGGCCCGGGCGTGCGCGGCGGCGCGGATCGGGGAGGGGCCGCAGGCCCACACCATGATCCGCCCGCCGGTCCGGGCCAGCGGGCGGTCCCAGGCCGCGCGGACCGACCGGGGCCGGCGGACGGCGAGTTCGGCCCGGGCCCACGGGGGCAGCAGGCCGATCGAGGCGTTCGTCAGCACCCGGACGGCGGCCCGCTCGCGGCGGCTGCGGCCGAAGCCGCGCAGCAGCCGGAGCACGTCCAGGGCCGGCGGCGTCACCCGCAGCTCCGGCCGGATCCCGGCCAGGTAGGCCGCCACCTCGGCACGGGAGCGCGGTACCTCGCGGGCGCCCAGTCGCTCGGCGACGCGCGCCGCCTCGGCGTAGTAGCGGTCGCACTCGGCGGCGGACAGCGGGGTGGCGGCGAAGGCCTGGTAACCGGTCAGAAAGCAGACCACCTCGGCGGTGTGCACCCAGGTGAGCAGCTCCGGGTCGTCGGCGCGGTAGGGGCGGCCGTCCGGTGCCGTGCCGCTGATCCGGGGGTGGATCCGCCGGACGGCGGCGATCGCCTGTTCGGCCGCCGCCGTCGAACCGAGCGTGGTGGTGGTGACGAACCGGGCCGTCCGGTTCAGCCGCCCGGTCGGATCGACACGGAAGTCCGAGTGCGCGTCGACGGCGGCCATCGCCAGCGGGTGCAGGGACTGCAGCAGCAGCGCCGCGAACCCGCCCACCAGCATCCCGGCCGGGTGCCCGTGCACCCGCCACACCATGCTGTCCGGACCGAACAGGCCCGGATCGCCGGCCGGCCGGTCGTAGCGCTCCAGGTGCAGGTCCGGGCCGTGCACGGTCGCGTTGATCTCGGCCAGCAGCCGCGCCCGCAGCGCGCCCAGCGGCGTCCACCGCGCCGTCCGCGCTCCCGTCGCCGTCCCCGATCCCCTCATACCCACCCCTCCTCGCCCTGCCCTCACCGTACCGAGGGGGCCGACGGCGGCCCGGAGCCGGGTCCAGGCGACCGCGTCTCCTCCGCCCGCGGACCGTCCGGCGCGGTCGGGGCCGCCCCCGCCAGGCCCCGCCGGACGGGTGACTGGTCTCGGCGGCCCGCTCCGGCGCTTCCTCGAACTGCTCATGCGGCACGGGGGTTTGACGGGACGGATCCGGGTCAGACGAGGACCGGGTGGGCAACGATCGGCCCGGACGGCTCCCCTCCCCTCGGGATCGCCGTCCGGGCCGGCCCACCGCTCGGAGCCCGGCGCAGGGCGGCGGAGCAGCCGCACCGCCGCCGGTGAACCGCCCTACGGGAGCCGCGCCGGGGCGAACCTCTCCTTGCCGGTGATCCAGTGGCCGTGGCGCATGACGGCGGTCAGGTCGTGGGTGGTGGAGTCGAGGACGGCGAGGTCGGCGAGTTTGCCGGTTTCGAGGGTGCCGAGGGAGTCGCCGAGGCCGAGGAGGCGGGCGGGGGTGGTGGAGAGGGATTCCACGGCCTGGTTGAGGGTCAGGTGGTTGACCGTCACCGAGCGCTTGAACGCCACGTCCAGGGTGAGCGTGGAGCCGGCGATGGAGCTGTGGTCGGGGAGCATGGCGATGCCGTCGGTGACCTGGACCTGGAGGGGGCCGAGGGGGTAGAGGCCGTCGCCCATGCCGGCCGCGCCCATCGCGTCGGTGATCAGGGTGACTCGGGAGGAGCCGGCGGTGCCGTAGGCGAGGTCGAGGACGGAGGGGTGCAGGTGCACGCCGTCGTTGATCAGCTCGACGGTGACGCGCTCGT
>NZ_JBVJJY010000017.1:144501-164424 GCF_055585785.1 Kitasatospora sp. NPDC053308 | reverse complement strand
GGTGGCTTCCGCGGAGGCCGTCGCCCGAGGGGGGGTGGTGTTGCGCGGCCCCGGCTTCGGTACCCCCCGCGGGGCCCCCGCCGCGGACCACGGGTCCCCCGCCGGGGCCCTTTGCCTTTCCTTGGGTTGACGATGGCTCAGCTCCGCCATTATCTCTTTAGCTATGGAAGTAGATAAAGGCGACGACCGGCCCTCTCCGATCGAGTTCCGCCTGGACCCGGCCTCCGGCGTCCCGACCTACCTGCAGCTCGTGCAGCAGGTCGAACAGGCGCTGCGGATGGGCTGGTTGACGGAGGGGGACCGGTTGCCCCGGGTGCGCGAAGCGGTCGCCGGGCTGGCGATCAACCCGAACACCGTGCTCAAGGCGTACCGCGAGCTGGAGCACCGCGGCCTCGCGGTCGGCCGCCGCGGCCAGGGCACCTTCGTCCGGGGGCTGCCCGCCGGGGTGGTGCCGCTGCGTGAACGGGACGCGCTGCGGCGGGGGTTGCTGGACTGGATGCGCTCGGCGCGGACCGCCGGGCTGGACGAGGAGGGGATGGCCGCCGTGTTCGAGGACGCGCTGCGCGACCTGCGCGAGGGCCGGGGCGGGGTGGTGGCCTGATGGCCGCGGACACGGTGATCGACTGCGCCGGGCTGGGCAAGCGTTACCGCCGCTCCTGGGCGCTGCGGGACTGCCGACTGGCCGTCCCCGCCGGGCACGTGGTGGCGCTGGTCGGCCCGAACGGCGCCGGCAAGTCCACGCTGCTGGGCCTGGCCGCCGGACTCATCCTGCCCAGTGAGGGCGCGCTGACCGTCCTCGGTGACCAACTGCCGGGATCACCAGAGGCGTTGGACCGGATCGGCTTCGTCGCCCAGAACGCCTCGCTCTACCCGAACCTGACCGTGCGCGACCTGCTCGCGATGGGCCGCCACCTCAACCGCCGGTGGGACGACGCCCGGGCCCGGGCCCACCTGGAGGGCCTCGGCATCCCGTCGGACCGCACGTACGGCCGGCTCTCCGGTGGCCAGCAGGCCCAGGTCTCGCTCGCCCTCGCGCTCGCCAAGCGGCCCGAACTCCTGCTGCTGGACGAGCCCTTGGCCGCGCTCGATCCGCTGGCCCGGCACGACTTCATGGCCGTGCTGCTGACCGCCGTGGCCGAGGACGGGCTCTCGGTGGTGTTCTCCTCGCACGCCGTCAACGAACTGCAGCAGAGCTGCGACTACCTGGTCGTGCTCGGCGCGGGCCGGGTCCAGGTGGCGGGCGACGTGGACGACCTGCTGGCCGGCCACCGGATGCTGACCGGCCCGACGGCCGAGGCGGACCTGGTCGCCGAGCGGCTGCCGGTGGTCCGCGACCGGCGGGCCGGCGCCCAGTGCCACCTGCTGGTCCGCACCGGTGGAGTGGACGCCCCGGTCTCCGGCGGCTGGTGCCAACAGCGCGTCGGCCTGGAGGAGTTGGTGCTCTCCTACCTGCGCGAGCCGACCGCCTCCGCGCTCCCCGGCCCGCTCGGGGCCGTCCCCTCGAACGAGAAAGTGCTGCTGCCATGAGTGCCGTCACCGCCGTTCCCGCCGCGTTGTCCCGCAGCGGGGTGCTCCGTGCGGCATGGCTGCGCCACCGGCCGCCGGTGCGGACGCTGCTGGGCCTGCTCGCCGGGCTGCTCCTGCTGCTGGCCGTCACGGGCTACTTCGTGCGCGCCGGTCTGGACCGTTCCGGGGCGGGATCGTGCGACATGGCGCAGCGGGCCTGCAACGAACGGTGGAAGGCGTTCCTGCACGAGTACGGTACGGAACTGATGGTCGGCGGCAACATCGTCTACCTGCTCGGCGGGGCGCTCGGCGCCTTCATGGGCGGGCCGTTGCTGGCGAAGGAGTTCGAGCACGGCACGGTCCGCTTCGCGTGGACCCAGGGTGCCGGGCGCACCCGGTGGACGGTGGGCGGCCTGGCCGTCGTGGGCGGAGTCCTGGTGGTCGCGACCGTGGTGACGGGGGCGGTGGCCAACTGGTGGATCGCTCCGCTGGACGCGAAGAGCGGACGGTTCGCCGCGCTGTCCTTCGCGAGCGCCCCGCCCGCGCTGGTCGGCCGGGTCCTCCTGGCGTTCGCCCTGTCCGTCCTCGCGGGTGCGGTGCTGCGGCGGACGCTGGTCGCGGTGGGGGTCGGCGTGGCGGCCTCGGTGGCGTCCGTCCCGCTGGCGGAGTCGCTGCGGTTCCACTACCGCACTCCGCTGCAGGACGCCGTGCACACGCTCGCCCAGTCCTCGGTCGACCACCGCTGGACGGGGGCCAGCTGGATCACGGACCCGGCCGGCAACCGCCTCTCCAGTGGCGCCTTCTACGACCTGGGGACGGACTTCTACGGTGGGCAGAGGCTGGTGAGCGAGGGCGGCTACACCGTGCACGAGACCTACCAGCCGGACGACCGCTACTGGGCGTTCCAGTTCATCGAGTTGGGGTGGATGGCCGCGCTCGCGGCGGTGCTGTGCGCGGCCGCGGTCTGGTGGGTGCACCGACGAGCGGTCTGACCGTCGTTTTTGAAGATCTTCCGTCAAAACCCTTGCGGGGGTGGGGGGCTGTGGGACTAGCTTCTCGTTAGGAAAGTTTCCTAACCCACCGAGGAAACGGAGCGTTCTATGCGCCCTCAGCCCCGTCGTGCCCTCCGGATAGCCCTCGCCGCCGCCCTGGTGGCCGCGCCCCTCACCGCCGCGGCCACCTCGGTGGCCCAGGCCGCCCCGGCCCCCACCGCGGCCGTCCGGCTCGCGGGGGTCGGGCTGGACGACCCGCACAAGAAGGACATCGCGATGCAGCTGGTGTCCAGCGCGGAGAACTCCTCGCTGGACTGGAAGGCCCAGTACAAGTACATCGAGGACATCAAGGACGGCCGCGGCTACACCGCCGGCATCATCGGCTTCTGTTCGGGCACCGGTGACATGCTGGAGCTGGTCCAGCACTACACCGACCTCAAGCCCGGCAACATCCTCGCCAAGTACCTGCCCGCGCTGAAGAAGGTCAACGGCACCGACTCGCACGCCGGCCTCGGCTCCGCCTTCGAGCGCGACTGGGTCACCGCCGCCAAGGACACCGTCTTCCAGCAGGCCCAGAACGACGAGCGCGACCGGGTGTACTTCAACCCCGCCGTCAGCCAGGGCAAGAAGGACGGCCTCGGCGCCCTCGGTCAGTTCATCTACTACGACGCCATCGTCATGCACGGCCCCGGCGACAGCTCGGACAGCTTCGGCGGCATCCGCGCCGCGGCCATGAGGAAGGCCAAGACCCCGGCCCAGGGCGGCGACCAGGCCACCTACCTCAAGGCCTTCCTGGACGCCCGCAAGGTCGTGATGAAGAAGGAGGAGGCGCACTCCGACACCAGCCGGGTGGACACCGAGCAGCTGGTGTTCCTCAACGCCAGGAACTTCGACCTCAACCCGCCGCTGAAGTGGAAGGTCTACGGCGACAGCTACGCCATCAACAGCTGACGCACCGCCCCGTGGCGGGCGACCCCGTTCCCGGGGCCGCCCGCCGTTGGCTTCCGCTCCGCGCCTCCTTCAGGAGTCGACGCTGCCGAGCCGGCTCCCGGCGGCCCACCTGCGGCGATGCGCACGGATCATTCGCTCCATAACGAATCGGACAGGAGAATAACGAAGACTCCTTCACTTATTGACGCATTCGCCCGGTGGCGCTTGACTCCCTTCCCTGCCGCGACGCCGCGGCGCGTACAGGAGGCACCACCGATCATGAACAGACCCATGCGTCTCGCGGCCGCGGGCACGGCCGCCGCGTTGCTCACGCTCACCCTCGCGGCCTGCGGCCAGACCCAGGCCTCGCAGCAGCCGGCGGCCGGCGCGGGTGAACGGAGCATCGGTCTGCTTCTACCGGAGAACACCTCCTCCACCCGCTACGAGGCCTTCGACAGGCCGCTGATCCAGCAGACGGTCACCAGCCTCTGCCCGAGGTGCACGATCAGCTACGCCAACGCGGACGGGAACGAGACCACCCAGAAGCGCCAGTTCGACGACATGCTGGCCAAGGGCGTCAAGGTCATCCTGCTCGACCCGGTCAACGCCAGCGGCACCGCCCCGTGGGTCGAGGCCGCCGCCGCCAAGGGCGTGAAGGTCGTCGCCTACGACCGGCTGGCCGCCGGCAAGGTCGCCGCCTACGTGTCCTTCGACAACGGGCGCACCGGTGAACTCCAGGGCCAGAGCCTGCTGGACGCGCTCGGCCCGAAGGCCGCCTCGGCCAATGTCGTGATGATCAACGGTGCCGAGTCCGACCCCAACGCCGCGCAGTTCAAGGCGGGCGCGCACCGTGCGCTGGACGGCAAGGTCAAGAAGATCGCCTACGAGCAGTCCGGCGAGTGGAAGCCGGAGGTGGCCACGGCGAAGATGAACGAGGCCATCCAGAGCCTGGGCAAGGACGGCATCCAGGCCGTCTACGCGGCCAACGACGGCATGGCCGCCGCCGTCATCGAGTCGCTGAAGGCGGCGGGCATCAAGAACGTGCCCGTGGGCGGCCAGGACGCGTCCATGGACGCGGTGCGCCGGGTGCTCGCCGGCGAGCAGGCCTACACCATCTACAAGCCGTACAAGCCCGAGGCGGACGCGGCCGGCACCATCGCCGTCGAGCTGGTCGAGGGCCTGGACATCAGCTCGACGGCGACCGCGGTCACCGACAGCGGCGGGCTGCACATCCCGTCCCTGCTGCTCACCCCGATCGTGGTGACGAAGGCGAAGGTGCAGGTCACGGTGGTCGGCGGCGGCCTCTACAAAGCCGCCGACATCTGCACGCCGCAGTACGCGGACGCCTGCGCGGCGGCCGGCGTCAAGTAGCGCGAGGACCGGCTCCCCGCGGGCGGGGAGCCGGCTGCGTCACCCCCCCGGCACCCCCGGCCCGGCCGGCGCCGCCTTCCCGCGGAGGCCTCAGGCGCTCGCGGTGTAGTCGTAGAAGCCGCGGCCGGACTTGCGGCCCAGCAGGCCCGCGTCGACCATCCGGGAGAGCAGCGGCGGAGCGGCGTACAGCGGCTCCTTGTACTCGTCGTACATCGACTCGGCGATCGAGACGATGGTGTCCAGGCCGATCAGGTCGCACAGCCGCAGCGGGCCCATCGGGTGGGCGCAGCCGGCCTCCATGCCCTTGTCGATGTCGGAGGCGGTGGCCACGCCCGACTCGAACATCCGGACCGCGGACAGCAGGTACGGCACCAGCAGCGCGTTGACCACGAAGCCGGCCCGGTCGCGGGCGCGGATCGGCTCCTTGGCGAGCACCTGGGAGGCGAAGGCCTCGACCCGCTCGGTGGTGGCCGCCGAGGTGGTCAGGGTCGGGATGACCTCGACCAGCTTCTGCACCGGCGCCGGGTTGAAGAAGTGCAGGCCGATGACCTGCTCCGGGCGGGAGGTGGCGGCGGCCAGCTTCACGATCGGGATCGAGGAGGTGTTGGAGGCGAGGATCGCGTCGCGGCGCTCGATCACCCGGTCCAGGGTCTCGAAGATCTTGACCTTGATGTCCTCGCGCTCCGCGACGGCCTCGACCACGAGGTCGCGGTCGGCGAAGTCGGACAGGTCGACGGTGAAGGACAGCCGGGCCATCGCCTCGTCCCGCTGCTCGGGGGACAGCTTGCCGCGCTTGACGGCCGTCTCCAGGGAGTTGGTCAGCCGGGTGCGGCCGAACTCCAGCGCCTCACCGCTGGCCTCCGACACCAGGACGTCCAGGCCGGCCCGGGCGAAGACCTCGGCGATGCCCGACCCCATCAGACCGCAGCCGACTACTCCGACGCGCGCGATGTCACTCACTCAGTTGCCCTTCGGTGGTGCTGGGGGTCGCCCAGCGACTGGTGGCCCAGCGAGCTGCTGGTCAAGCGGGGTCGGTGTACCGGCATTGGGTGCACCGGTCACCGCCCCGACGACGTTACTACTCCGTACCGGCCGGTAGGTCACCCCCTCCCCGGCGGAGTGCCACCGCGCCCGGATCCCCCGAACGGGTGAGGAGACGCCCCCGGCCCGTGTGCCCGGGGCCGGCGCCGTCCGGCGGCCGACAGAATGCCGCAGACGGGGGCCGGGGACGGACACGGCGGACAGCGCGCCAGGACGGTCGGGCGCGGACGGCGGACGGCGGACGGACGGCCGGACGGCCGGGACGGGAAGGGAGCACGCACGTGTCGACGGGATCACTCGCGGGGCAGGTCGCCCTGGTCACCGGCGCGGGCCGGGGCATCGGCCGGGAGATCGCCATCGGCCTGGCCGCCGAGGGGATGGCCGTCGGCCTGCTCGGACGCACCCACGAGACGCTCACCGACACCCTCAAGGAGTGCGTCAAGCACGGCTCCCGGGGCGTGGCCGTCACCGCGGACGTCACCCGCCCCGGCTCGGTGCGCGAGGCCGTCCGGCTGGTCGAGCGCGACCTCGGCCCGATCGACCTGCTGGTCAACAACGCCGGTCAGGTCGACCGTGCCGAGGTGCCGATCTGGGAGACCGACGCCAACCAGTGGTGGCAGGTGATCGAGACCAACCTGCGCGGCCCCTACAACCTGCTGCGCTGCGTCCTGCCCGGCATGGTCGAGCGACGCGCCGGCCGGGTGGTCAACCTCAACTCCGGCTTCGCGCTGCGCCCGGACGGCGACTACACCGCGTACGCCACCTCCAAGGGCGCGCTGCTCCAGCTCTCCGACAACATCGCGGACTCGCTCGCCCGGCACGGCGTGGTCGTCCTGGACATCAGCCCCGGGGCGGTGGCCACCGACATGACCGCCGGGATGCCGATGTTCAAGGACATGAAGGCCTGGGGTTCGATCCCGTACATGGTCGCGGTCACCGTGGACGCCGCCCGTGGCCGCTTCGACGCGCTGCACGGGCGGTTCATCCACGCCGGACGGGACGACCTGGCGGAACTGGTCGACCGGGCCGAGGAGATCCGCGCGTCGGACGCCCGGACGCTGCGGCTGCGCCCGTACAAGGACGGCGACCCGATGGCCTGACCGCCCCGGCCCTCCCGCGCCTTTCGTCCCGGGTCGGGCGCCCCCGCGCGCCCGTCAGGCCGTGCGCCCTGAGCCCTACGCGCCCGTCCCGCCGTCCGCCCCGAGCCCTACACGCCCTGCGCCCTACGCGCCCTGCGCCCTACGCGCAGAGCTGGCTGGCGGTGACCGGCTTGAGCCCGGCCTTGGCGAGGCCGTCCAGGATCGCGGGCAGCGCGTCCACCGTGCACTGGTGGCCCATGTGCAGGGCCACCACCGAGCCGCCGCGCACCGAGTTCAGCACCCGGCGCTGCAGCTCGGCGGCCGACGGGTCGCTGTAGTCCCGCGGGTCGACGTCGAAGGACAGCACGTGCTCGTAGCCGACGGCCCTGGCCTGCTCGCGCACCATCGGGGTGGCGTACTGCGCGGCGGAGGGGCGGAACCAGCGGCCGATCGAGCCGGTCAGCCGCTGCAGCCGTTCGGCGCACTGGGCGATCTCGGCGCGTGCCTGGTCCGGGGTCATGGCGGAGATGTTGAGGTGGTTCTGGGTGTGGTTGCCCAGTTCGTGGCCGCCGTCCAGGATCCGGCGGGCCATCTGCGGCTGCTGGTCGAGCCAGCTGCCGACGGCCATCACGGTCAGTTTGGCGCCGCGCTGCTCGGCGATCTCCAGCAGCGCGGTCGCCAGCTTCGGATCGCCGCTGCCGTGGAAGGTGAGCGCCACGTTCTTGCCGGTGCGCGGCCCGTACACGACCTCGACCGGGGTGCCGGGCGCGAGCGGGGGCAGCGCGGGCGGGGTCGGTGGGGCGGAGGTCTGGGCGGCGGCCGCGGTGGCCTCCGGGGTGGGCTGCGCCTCGGCCGGGGCGGTCGGGGCGGGGGAGGCCGGGCCCTCGCCGCCGTTCCAGGCGGGGTCGGTGACGTGCTGCGGGTCCACGGTGCCGGGGTGCGCGGCCAGCGCCCCGGGGTCGGCCCGGCGGGGCGCGCCGGTGCCGCAGGCGGTGACGAGGCCGCCGGTGGCGGTGAGGGCGGCCAGGCGGGCGGCGGTGCGCAGTACGGTGCGGCGGTCGGCAGTCATCGGCAGCCAGCATAGAGAGGGCGGCCCCGGCGGGCGATCCGGTGCGGCCCGAACGTACCGCCTTTGACGTGCACACATTCGATCTACGGGCGTTGCGTAAACCTGAACTCCCGCTGTTTCCGCGGCGTGTCGTTGGATACGATCACCGCGCACCGCGTGTTGACAAGCGGTCGCACAATTCCGGCATAGCGCATTGGGGGCGGAACAGGATGCACGAGGACACCACGGCCACCGGCCGGGCGACCGGCACCGACTGGCACTGGGCCAGAGCGGACGACTGGCAGCCGCCGAGCGAGTTGGACACCGGCATCCCGCACACGGCCCGGATGTACGACTACTACCTGGGCGGCAAGGACAACTTCGAGGCCGACCGCAAGGCCGCGCAGGCCGCGATAGCCGCCTACCCCGCGCTGCCGCTGCTGGCGCGCACCAACCGGCAGTTCCTCGGCCGCGCCGTCGAGTTCGCCGCCGGGAGGGGCATCCGCCAGTTCGTCGACATCGGCACCGGCATCCCGGCGGTCGGCTCCACCAGCGAGGTCGCCCAGCGCGTCGCCCCGGACGCCCGCGTGGTCTACGTGGACAACGACCCGATCGTCGCCACCCACGCCCGCGCCCTGCTGGCCGGCCACCCGTCCGGTCACACCTCGGTGATCGAGGCCGACCTGCGCGACCCGGAGGCGATCCTCGCCCACCCGGCGCTGGCCGCCGCCGTCGACCTCTCCCAGCCGGTCGCGCTGATGCTGGTCGCCGTGCTGCACTTCATCCGCGACGAGGACGGCGCGGAGCGGATCGTCCGCACCCTGCGCGACGCGCTCGCCCCCGGCAGCGCCCTGATCCTCTCGCACGGCAGCCCGGACTTCGCCTCCCGGGAGAGCGCCGCCGAGGGCACCCGGATCTACCGGAGCGCCAGCGCCCCGCTGGTCCTGCGCCCCCGGGCCGACGTCGAACCCTTCTTCGGCGACTTCGAGTTCGTCGGCCCCGGGCTCGTCCAGCTGCCGCTCTGGCGCCCGACCGCGGGCCACGTGCCCACCAGCGAACTGCCCGAGGGCTGGCAGGACGTCTCCGCCTACGCGGGCGTCGCGATCAAGAAGTAGCCGGGCGGCGACGGCCCGCCACCGAGGAGCGGCCCGCCGAGCCCCGCACGACGGCCACGGCCACGGCCCCGGCGCCTCCCTCCTGCGCCGGGACCGGGCCATCGCAGCCTACGCACCCCTACTGACAGCCCTTCACCGGCCCGGGTACTCACCGGTACGGTGCAGCGTGACCACTGCCCTCCCGCCGCTGCCGCCCGACGTCGCCGACCTGCTGAGGGCCGTCGACGCCCCGCCCCGACTCGTCGCCCACCTCGCGCTGGTGCACGAGGTCGCCGAGGAGATCGCCGACTTCTGCGCCCGCGAAGGGCTGGAGTTCGACCGCGAAGCCGTCCGGTACGGCGCGGCCACCCACGACATCGGCAAGACCGTCCACCCCGAGGAGCTCTCGGCGCCCGGCTCCGCGCACGAGGCCGCCGGTCACGCCCTGCTGCTGGCCCGCGGCGTCCCGGAGCGGCTCGCCCGCTTCGCCCGCAGCCACGCGAGCTGGGACGGGCCCGGCGTCACCGTCGAGGAACTTCTGGTCAGCCTGGCCGACAAGGCCTGGAAGAACAAGCGCGTCCGGGACTTGGAAGACCGCGTGGTCGACCGGCTCGCCGAGGCCGCCGGCCGGGAGCGCTGGGAGGCCTTCCTCGCCCTGGACGACCTGCTCGCCCGGATCGGCGAGGAGGCCCCGCGGCGGCTCGCCGTCCAAGCGGAGCACCCCGTACGTACCGGAAGGACCGCCGGGACCGCGAGAAATTGACGCGACAGGGGGCGCGCGGCGGTGTTAGCTTCCGCGGCATGGAACCCCTGAGCGAGAACGAGATCCGCGCGTCCTTCGTCAACTGCTCCAAGGGCGAGGCCCGTCGGCTCAACCTGCCCCGGGGCCTGGCGGAACTGCCCTGGGAGAACCTGGACTTCCTCGGCTGGCGGGACCAGGGCGCGCCCGACCGGGCGTACCTGGTGGCGCGGCACGGCGGCGAGCCGGTCGGCGTCACCCTGCGGGTGCCGACGGTCCGGCGCAGCCTCACCAAGAGCAACGTCTGCTCGCTGTGCATCACCTCGCACGCCGGCACCGGCGTCGCACTGCTCGCCGCCCGCCGGGCCGGTGCGGCCGGGCGCGAGGGCAACACGGTGGGGACGTACATCTGCGCCGACCTCGCCTGCTCGCTCTACGTGCGCGGGCTGAAGAAGTCCACCCTGGTCACCCGGCCCGACGAGTCGCTGCCGCTGGAGGAGCAGATCGCCCGGACGACGGGCAACCTCGCCGCCTTCCTCGACCGGGTGCTCACCGACACCGCCGTCTCCGCCTGAGGCCCGCGCGGCCGCCTCCGGCCGGACCCGCGCCCCGGACCCGCGCCGCTGCCCGCCCGGGGCCCGCGCCGCCGGCCCTCAGTGGCCGCGCAGCTGGTCCAGCTCCCGGCGCTCGCGCTTCGTCGGGCGCCCGGTGCCGCGGTCCCGCTGCCCGGCCGCCGCGACGAACTCCCGCGGCGGCCGCGGCGGACTGTTGTCGACCAGGCACGGCGCCGCCTCGGCCGCGCCGACCCGCTTGCGGATCAGCTTCTGCACCACCACGACCCGCTCGAAGTTCTCCTCGCGGACCCGGACCTCGTCCCCGACCCTCAGCGCCTGCGCGGGCTTGGCCCGCTCGCCGTTCACCCGGACGTGCCCGGCGCGGCAGGCGGCCGCCGCCAGCGCCCGCGTCTTGACCAGCCGGACCGACCAGATCCAGCTGTCCACCCGCACGCTTCCCTCGTGTTCAGCCATCCTCGGAGCCTACCCAAGGGCCGCGCCCGAGCGTCCGCGCCCGAGCGTTGGGCCCGAGCTCCGAGCCCGACGCGCGGGCCCGGGCGTCCGGCCCCGCACGTCGGGCCCCGGCGTCACGCCGCGGTCGGCGCCTCCTGGATCGCCCAGCCGTTGCCGTCCGGGTCGTTGAAGAACACGAAGTTGTTCCACGGCTCGCCGTGCCCGTCGACCCGGGACCCGGCCACGAAGTGCTGGACCGGGCTGACCTGCACGCCGCGCGCCACCAGTTCGGCGTGCGCCTTCTCGATGTCGGCCACCACCAGCTGGAGGCCCTTGACCGAGCCGGGCGGCGAGTCGATCACCCCCGTGCCCACCACGATCGAACAGGGCGAGCCCGGGGGAGTCAGCTGGACCACCCTGACCCCGTCCCGCAGACGGGTGTCGTGGTCCACCGTGAAGCCGGCCTGCTCCTCGTAGAAGAGCTTCGCGCGGTCCACGTCGGACACCGGGACCACCACGACTTCGAGCTTCCAGTCCATCGCCCTCACCCCTCTCGGTCGGGCCCTTCCAGTATCCGTCCGGATCCGTCCGGCGGCCTTCCTCCACAACTGTTCCCCGGCGCCCGTCCGATAGCCTGAGAACACGATGAATCCCCAGACCACGCCGCCCGCGACCCCGTCGGCCACCACGCTGGCCACCCCGTGGGGCACCTTCGACCTCACCCGCTTCCCCGAGGACCCGCGCGAGCGGCTGCGAGCCTGGGACGCCGCCGACGAGTACCTGCTGCGCCACCTCGCGGGCGAGGCGGACAGCGCGGCCGGGGCCGCCACCGAACTGGCCGGCCGCCGGATCGTCGTCCTCGGCGACCGCTGGGGCGCGCTGACCACCGCGCTCGCCGAGCACCGCCCGGTCCAGATCTCCGACTCCCACCTCGGGCGGCAGGCCACCCGGGCCAACCTGGCGCGGGCCGGCGCCACCGTCGACGACGGCCTGCTGCTGACCACCCGGGACACCCCGCCGGAGCGGATCGACGTGCTGCTGGTGCGCGTCCCCAAGAGCCTCGCCCTGCTGGAGGACCAGCTGCACCGGCTCGCCCCGGCGCTCCACGAGGGCACCGTGGTGATCGGCACCGGCATGGTCACCGAGATCCACACCTCCACCCTCCGGCTCTTCGAGCGGATCCTCGGCCCGACCCGCACCTCGCTCGCCGTCCGCAAGGCCCGGCTGATCTTCTGCACCCCCGACCCGGCGCTCGACCCCGGACCCAGCCCGTGGCCGCACCGCTACGCGCTGCCCCCGGACATCGGCCCGGCGGCCGGCCGTACGGTGGTCAACCACGCGGGCACCTTCTGCGCCGAGCGGCTCGACATCGGCACCCGCTTCTTCCTCGCCCACCTGCCCGTGCCCGCCCCGGGCACCCGGGTGGTGGACCTCGGCTGCGGCAACGGCGTGGTCGGTACGGCCGCCGCGCTGGCCGGGCCGGGCGCGGAGCTGGTCTTCGTGGACGAGTCGCACCAGGCGGTGGCCTCCGCCGAGGAGACCTTCCGCACCAACCTGGGCCCGGACGCCCCGGCGCGGTTCCTGACCGCCGACGCGCTCGCGGCGGAGGCGATCGCCCCCGGATCGGTGGACCTGGTGCTCAACAACCCGCCGTTCCACTCCCACCAGGCGACCACCGACGCCACCGCCTGGCGGATGTTCACCGGTTCCAAGCGGGCACTGCGGCCCGGCGGTGAACTCTGGGTGGTGGGCAACCGTCATCTCGGCTACCACGTCAAGCTGCGCCGTCTCTTCGGCAACTGCCAACTGGTCGCCGGCAACCCCAAGTTCGTGGTGCTGCGCGCCGTCAAGCGCTGAGCCGTCCCCGTCGGCACCGGCCGCCGCGGCCGGTGCCGGGCGGGGCTCCGCCAGAGACTCCTTGCATGGATTTTCCACCACGCGTATATTCATGCCACGACGAAGGAGGAACGCCATGGCATTGCGAGTCGCCGTCGCCGGCGCGAGCGGGTACGCGGGCGGTGAGGTGCTGCGCCTGCTGCTCGGCCACCCGGAGGTGGAGATCGGGGCCCTGACCGGCGGCTCGAACGCGGGCACCCGGCTGGGCGCGCTGCAGCCGCACCTGATCCCGCTCGCCGACCGCGTCCTCGAACCCACCACCCCCGAGGTGCTGGCCGACCACGACGTGGTGTTCCTGGCGCTGCCGCACGGCCAGTCCGCCGCCGTCGCCGAGGCGCTCGGCCCGAACGTCCTGGTGGTCGACTGCGGAGCCGACTTCCGGCTCAAGGCCGCCGCCGACTGGGAGCAGTTCTACGGCTCCGCGCACGCCGGTACCTGGCCCTACGGCCTGCCCGAACTCCCCGGCCACCGCGCCGCGTTGAAGGGCACCAACCGGATCGCCGTGCCCGGCTGCTACCCGACGGCCGTCTCGCTGGCGCTGTTCCCCGCGTACGCGGCCGGGCTCGCCGAGCCGGAGGCCGTGGTGGTCGCCGCCTCCGGCACCTCCGGCGCGGGCAAGGCCGCCAAGCCGCACCTGCTGGGCAGCGAGGTGATGGGCAGCGTCAGCCCGTACGGCGTCGGCGGCGTCCACCGGCACACCCCCGAGATGGCGCAGAACCTCACGCCGCTCGCCGGTGAGCCGGTCACCGTCTCCTTCACCCCCACGCTCGTCCCGATGCCGCGCGGCATCCTCGCCACCTGCTCGGCCAAGGCCAGGCCCGGCGTGACCGCCGAGAGCCTGCGCGCCGCCTACGGCGAGGCCTTCGCGGACGAGCCCTTCGTCCACCTGCTGCCCGAGGGGCAGTGGCCGCAGACCAGCAGCGTCTACGGCGCCAACACCGCCCTGGTCCAGGTCGCCCTGGACGCCACCGCCGGGCGGATCATCGCGATCAGCGCGATCGACAACCTGGTCAAGGGCACCGCCGGCGGCGCGGTGCAGAGCATGAACATCGCCCTCGGCCTGCCCGAGGAGCTGGGCCTTCCCGTGAACGGAGTCGCACCGTGAGCAGCAGCAGCACCAACGTGGGCGTGACGGCGGCCAAGGGCTTCCGCGCCGCCGGCGTCACGGCCGGCCTCAAGGACTCCGGGGCCCCGGACCTCGCCCTGGTGGTCAACGACGGCCCCTCGCTCGCCGCGGCCGGCGTCTTCACCGCCAACCGGGTCAAGGCCGCGCCGGTGCTCTGGTCCGAGCAGGTCCTCAAGGGCGGCCTGGTCTCCGCCGTCGTCCTGAACTCCGGTGGCGCCAACGCCTGCACCGGCCCGCTCGGCTTCCAGGACACCCACGCCACCGCGGAGAAGGCGGCCGAGGAGCTGGGGCTCAACGCGGGCGAGGTCGCGGTGGCCTCCACCGGTCTGATCGGCGTCCGGCTGCCGATGGACCTCCTGCTGCCCGGTGTCGCCCTGGCCGCCGGGCAGCTCAGCGCGACGGGCGGCGAAGCCGCCGCGATCGCCATCAAGACCACCGACACCGTGCACAAGACCGCCCAGGTCACCAGCCCGTCCGGCTGGACGGTCGGAGGCATGGCCAAGGGCGCGGGCATGCTCGCCCCGGGCCTGGCCACCATGCTGGTCGTGCTCACCACCGACGCCCTCGTCGACGGCGCCGCGCTGGACGCCGCCCTGCGCGGCGCCACCCGCACCACCTTCGACCGGATCGACTCCGACGGCTGCATGTCGACCAACGACACCGTGCTGCTGCTCGCCTCCGGTGCCACCGGCATCACCCCGGACGAGGCCGAGTTCGCCGAGGCGGTCCGCACGGTCAGCGCCGACCTGGCCCGGCAGCTGATCGGCGACGCCGAGGGCGCGAGCAAGGACATCCGGATCGACGTCACCGGCGCCGCCACCGAGGACGAGGCCGTCGACGTCGCCCGGACGATCGGCCGCAACAACCTGCTCAAGTGCGCCATCCACGGCGAGGACCCCAACTGGGGCCGGGTGCTGGCCGCGATCGGCACCACCTCCGCCGCCTTCGACCCGAACCGGCTGGACGTCGCCATCAACGGCGTCTGGGTCTGCAAGGACGGCGGGGTCGGCGAGGACCGCGACCTGGTGGACATGAAGGCCAGGGAGGTCGTGATCACCGCGAACCTCAACGCCGGTACGGCGAGCGCCACGCTGTGGACCAACGACCTGACCGCCGACTACGTTCACGAGAACAGCGCCTACTCGACCTGATCCACGTCACTTCGTCCGCGCCATCCTGACCCGCGGCACACCACCGAGCCGCCGCGGCACCGGTCCGCGACACCTCCCCCCGGCTCCGGCCGGGGGACCCCATCGACGAGGGAATCCCGTGCAGATCGCACCCAAGGGCGAACAGGCCCGCAACAACACCGCGTTGCCCAAGGCCATGACGCTGATCGAGGCGCTGCCCTGGCTGGAGCGCTTCCACGGCAAGACGGTCGTGATCAAGTTCGGCGGCAACGCCATGGTCGACGACGAGCTCAAGGCGGCCTTCGCCCAGGACGTCGTCTTCCTCCGCTACGCCGGCCTGCACCCCGTCGTGGTGCACGGCGGCGGCCCGCAGATCAGCGCCCAACTGGACAAGCTGGGGCTGGAGTCCAGCTTCACCAACGGCCTGCGGGTCACCACCCCCGAGACCATGGACGTGGTCCGGATGGTGCTGGCCGGCCAGGTGCAGCGCGAACTGGTCGGCCTGCTCAACGCGCACGGCCCGTTCGCCGTCGGCATGACCGGCGAGGACGCCCACACCATGACGGCGGTCAAGCGGTACGCGGTGGTGGACGGCGAGCAGGTGGACATCGGCCTGGTCGGCGACATCGTCAACATCGAGGCCGGCGCGGTGAAGGCGCTGATCGCCGACGGCCGGATCCCGGTCGTCTCCTCGATCGCCCGGGGCGCCGACGGCCACGTCTACAACATCAACGCCGACACCGCCGCCTCCGCCCTCGCGGTCGCGCTCGGGGCCGAGATGCTGGTGATCCTCACCGACGTCGAGGGCCTCTACAAGGACTGGCCGAACTCCGACGACGTGATCAGCCAGCTCAACGCGGGCGAACTGGAGGAGCTGCTGCCCGGCCTGGCCACCGGCATGCTCCCCAAGATGGAGGGCTGCCTGCGCGCCGTCCGCTCCGGCGTGGGCACCGCCCGCGTCCTGGACGGCCGGGTGCCGCACAGCCTGCTGCTGGAGATCTTCACCGACGAGGGCATCGGCACGATGGTCGTGCCGGACGACGAACCGACCGTGACCGGGGGACTGGCATGACTGGCGTGAGTGGCGTGACTGGCAGTTCCGGCTCGGCGGGCCCGGCGGACGCGTCCGGCCCGACCGGCCCGACCGGCGACGCCGGCCCGACGCACAACGAACAGCTCACCGAGCGGTGGCAGCACAGCTTCACCGACAACTACGGCACCCCCCGCATCCCGCTGGTGCGCGGCGAGGGCAGCAAGCTCTGGGACGCCGACGGCAAGGAGTACACCGACCTGCTCGGCGGCATCGCCGTCAACGCCCTCGGCACCGCCCACCCGGCCGTGGTCGAGGCCGTCACCCGGCAGATCGCCACCCTCGGCCACGTCTCCAACCTGTTCATGGCCGAGCCCACCATCGCCCTCGCCGAGCGGCTGCTGCGCCTGGACGGCCGGCCGGGCGGCCGGGTGTTCTTCTGCAACTCCGGCGCCGAGGCCAACGAGGCCGCCTTCAAGATCAGCCGGCGGACCGGCCGCACCCAGCTGGTCGCCCTCCAGGGAGGCTTCCACGGCCGGACCATGGGCGCCCTCGCGCTCACCGGTCAGCCCGCCAAGCAGGACCCGTTCCGCCCGCTGCCCGGTGACGTCACGCACGTCCCCTTCGGCGACGTCGAGGCGCTGCGCGCGGCCGTCACCCCCGAGACCGCCGCCGTCTTCCTGGAGCCCGTCCAGGGCGAGAACGGCGCGATCCCGCTGCCGGACGGCTACCTCCGGGCCGCCCGCGAGATCACCCGGGCCACCGGCGCCCTGCTCGTCCTGGACGAGATCCAGACCGGCGTGGGCCGCACCGGCCACTGGTACGCCCACCAGGCCCACGAGGGCGTCGAGCCGGACGTCGTCACGCTGGCCAAGGCGCTCGGCGGCGGCCTGCCGATGGGTGCCGTCCTCGCCTTCGGCCCGGCCGCCGAGCTGCTCACGCCTGGGCAGCACGGCACCACCTTCGGCGGCAACCCGGTGGCCGCCGCGGCCGGCCTCGCGGTGCTGGACACCATCGAGTCCGAGGGACTGCTGGAGCACGTCCGCAAGCTGGGCGAGCGGCTGCGGCACGGCGTCGAGGCGATCGGCGACCCGCTGGTCTCGCACGTGCGCGGCGCGGGCCTGCTGCTCGGGATCGTGCTCACCGAGCCGGTCTCGGCCCAGGTCCAGGCCGCCGCGCAGGAGGCCGGCTTCCTGGTCAACGCGGCCGTCCCGGACGCCGTCCGGCTGGCGCCCCCGCTCGTGCTGACCGAGCAGGAGGCGGACGCCTTCCTCGCGGCCCTGCCGGGCATCCTCCGGACGGTGCGCGAGAGCGCCCCGGCCGATGCGAGTTGACCATCGTCCGGGAGAATAATCACATGACCGCTTCCCACTCCGGCCCCTCCGCCGCCGGCCCGACGCCGCAGGTCCCGCAGACCCGCACCGCGCGCCACCGGCGGATCGTGGACCTGCTCACCCGCCAGCCCGTGCGTTCGCAGAGCCAGCTCGCCAAGCTGCTCGCCGACGACGGACTCGTGGTCACCCAGGCCACCCTCTCCCGGGACCTGGACGAGCTGGGCGCGGTCAAGATCCGCAACCGGGACGGCGCGCTGATCTACGCCGTCCCGGCCGAGGGCGGCGACCGCACGCCGCGCGCGCCGATGGGGGAGTCGGCCAGCGAGGGCCGGATGGCCCGGTTGGCCGGCGAGCTGATGGTCTCCGCGACGGCCTCCGGCAACCTGGTGGTGCTGCGCACCCCGCCCGGCGCCGCCCAGTTCCTCGCCTCGGCGATCGACCAGGCGGAGGTGTTCGAGATCATCGGCACCATCGCGGGCGACGACACCGTCCTGCTGATCAGCCGCGACCCGGCGGGCGGCCAGGCACTCGCCGACCACCTGATGCAACTCGCCCAGGCGAAGGCGCAGTAGCGCCGCGCGGCCGCTCGACGCCCACGACCCCGGCGGACGGACCCCCGTCCGCCGGGGTTTTGTGTTTCATACGCCGTGATGCATACTTATGCCACTCGCCGCACACGTGTGAAGGAGCCCAACGCGATGACCGCCCAGCAGTCCTCCGACGTCCGACTCTGGGGCGCGCGCTTCGCCGACGGCCCCTCCGAGGCCCTCGCCAAGCTCTCCGCCTCGGTCCACTTCGACTGGCGCCTCGCGCCGTACGACATCGCGGGCTCCAAGGCCCACGCCCGGGTCCTGCACAAGGCCGGCCTGCTGTCCGACGACGAGCTGGCCGCCATGCTGGCCGGCCTCGACCGGCTGCTCGCCGACGTCGAGGCGGGCACCTTCACCGGCACCGTCGCCGACGAGGACGTCCACACCGCCCTGGAGCGCGGCCTGCTGGAGCGCCTCGGCGCCGAACTCGGCGGCAAGCTGCGGGCCGGGCGCTCGCGCAACGACCAGATCGCCACGCTGTTCCGGATGTACCTGCGGGACCACGCGAAGACCATCGGCGCGCTGCTCCTGGACCTCCAGCAGGCCCTGGTCGGCCTCGCCGAGGCGCACCCCGACACCGCCATGCCGGGCCGCACCCACCTCCAGCACGCCCAGCCCGTGCTCTTCGCCCACCACGTCCTCGCGCACGTGCAGGCCCTCGGCCGGGACGCCGAGCGGCTGCGCCAGTGGGACGCCCGCACCGCCGTCTCGCCGTACGGCTCCGGGGCGCTGGCCGGCTCCTCGCTCGGCCTCGACCCGCAGGCCGTCGCCGCCGACCTCGGCTTCGAGGGCGGCTCGGTCGGCAACTCCATCGACGGCACCGCCTCGCGCGACTTCGTGGCCGAGTTCGCCTTCGTGACCGCGATGATCGGGATCGACCTCTCCCGGATCGCGGAGGAGGTGATCATCTGGAACACCAAGGAGTTCGGCTTCATCACGCTGCACGACGCCTTCTCCACCGGCTCCTCGATCATGCCGCAGAAGAAGAACCCGGACATCGCCGAGCTCGCCCGCGGCAAGTCCGGCCGCCTGATCGGCAACCTCACCGGCCTGCTGGCCACCCTCAAGGCCCTCCCGCTGGCCTACAACCGGGACCTCCAGGAGGACAAGGAGCCGGTCTTCGACTCCTGCGACACCCTGGAGGTGCTGCTGCCCGCGTTCACCGGGATGATGGCCACCCTCACCGTGCACCGGGAGCGGCTGGAGGAACTCGCCCCCGCGGGCTTCTCGCTCGCCACCGACATCGCCGAGTGGCTGGTCAAGCAGGGTGTGCCGTTCCGGGTCGCGCACGAGGTGGCCGGCGCCTGCGTCAAGGTCTGCGAGGCCGAGGGCATCGAACTGTCCGACCTGACGGACGAGCAGTTCGCCGCGATCTCCGCGCACCTGACGCCCGACGTGCGCTCCGTGCTGAGCGTGCACGGCGCCATCGCCTCCCGCAACGGCCGGGGCGGCACCGCCCCCTCCGCGGTCGCGGTCCAGCTCGCCGAGGTCAAGGCGGACCTGGCGCGGCAGCAGGAGTGGATCCGGGGCTGACCCGACCGGAGGTCGACGGGGGAGGGGCGCGGCGGACCGACCGGCGCGCCCCTCCGGCGTCCGCGCCCCGGCCCGGGCGTAACCGGCCCCGCCCCGGACCGTCATGCACGGTGTGTGCACAACCCTTCCGCCCGTCCCCTCCGCCGAGGACGTCTACCTCGCCGAGTGCCGCCGCCGGGCGATCCGCGAGACCGTCGCCGCCCTGCCCGGCCGCTGCCCGCAGCTGATCGCCGCCCTTGCCGAGGACCCGCCGCCGACCTACCGCGAGCTCTCCGAGCGGCTCGGCATGCCGCGCGGCTCCATCGGCCCCACCCGCTCCCGCTGCCTCGCCTGCCTGCGCACCCTGCTGCACGCCGAGCGCTACCCCTGAGGCGCGGGGGGGCCTCCTGGGACCCACGCCCCCCCGCACCCAGGGGTTAACCCCCCCCCACCCCGGCCCCCCAAAGGTGGGGGAGAGTTGACACCCGGGGCCGAGTT
>NZ_JBVJJY010000017.1:124351-144491 GCF_055585785.1 Kitasatospora sp. NPDC053308 | reverse complement strand
GGTGGGGGGGTTGGGGTTTTCTCTCTTCTCCCTCTTTTTTCGTGTGTTTTCTCTTTCCTGCCCCTTGGGGGGGGGGGGGGTGGGGGGGGGGGGGGGGGGGCCCCCCCCCCCCCCCCCCCCGCCCCTCCGCGCCCAGGCGTGACCCTCGCCACGTCCGGCCCCGCGAAGGTTGAGGGAAGCTGACACCCGGGTAGAGCGCTGGCGAACGCGAACCTTGACGGTGGCACGATCGCTCGGATACTGAGCGTGAGCGCGTCACCCTCTGCGCGCCGGGCACGACGACTGGGGAGGCCCCTCCACATGGGCATGAGCGTGATCATCTCGGCGGCGACGGCCGAGGACGCGGAGCAGATCCTCAAGCTCCAGTACCTCGGCTACCAGTCCGAGGCCGAGCTGTACGGCGACTGGGCGATCGAGCCCCTGACACAGAGCCTGGAGAGCCTGCGCGCCGAACTGGCCGAACAGCACTTCCTGGTCGCCCGGCTGGGCGACGAGGTGGTCGGCACGGTCCGCGGCCGGGTGGGCGCCGACGGCGTCGGCCGGATAGAGCGCCTGGTCGTCCACCCGCGGATGCAGCGCCACGGCCTCGGCGGCCGCCTGCTGGACGCGCTGGAGCGCCGCCTCGCGGAGGTGGGCCCGGTGTCCGCCTACCGCCTGTTCACCGGCCACCGCAGCCTCGGGAACCTGCGCCTGTACGCCCGCCAGGGCTACCGGCAGACGGGGGTCGAACAGGTCGACGGCCGGCTGAGCTTCGTCCACCTGGAGAAGCCCGCCGGCCCCTCCGCCGCCACACCCCTCGCCGCGACGGCCTGAGCCGGCCGCCCCGCACCCGCCCCTCGGCGCCGCCACCATCCGGACGATCCGGTGGCGGCGCCGAGGCATATCCGCCCTGGTCACAGCGCCAGGCGTCCGCATTGCGGACACCGGCGTCAAACAATTGGGCGGTTCCCGAGCCATCTGTTTTACTGGCTCACATGACTGCGACGACGAACTGGACCCCCACCGGCACGCTGCCGGCAGGTGAGCGTGCCATGTGCCGTCGAATGTGTCACTGCTGAGGGCCACCGCCCCCGGCACCCCTGCGCGGGTGCCTCCCCCTCGCGCCCCGAAGCGAGACTCCGGCGCCGCTGCCGCCCGTGCGAGCGCGCCCCTCCTCCCCGTACCCCTCCCCTTGCCGTGCCCGCCCGCGGGTGCCGGTGACTCGTAAGGGCCACGCCGTCGCGCGGCCCGGCCGACCAGCGGCCACGATCAAGGGGTGGCAGGTCCGGATCCCCCTGGCGAAGCGCCGTAAGGAGCCGCCGACCGCAACCCGGTCGGGCGGTCGACCCACGCCGCCCGCCCCCGACCCACGGAAGCTGCTGTGATCACCACCACGGACCTCACGAAGGTCTACCGCTCCCGAGGCCGCGAGGTCACCGCCCTCGCCGGCGTCGACCTGCACGTCCGCCCGGGCGAGGTCTACGGAGTCGTCGGCACCAGCGGCGCCGGCAAGTCCACCCTCATCCGCTGCGTGAACATGCTGGAGCGCCCGACCTCCGGCACCGTCACCGTGGACGGGGTCGAACTCACCGCGCTGTCCGGCGGCGAGAACCGCGCGGGACGGGAACTGCGCGAGGCGCGCCGCCGGATCGGCATGGTCTTCCAGCACTTCAACCTGCTCTCCTCGCGGACCGTGCAGCAGAACGTCGAGCTGCCGCTGGAGATCATCGGCCTGGATCGCACCCAACGCCGCCGCAAGGCAGCCGAACTGCTCGACCTGGTCGGCCTCGGCGACAAGGCCCGCAGCTACCCCAACCAGCTCTCCGGCGGCCAGAAGCAGCGCGTGGGCATCGCCCGCGCCCTGGCCGGCGACCCCAAGGTGCTGCTCTCCGACGAGGCCACCTCGGCGCTCGACCCGGAGACCACCCGCTCGATCCTCAAGCTGCTGCGCGAACTCAACCAGCAGCTCGGCCTGACCGTCCTGCTGATCACCCACGAGATGGACGTCATCAAGTCCGTCTGCGACTCGGCCGCCCTGATGCGCGGCGGCCGGGTGGTCGAGTCCGGCGAACTCACCGACCTGCTGGCGAAGCCCGGCTCCGAGCTGGCCCGCGAGCTCTTCCCGCTCAGCGAGTTCGGCACCGGGCGGCCCGGTTCCACCGTGCTGGAGATCACCTTCCAGGGCGACACCTCGGCCCAGCCGTTCGTCTCCCAGCTGGCCCGCACCTACCAGATCGACATCAACATCCTCGGCGCCGCCGTGGAGACCATCGCCGGCCGGATGGTCGGCCGGATGCGGGTCGAGCTGTCCGGCGGCCACCAGGACAACGTGGTGCCGATCGGCTACCTGCGCGAGCAGGGCCTGCAGGTGGACGTGATCGGCGCGGCGAACGGAGCGGTGGCATGACCTGGGACCAGATGTGGGCCCTGATGGGGCCCGCCACGCAGGAGACCTTCCAGATGGTCGGCGTCTCCGCGGTCGTCACCGTGCTGCTCGGCCTGCCGCTGGGCGTGCTGCTGGTGCTCACCGACAAGGGCGGCCTGCTGGCCAACCAGGTGGTCAACAAGACCATCGGTTTCGTGGTGAACATCGCCCGCTCGGTGCCGTTCATCATCCTGATGATCGCCCTGATCTCCTTCACCCGCTGGCTCGTCGGCACCTCGATCGGCTGGCAGGCGGCGACCGTACCGCTGACCATCGGCGCGATCCCCTTCTTCGCCCGCCTGGTCGAGACCTCCGTCCGCGAGGTCGACCGCGGCCTGGTCGAGGCGGTCCAGTCGATGGGCGGCAGCACCTGGACGATCGTCCGCAAGACCCTGCTGCCCGAGGCGCTGCCCGGCATCGTGGCCTCCATCACCACCACGGTCATCACCCTGGTCAGCTACTCCGCGATGGCCGGCACGGTCGGCGGCGGCGGCCTCGGCACCCTCGCCGTCAACTACGGCTACCAGCGCTTCGAGACGGCCTTCATGTGGGTCATCGTGGCCGAACTGGTGATCATCGTCACCGCCGTCCAGCTGATCGGCGACTTCGCCGTCCGCCGCCTCTCCCACCGCGGCCGCACCGGCGGCGGGGCCCGGCTGTTCGGCCGCAGCCCGGCCGACCCGACCGCGCCGAGCGCCGACGACAAGGACCTCGTCGCCTCCTGAGACCTCCCCCGTCCGACCCCGGACGCGGCTCCCCGCACCACGCAGAAAGGCACTTTTCGTGCGCAACGCCCTGAAGTTCACCAGCGCCCTGGCCACCGCCGGCCTCGCCCTCTCCCTCGCCGCCTGCGGCAGCTCGGGCTCCTCCTCGGACCCGAACGCGCCGCTCAAGGTCGTCGCCAGCCCGACCCCGCACGGGCAGATCCTCAAGTTCGTCCAGGACAACCTGGCGGCGAAGGCGGGCCTCAAGCTCGACATCAAGGAGGTCACCGACTACGTGACCCCCAACACGGCGGTGCAGGACGGTTCGGCCGACGCCAACTACTTCCAGCACGTCCCGTACCTGGAGGACTTCAACAAGAAGCACGGCACGACCATCGTGTCGGTGGAGCCCGTGCACCTGGAGCCGCTGGGCCTGTACTCCAAGAAGGTCAAGGCGATCACCGACCTGCCGGACGGCGCCACCATCGGCCTGCCGAACGACGCCACCAACGAGGGCCGCGCGCTGAAGCTGCTCGCCGACAACAAGCTGATCACCCTCAAGGACGGCGTCACCACCACCGCCACCCCGGCGGACGTGACCGGCAACCCGAAGAACCTCAAGTGGAAGGAGCTGGAGGCCGCCCAGCTGCCCCGCTCGGTCGCCGACCTCGACGCCGCCGTCATCAACGGCAACTACGCGCTCGACTCCGGCCTGAAGCCCGCCACCGACGCCCTGGTGCTGGAGAAGGCGGACGGCAACCCGTACGCCAACATCCTCGCCGTCAAGAAGGGCAAGGAGGACGACCCGCGGGTCAAGAAGCTCGCCGAGCTGCTGCACTCCGACGAGGTCAAGAAGTACATCGACGACACCTTCCAGGGCTCGGTCATCCCGGCCTTCTGATCCGCCGCGGCGCGATCCGCCTCCCACGCCCGACCGGGCCCCCGCCGCACCTCGGCGGGGGCCCGGTCGGGCAGTATGCACCCTGGGACACCCCGGGCGACGGCGTTCTGACGTACCGTCGTGCGCGCGGCGCACCGCGTGATACCCGGAGTGCGACGGAGCGTACGGTGTTGTGTTCACGACCCGGCGAGGAGAGACGGCATGGCAGCGAGCTTCCCCGAGACCGCCATCAGCACCGAACGGCTGCTGCTGCGTCCCCTTGCGGAGGACGACGCCCCGGCCCTGGCCACGATGATGGCCGACGACCTCGTCCTGGCCTGGACGGACCAGCCGCACCCCTTCACCGAGGCGTACGCGGCCGAACTCGCCCGCACCCTCGCCCCCGCCCACCGGGCCGCGGGGCGCGGCATCGTCCTGGCCGTCACCGAGCACCTGACCCAGCGCCTGGTCGGCCTGGTCGAGCTGCGCGCCACCGACTGGCGGCTGCGCAGCACCGAGATCTCCTACGTCACCGCCGTCTGGGCGCGCGGTGAGGGCTACGCCCCGGAGGCCGTCCTCGGCGTCGCCCAGTGGCTGTTCGAGGACCGCGGCTTCCTGCGCCTGGAGATGCGCACCGCCGCCGGGAACACCGCGGCCCAGCAGGTCGCGGGCAAGATCGGCGCCATCAGCGAGGGCGTGCTGCGCAGCGCCTGGATAGTGCGCGGCGAGTCCGGCGAGGTGGTCGAGGAGAGCCGCAGCGACCTCATCCTGTGGAGCCTGCTCCCGGAGGACCTGGAGTCGCCCGAGCTGCACCGGAACGGCTGGCACGGCGACCACCGCTACGTGCTGCGCGACTGAGGCCGGCCACCGCCCCCTGCGGACCGGCCCCCGCGGGCAGGCCGCTCGGCACGGACATGTGTGCGAGATGTCCGCCCCCCGGGGATGACACCCGGTAACCTCTGACCGGCGCCGCACCCCGGCGCACCGCGTGGCGCACCGAGTCGAGGGAGAACGGCCGCAGATGGCTGACCGGATCACGGTCATCGGGTGGGACGGCACGCCGCTGACCGAGGCCGCCGGTGCGGCCCTCGCCGCGGCGACCCTGGTGGCCGGAGCCCCCTACCAACTGGACGCCCTCCCGGTGCCGGAGGCCGCCGAGCGGATCCCCCTCGGCAACATCCGGCAGGCCGCCCGCCGGATCGCCGAGCACCGCGGCGCCGCCGTCGTGGTCGCCGAGGGGGATCCGGGCTTCTTCGGCGTGGTGCGCACCCTGCGCCGCCCCGAGTACGGCCTCGAACTCGAAGTCCTGCCCGCCGTCTCCTCCGTCGCCACCGCCTTCGCCCGGGCCGGCATGCCCTGGGAGGACGCCCAGGTGGTCAGCGTCCACGGCGGACGACTGCGCCGGGCGGCCAACATCTGCCGAGCCCACCCCAAGGTCGCGGTGCTCACCGCGCCGGGGGCCGGGCCCGCCGAACTCGCCCTGATGCTGCGCGGGGTGCACCGGACCTTCGTGGTCTGCGAGGCCCTCGGCACTCCGGAGGAGGACGTCACCGTCCTCACCTCCGACCGGATCGCCGACCACGTGTGGCGCGACCCCAACGTGGTGCTGGTGATCGGCGGCGCCCAGGCCGGCGCGGTGGACCAGGCGGCCGGCTGGCTGGCCGGGCGCCCCGTCGGCTACCCCGGCGCGGAGCGCGGCTGGGCGCTCCCCGGTGACGTGTACGCGGGCGCCGGGCGCACGGACGGTGAGACGGGCGCGTCGGAAGCGCTCCCCGCGCACGTGCGCGCGCTGGTGCTGGCCCGTCTGGGTGCACGTCCCGGCGACCTGGTCTGGTCGGTGGGCGCGGGCAGCGGCGCCCTCGCCGTCGAGGCGGCGCGGTTCGGCGCCGCGGTGGTCGCGGTCGAGGGGTCCCGCTCGGCCTGCGCCCGGCTGGCCGTCAACGCCCGCCGGTTCGGCGTCGAGGTGGAGGTCGTGTACGGGAGCGGACCGGAGGTGCTGGGCGGCCTCCCGGAGCCGGACGCGGCGGTGGTGGAGTCCGGCGGACCGGACGTCGTGCGCGCCGTACTGGCCCGCAAACCGGAGCGCTTCGTCGCGTTGGCCCGGACCTTCGCCGAGGCGGAGGAGGTCAGCCGGGCGATCGGCGAGGCCGGCTACCGCGCGGACGGCGAGCTGCTCCAGTCGACCCCGCTGCGGTCCGCCGGGGAGGGCGGCGCACTGGCGCTGGGGGCGGGCGGAACCGGCGCGTTGGTGCTCTGGGGTGAGCAGATCGTGTGAAGGCCTCGGGCGCGCGCCGGGGTCGCGCGGTGGTGCGGTGCGCTGGTGCCCACGGGCGACGGGCGCGGGCGCGAGCGACGGGCGCGGGGCACGAGCGACGGGCGCGGGGCACGAGCAGGGTGCGCGGGTGGCAGGCCCGATAGCACGGGAGGGGGTACGAGCGGTGACGCGGACACGGCACGCACATGGCGCGGACGGTGATCCAGGTCGCATCCGGACACTGATTCGAGAGGTGACCGCGCCGGGCCGGTAGTGTGACGTCCTGGGCGGATGCAGCGGCCGGAGGCCCACCCGATTCGGTCGGTTTGTCACCTTTTTGACGTGGTGCAAGCCGGTTCCGCTCGGAGTGTGGGCAATTCGACGGACCTCGTGCCAGACCTGGAGAATGCCGTAGGGTCCGGTGCGGTCGTACCGGTTGCTCCGGGTTGTCGTTGTTTCAGACGATGTGCCGCCCCGTGTGGCGGTGCGCCGGGCCGGGGTGCCGCAGCGCGCCGGAAGGACTTGGGCCGCAGCGCTTCGGCGCGGCGGCCACGTGTGGTTGAGGGGCGGGTCGGTGCAGGCCCGGCCCGTGCGGATGGGCGCTGCGATCGGTGATCGCGTCGCCGAGGGCGCGGCAGCGGCCTGGAAGGAGCTTTGACAATGACCGATGGCGGCCACGTCCCGGGCGAGGGACTGCCGGAGCACCTGCACGGCGGGCCCGACCCGCTCGGCGGACCGGAGGGCGTCGCGGGCGTTGCACCCCTGCAGGGCGTCGCGACCGACGGCGGAGTGATCCCGAACCCGGCGGCTCCGGTCGGTGCGATGCCGGGCGGGATGCCCCCGGGGGCGGGCGTCATCCCGCCGCAGGGCCAGCCCGGCTACGCCGTCCCCGGCATGCCCGGGCCCGGTTACCCCGGCGAGGGGTGGGCCGTCGACCAGGGCGCCCCGCGCCCGGCCTTCCACTTCCTCGACCAGCCCGACGCGCCGGACGGCCTCGACGACGAGGACGACGTGCTGCTGATGCCGGGCCCGCAGGGCTCCTGGGGCGAGCCGATGGCGACCGTCCCGGCCGAGCAGATGCCGCCCGCGCCGCAGCAGGACGGCATGCCGGTCGAGCCCTCCTGGCCGCCGGTGGACCCGCCGACGCTCGGCGCCGATCCCCTCCAGCAGCAGCCCGTCCCGCTGCAGCAGCACGGGCAGCAGGGGATGACGCAGGCTCAGCCGCCGCGCCGCCCGCTGCACGCCGGGCCGCCGATCCCCGACCCGTCGCTGATGACCGGCCAGGTCCCGGTCCGCTCGCTGGCCGACCGCGGCCCGTCGCAGGGCGGCACGCCCGCGCACGGCATCCCGGTCGTCGGCCGGCCGCCGATGGCCGAGGCCGCCGCCCCGGCACCGGCCGCCGTGCCGCAGGCCGTCCCGATGACGCAGGTGCCGCCGGTCGTTCCGCTGGTCCCGGGCACTCCGGCGCCGGAGGTGCAGCAGCCGCTGCCGCAGGACGTCCAGCCGGCCGTCCAGGTGCCGTCGGCCTCGCAGCCGGTCGAAGCCGTCATGGCCGTCGAGACGGTCGGCGCGATCGAGGTGATCGAGGTCGTCGAGACGCCGGAGCCCGCGCCGGGCATCCAGGCCGTCCAGGGCGCTCAGCCCGTCGAGGCCGTGGCGGCGCCCGAGGCCGCGGCGCCCGAGGCCGCCGCGCAGGCAGCGGCTGCGGCGCCGCAGGCCGGGGTGGCCGAGCCGGTGCCTGCGGACCCCGCCCAGGCGGTGGCCGAGGCTCCCGCCGCGCCCATCGCGGTCGAGCCGGTCGCCGTCGAGTCGGTGGCCGTCGAGTCCGTCGCCGTCGAGTCGGTGGCGGTCGAGTCCGTCGCCGTGGAGGGCGCCGCCGTCGACGGTGCGGCCGAGCAGGCCGAGGCCACCGCCCCGGCCGGCCAGCCGCGCCGGATCTCCGCCTTCCTCGCCGCTCCCACCCCGCACGGTCTGCCCAAGGTCCAGGCGACCGAGCAGGCCCCGGTGGCCGGCGAGGCCCCGCAGCAGCCCGCGCCCATAGCGGCCGCCGACGCGCCGCAGGCCGTCGAGGGCGGTGAGGCCGCTCAGGCCGCTTCCGCCGTCGAGCCCGTCCAGGGCGCCGAGGCCGAGGTTGTCGAGGCCCAGGTCGTCGAGGCCGTGGCCGCCACGCCGGAGGCCGGGGCCGAGCCGGCCGCCGAGACCGCCGCGGGCACCGGTGAGATGCCGTCCGGACAGGCCGTCAACGAGGCCGCGGCCGAAGCCGCGCAGCCGCAGCAGCCGGAGGCCGCCCAGGCCGAGGTCCCCGCCGAGCCGGTCGCCGAGCAGGCCCAGGCCGAGGTGCCGGTCGAGGTCCCGGCCGAAGCCGCCGAGCCGGCGACGGCCGAGGCCGTCGAGCCCGCCGCTGCGGCGGAGGCGGCGCAGCCAGCCGAGCAGCCCGCGGACCAGCAGGCCGAGCAGCAGCCCGCCGCCGAGCAGCCCGCCGTCGGGCAGGCTGCCGAGGCTGCCGAAGCCGCCGGGCCCGTCGAGGGCGGGGCGGAGCAGCCCCAGGCCGAGGTCCCGGCGGAGGCTCCCGCCGAGCCGGTCGCCGAGCAGGCCCAGGCTCAGGCCCCGGTCGAGTCCGCGGAGCCCGCCGCCCAGGCCGCTGCCGAAGCCCCCACCGCCGAGACCGCCGAGACCGCCGAGTCCACCCCGGAGCAGGCCCCCGAGGCCCCGGCCGCCGTGGAGCCGCAGGCCGAGGAGTCGGCCGAGCAGCCCGCGGACCAGCAGGCCGAGCAGCCCGCCGCCGACCCGCAGCCCGCCGACCAGCCGGTGGCCGAGGAGCAGCAGCAGCCCGAGGAGCCCGCCGAGCCGCGCGGCCCGGCCGCCGCCGGCTACGACGAGGCCGGCCGCGAGGCCGTCCACCAGGTGATCCGCGAGCGCCGCGACATCCGCAACGGCTTCCGCCCGGACCCGATCCCGCACGAGGTGCTGATCCGCGTCCTGGAGGCCGCCCACACCGCGCCCAGCGTCGGCTACTCGCAGCCCTGGGACTTCGTGGTGATCCGCTCGGCCAAGACCCGCAAGCGGATGCACGCCCTGGCCGAGCGCCAGCGCGAGGCGTACGCGGACTCGCTGCCCAAGGGCCGGGCCAAGCAGTTCAAGGAAATCAAGATCGAGGCCATCCTCGAGACGCCGGTCAACATCGTGGTGACCGCCGACCGCACCCGCGGCGGCCGGCACACCCTGGGCCGGCACGCCCAGCCGCAGATGGCCCCGTACTCGGCCGCCCTGGCGGTGGAGAACCTCTGGCTGGCCGCCCGCGCCGAGGGCCTGGGCGTCGGCTGGGTGAGCTTCTTCGACGACGAGCAGCTGGTCCGCGAGCTCGGCCTGCCCGAGCACCTGGAGGTCGTGGCCTACCTGTGCGTCGGCTTCGTCGACTCCTTCCCGGACGAGCCCGAGCTGGAGCAGCAGGGCTGGGCCAAGAAGCGCCCGCTGTCCTGGGTCGTCCACGAGGAGCAGTACGGCAACCGCGCGCTGCCCGGCGAGGAGCCGCAGAGCCTGCTGGCGGACACCCTGCGCGGCATCCGCCCGCTGGACGCCAAGGCGCTCGGCGAGGCCTGGGACCGGCAGAAGCGGATGACCAAGCCGGCCGGCTCGCTCGGCATGCTGGAGATCATCTCCGCCCAGCTGTGCGGCCTGTCCCGCAAGTGCCCGCCGCCGATCCCGGAGCCCGCCTGCGTGGCGATCTTCGCCGGTGACCACGGCGTGCACGCCCAGGGCGTCAGCCCCTGGCCGCAGGAGGTGACCGCTCAGATGGTCGGCAACTTCCTGGCCGGGGGAGCGGTGATCAACTCCTTCGCCAAGCAGATCGGCACCGAGGTCTGCGTGGTCGACGTCGGCGTGGCCGCCGAGCTGCCGGACGCCGTCCAGCAGGGCCGCGCCACCGGTCTGCTGCCGCGCAAGGTCCGCCCGGGTACCGCCGACATGACGCAGGGCCCGGCGATGACCCGCGAGGAGGCCGTCCAGGCCATCGAGGTCGGCATCGAGACCGCCCGCGACCTGGTCGCCGCGGGCAACAAGGCGCTGGTCACCGGCGACATGGGCATCGCCAACACCACCGCCTCGGCCGCCCTGATCTCGGTGTTCACCGGCCTCGACCCGGCCGAGGTCACCGGCCGCGGCACCGGCATCGACGACGAGACCCACGCCCGTAAGATCGAGGTCATCCGCGCCGCGCTGGCCCTGCACCAGCCCGACCCGAACGACCCGATCGGCGTCCTCGCCGCCATCGGCGGCCTGGAGCACGCGGCCATCGCCGGCTTCCTGCTGGGCGCCGCCTCGCTGCGCACCCCGGTGGTCCTGGACGGCGTCATCGCCGGTTCGGCCGCACTGGCCGCCAAGGCGATCGCCCCCGAGGTGCTGGCCGCCTGCATCGCGGGCCACCGCTCCGCCGAGCCCGGCCACCAGGCCGCGCTGGCGAAGCTCGGCCTGCGTCCGCTGATCGACCTGGACCTGCGGCTCGGCGAGGGCACGGGCGCCCTGCTGGCCCTGCCGCTGGTGCAGAGCGCGGCCCGGGCGATGCACGATGTAGCCACCTTCGACTCCGCCGGGGTCACCGAGAAGGCCTGACCCGCGACTCGCACCGCTCCGCGGACCGGCCCGAGGGCGCGCCGGCCCGCGGAGCGGCGTCTCGCCGTACCGTCCCCCCACCGTCCCCCCGATCAGGAGCACCACCGATGACCGCGCCCACCCCGCACCCGAGCACCGAGGGCCGCACCCCGTACCCGGTCGGCCTGCTGCTGGCCGGCCGCCGCGTCGTCGTGGTCGGCGGCGGCCAGGTCGCCCAGCGGCGGCTGCCGGCCCTGATCGCCTCCGGGGCCGACCTGCACCTGATATCCCCGGTCACCACCCCGGCCGTCCAGGCGATGGCCGACGCCGGCGAGCTCACCTGGCACGCCCGTCCGTACCAGGAGGGCGACCTGGCCGACGCCTGGTACGTCCTGGTCGCCACCGACGACCCGGCGGTCAACGCGGCCGTCAGCGCCGAGGCCGAGCGCGTACGGGTGTTCTGCTCCCGCAGCGACGACGCCGCCGCCGCCACCGCCTGGACCCCGGCCAGCGGCCGCGACGCGGGCGCCACGGTGGCCGTCCTCACCGGCGACCCGCGCCACTCGGCCGCCTTGCGCGACGCGATCGTGGACGGCCTGCGGGACGGCTCGCTGGCGGCCCGCCAGTACCGCTCGCACGGTGCCGGCGTCGCCCTGGTCGGTGGCGGCCCCGGCGACCCTGACCTGATCACCGTGCGCGGCCGCCGGCTGCTCGCCGACGCCGACGTGGTGGTCGCCGACCGGCTCGCCCCGCGCGAACTGCTCGCCGAGCTGCCCGAACACGTCGAGGTGATCGACGCCTCCAAGATCCCGTACGGCCGGTTCATGGCCCAGGAGGCGATCAACCGCACTCTGATCGAGCACGCCAAGGCCGGCAAGTTCGTGGTCCGGCTCAAGGGCGGCGACCCGTACGTCTTCGGACGCGGCGGCGAGGAGCTGCTGGCCTGCGCCGAGGCCGGCCTGCCCGTCACGGTGGTGCCCGGCATCTCCAGCTCGATCAGCGTCCCCGCCTCGGCGGGCGTCCCGGTCACCCACCGCGGCATGACCCACGAGTTCACCGTGATCTCCGGCCACGTCGGCCCGGACGACGAGCGCTCGCTGACCAACTGGGAGGCCGTCGCGAAGATGAGCGGCACCCTGGTGCTGCTGATGGCCGTGGACAAGATCGGCGCGATCGCCGCCCGGCTGGTCGAGCACGGGCGCCCGGCGGACACCCCGGTCGCGATCGTCCAGGAGGGCACCACCGCCGCCCAGCGCCGGGTGGACGCCAGCCTGGGCACCGTCGCCGCCGTGGTCGAGGCCGAGGGCGTCAAGCCCCCGGCGGTCATCGTGATCGGCGACGTCGTCAACGTCCTGGCCGCCGCCTTCCGGCCGTAGCGCCCCTCTCCGGGTCCGGGCGGAGGAGTGGGAAGTCGGCCGGTCCGACTTCCTACTCCAGCGGCTGCTCCGTCCAGATGACCTTCCCGGTCGCCGTGTAGCGCGTCCCCCAGCGGTCCGCGAACTGGGCGACCAGGAACAGCCCGCGCCCGCCCTCGTCCTCGGTCGCCGCGTACCGCAGGTGCGGCGAGGTGCTGCTGCCGTCCGACACCTCGCAGATCAGCGCGCGGTCCCGCAGCAGCCGCACCCGGATCGGCCCGGAGCCGTACCGGATCGCGTTGGTCACCAGCTCGCTCAGGATCAGCTCGGTGACGAACGCGGCCTCGTCCAGCCCCCAGGCCTCCAGCCGGCGTGCCACGTCCGCCCGGACGGCACCCACCGCGGCCGGGTCGGACGGCACGTCCCACTCCGCCACGTGGTCCGCCGCCAGCACCCGGGTCTGCGCCACCAGCAGCGCGATGTCGTCCTGCGGGTGCGCCGGCAGCATCGCGCCCAGGACGTCCGCGCAGGTCTGCTCGGGCGTGCGCGGCCGGCCGCTCAGCGCCGCCTTCAGCAGCTCCAGCCCCTCGTCGATGTCCCGGTCGCGGTCCTCCACCAGCCCGTCCGTGTACAGCACCAGCCGGCTGCCCTCCGCCAGCTCCAGCTCGGCGGTCTCGAACGGCAGCACCGCCAGCCCCAGCGGCGGCCCGGTGGGCAGCTCCGGGAACACCACCCGGCCCTGCGGGTCCACCACGGCCGGCGGCGGGTGCCCGGCGGTGGCCAGCGTGCAGCGCCGCGCCACCGGGTCGTAGATCGCGTACAGGCAGGTCGCCCCGGTCAGCCCGGCGCTCTCGCCGCTCGCCGCCTCGTCCTGGTCGATCCGGTTCACCAGCTCGTCCAGGTGCCCCAGGAGTTCGTCCGGCGGCAGGTCCAGGGTCGAGAAGTTGTGGATCGCCGTCCGCAGCCGTCCCATCGTCGCCGCGGCGTGCAGCCCGTGCCCCACCACGTCCCCGACCACCAGCGCCACCCGCGCGCCCGGCAACGGGATCACGTCGAACCAGTCCCCGCCCACCCCGGCCTGGGCCGGCAGGTAGCGGTGCGCCACCTCCAGGGCGTTCTGCGCCGGCAGACTGCGCGGCAGCAGGCTGTGCTGCAGCGTCACCGCCATCTCGTGCTCCCGGGTGTAGCGCCGGGCGTTGTCGATGCAGACCGCCGCGTGCGCCACCAGCTCCTCGGCCAGCGCCAGGTCGTCCGCCTCGAACGGCTCCGCCCGCTGCGCCCGCCAGAACCGGACGACCCCGAGCAGCACCCCGCGCGCCCGCAGCGGCACCCGCACCAGCGAGTGCACCCCGTACGCCAGCGCCCGAGCCGCCCCCTCGGGATCCTGCTGCCGCCACTCCTGCGCCTCGGACAGGTAGGGCTCCAGGACCGGCTCCCCGCGGTGCAGCGCCCCGGCCAGTGGAGTGTCGGGCACCACCTCCAGCACGGTGCCGACGGGGTAGAACGGCGCGTCGTCCCGCAGCGCGGTGCACGCCGCCCGCCGCATCCGCCCCAGCAGGCCGCCCGCCGGTGGCTCCTCACCCGCCAGGACCTGCTCCGCGAGGTCGACGGTGACGATGTCCGCGAACCGCGGCACCGCGACCTGCGCCAACTCCTCGGCCGTCCGCGTCACGTCCAGCGTGCTGCCCACCGTCACCCCGGCGTCGTACAGCAGACGCAGCCGCCGCTGGGCGCGCTCGGCACGGCCGGACAGCGCCAGCAGCTCGGTGGAGTCACGCAGCGTGGCCACGCAGCCGGGCGGTCCGCCCGCCCGGTCGGTCAGCCGGACGTTCACCGCCAGCAGCCGCTCCCCGGACAGCACCACCTCGTCGGTCACCTGGCGGTTGGCCGTCAGCAGCTCCAGCGGCGTCGGTTCCAGGCCCAGCTCGGTCACCGGACGGCCCTCCGCGTCCGGCGGCAGGTCCAGCAGCCGTCGGGCCTCGTCGTTGCAGAGCAGCAGCCGCCCGTCCCCGCCGACGATCATCACGCCCTCGCGCACCGCGTGCAGCACGGCCGCGTGGTGCTCGTACATCCGGGTCATCTCGACCGGCCCCAGCCCGTGCGTCTGCCGCCGCAGCCGACGGCTGATCAGCGCCGTGCCCAGCGTGGCCAGCCCGACCGCACCCGCCGCCGCCCCCAGCACCACGGGCAGCTGACGCTCGCTCGCGGTGCTGACGTTCGCCAGCGTCACGCCCGCCGAGACCAGCCCCACCACCTGGCCGTCCGGCGCGTACACCGGGACGATCGCCTGCACCAGCGGGCCGAGCGTGCCCGTGATGTGCTCGGTCACCACCTGCCCCTTCAACGCGGGCTGGTAGTCGCCGACGAACTTCTGGCCGATCCGGGCCGGGTTCGGGTGGGTGTAGCGGATGCCCTGGTTGTTCAGGACGACGATGAAGTCCACGCCCGAGCCGATCCGCGCGGACTGCGCCTTCGGTTGCAGGATCGCGGTCGGATCGGGGGACCGGAGGGCCTCCACGATGCCCGGCGAGTTGGCGAAGGTCTGGGCGACCGACACCGACCGGTTGCGGGCCTCGTTGTCGGCGTCCTTGTGCGACTGCACCACCAGCGCGACCACGGCCGCCACCACCAGCAGCAGCGCGACCACGACCTGCAGTGCGAACACCTGCCCGGCCACCGAGCGGTGCCACACCGGCCACGCCCGCTTCGCGCGCGGCAGCTGTGGCCGACCGTGTGGGCGCCCACCGGAGGTGCCGGCGGAGGCAGGGGCGCCAGGGGCCGACGGAGCCCGGGATCGGCCCGGATAACGGGCCATACGGTCATATTTGCACTCCGGCTAGCCCGCGACCACCCAGTCCTGTCCGCCGTTTGGCCTTCCCCGCCCCGGCTTGGCAAGATCGCAGGGTGTCCGAACCCAGCACCATCACCGACCCGGCCGACCCCCGCCTCGCCGACTACACCGGCCTCACCGACGTCGAACTGCGCCGCCGCCGCGAACCCGCCGAGGGCCTGTTCATCGCCGAGGGGGAGAAGGTCATCCGCCGTGCCCTCGCCGCCGGCTACCGGATGCGGTCGATGCTGCTCACCGCCAAGTGGCTGGACGTGATGGCCGACGTCATCGCCGAGGCCGACGCCCCGGTCCACGTGGTCGAGCCCGCGCTCGCCGAGGCCGTCACCGGCTACCACGTCCACCGCGGCGCCCTCGCCTCGATGGAGCGCAAGCCCCTCCCGGCCGCCGCCGACCTGCTCGCCGGGGCCCGTCGGGTCGCCGTCCTGGAGGGCCTGGTCGACCACACCAACCTCGGCGCCATCTTCCGCAGCGCCGCGGCCCTCGGCATGGACGCCGTGCTGCTCTCGCCCGACTGCGCGGACCCGCTCTACCGGCGCGCCGTCAAGGTCTCGATGGGCGCCGTCTTCGCGGTCCCGTACGCCCGCCTCGACCCCTGGCCCGCCGCCCTGGACACCGTCCGCGAGGCCGGTTTCACCCTCCTCGCCCTCACCCCCGCCGAGAACGCGGTCGACCTCGCCACCCTCACCCCCGACCGCCTCCCCAAGGCCGCCCTCATGCTCGGCGCCGAGGGCGACGGCCTCACCCCCCACGCCATCGCCGCCGCCCACCACCCCGTCCGCATCCCCATGGCCCACGGCATCGACTCCCTCAACGTCGGCGCCGCCGCAGCCGTAGCCTTCTACGCCGTCACCACCACCCCCTGACCCACCCGCCCCCACCCTCCCGCAGCTGTCTGCCGGCCTCCGCCCCTTCACCCGAAGCGGCGGCCCCGACCCCCACGCCCCCTGGCCGCCCCCCACCATCCGCGACTCACCAGGGCCCTGTTCCTCACCCTCCCGCCCGCTCGCAGCGGTCTGCCCGGCCCGCGCCTCACCCCAAGCCAGCGGGCCCGACTTACCCGCGCACCCGGCCCCACAGCCACCCCACCCCCCCGGACATCGGCCAGGGCCCGGCTCCTCGCCCACCCAACCCGCCACTACAGCCGCCACCCGCACCCCCTCGGACCTCTGCTCGGCGTGGAAACCAGGTGCGGCAGGGCCGAGCGGAGGCCAGCGGGCCCGACTGTCCCGCCCGCCCCGCCCGTCGCCCACCAGACCAGCCGACCCCGGCCCGACGTGCCACCGGCCCCGGCTCCACGCGCTCGCCCCAGACCTCTGCTCGGCTAGCCGCACCTGGCTGCCAGGCACCCGCGCCCCACCAGAAGTCGGCGGGCCCGACTCCCCACGGGCACCTGGACCTCGCCTCGCCCCGGCTCCTCGCCCACCCACTCGGCCCGCCTTAGCACGAAGTCCTTGTCGCGAGGGACGGCCCGCCCGACTTCTCATACGTGCCCAGGCGCCGTCCAGCGGTCGGCCTCTACCCGTGATCGACCAGACGCGGCCACAGCGGCCCCAGGCGCGACCTGAAGCGGCCGGCCACCCGGACGCCACGGGAAGCCGACCCGCCCGACGCCTCACGCCCTCCGCCGGTCGCCAGGCCGTCGGCGCGTCCCAACCCGTCCGCATCCCGCGACCGGCCGCCGGGCCGCAGCGCGTCACCGGACGCCGGCCCGCCCGACGTCCCATGCGCTCCCGACCACCGCCCGGACTCGGCCCGCCACGTCGCCAGCCCCACCCCCGCAGCCACCTCTCCTGCCGCCTCGCATACGCCACCGGCCTCGCCATGCCCCGCGGAAGTCGACCCGCTCGACTTCTCACACGCCCGCATCCCGCGACCGGCCGCCGGGCCGCAGCGCGTCATCGGAAGTCGGCGGGGCTGACTCTCCATGTGCTCCCGACTACCCGCCGGACTGCGCTCGCAAGGTCGTCGCCAACCCCGTCTCTGCGCCGCCACGCGCGCGCCGGGCCTTGCCGTGCTCACGAGAAGTCGGCCCGTCCGACTTCTCACGCACTCCCGTTGGCCGCGAGGCCTCACCGGATCCGGGCCCGTCCGCGTCACGCGGCCGGGCGCCAGACCGCAGCACGTCCCGGCCCGCCCGGCTTCCCCCGTGCCCGCATCCCGCGGCAGGTGGCCGGGCCGCAGTGTGTCATCGGACCTCGGCCGAGCCGACGTTCCGTGCTCGTTCGGGTCAGCCCGCCGGGGAGGTGGGGGGTGCCGGGGCGGCGGCCGGGGGCGGGGTGGTGCCGCCGGAGGCGCCGGGCCAGGACTCGTCGAGGGTGCCGTCCGGGCGGACGGTGTAGCGGGTGGAGGTGGTCACCCCGGTGGCCGTGGCGCGTTCCTCGCGGACGACCGTGCTGCCGTCCAGCCGCCACGTGGCCGTGGCCTGCGGGTCCGCGGCCGAGGTGCGGGTGGTGGTGGCGACCGGGGTGTCCCCGGTGAAGGTGTAGAGCTGGACGAGGTCGACGGGCGCCGAGCCCTCCGTCCGTCGCAGGACGACGACCGCGGCCGGCAGGCCCTTGTACCGGGCCGGCAGGACCGCGCTCAGCGCGACCTGGGGGCCGCCCCCGACCGAGTGCCCGTCCCGCAGGGCGATGGCCGGCCCGCCCGCACCGTCGGGGTAGCTGCGGTTCGGCCAGTCGACCGCCGGCAGGGGCCCCTGCGGGGCGCCCAGGGCGGTGTCCGCCGGACCGCCGCGGGCGGCGGCGGGGAGGGGAGTGGCCGAGGCCTGCGGCGCGACGTCCACCGAGGTCCCGGGGACGGCCTGTTCGCCGCCCCCGCGCGCCGCGGCGCCCGCGCTCGCGGCCGTCCCGGTCGGCGGCTTCAGCCCCTGGTTGTCCCGGTTCTCGCAGCCCTGGGCGGCGGCGATGGCGAGGGCCACCCCGATCGTCACCGTGACGAAGACGACCAGCCGCTGCCGCAGCAGCCGCTGCCGCGCCGTGCCGGGCCGCCCGCCGGGGGCGGGGGTGTGCTGGCGGTCCCGACGTGCCCGGTCGCGGGGGCCGGGCCGGGCCGGGGGCGGGGTCTGCGGACGGTCCGGGCGCTGCCGCAGCGGGCGGGTCACCGGTGTCGGCTCGGGCCGGGGGAGCGGTGCGGCGGGCCCCTGCGGACGTCGGCCCGCCGCGCCCGCGGCCGGTGCTCCCGGACGGCCGGCCGCCGCCCTGGCCCGGGCCGCGGCGGAAGGTTCGGGCGAGCGCCCGGGCGCCGGAACGCCCTGCCGGGCGCCGTCCTGCTGGGCGGGGGCGGCCGCGCCCCGGGCCGGACGGGCCGTGCGCGCGCCGCCGCCGGCGGCCCCGGCCGCCGCGCCGCGGGCCGCCAGTTCGCTGAGCCGCTCGTGCAGCGCGGCCGCGCCGGGGCGTTCGGCGGGTTCCTTGGCGAGGCAGGCGCGGATCAGCGGTGCGAGCTGCAGCGGTACGGCCGTCAGGTCGGGTTCCTCGTGGACGACGCGGTACAGCATCACCTCGGAGGACGCCCCCGAGCCGAACGGGGTGTCCCCGGTGAGCGCGTACGCGAGGGTGGCTCCGAAGGCGAAGACGTCGGTGGCGGGGGTGACGGCGGCCCCGCGGACCTGTTCGGGCGCGAGGAAGCCGGGGGAGCCGACGGCGGTGCCGACGTGGGTGAGCGTGCTGGCGCCGCGTGACCAGGCGATGCCGAAGTCGATGATCCGCGGGCCCCGGGGCGAGAGCAGGATGTTGGACGGCTTGAGGTCCCGGTGGACGACCCCGGCCTCGTGCACCTTGACCAGCCCGTCGGCGAGCGCGGCCCCGATCCGGGCCGCCTCGGGCCAGCTCAGCGGCCCCTCGTCGCCGACCTGCTTGTAGAGCGAGGGTCCGGGCACGTACGCGGTGGCCAGCCAGGGCCGGTCGGCCTCGATGTCGGATCCGACGACGCGGGCGGTGCAGCCGCCCCTGATCCGGGAGGCGGCGGCGATCTCGCGGGCGAAGCGGGTGCGGAACTCCTGGTCCTCGGCGAGCTCGGCGCGGATCAGCTTGAGCGCGACGCGCTGCCCGCGGCGGTCGGAGCCGAGGTAGACCACGCCCATGCCGCCGGCGCCCAGTCGCCGGTGCAGGCGGTACGGCCCGACGATGCGGGGGTCCTCACGCCTCAGCCGCATCATCGCCATGTTCCGTTCCCCGTCAGCCTGTGGGTGTGAGGCCCCGTCGGTTGGGCCATCGTCAGTTTCTGTCTGGCACAGCTTACGGACTGCCCGCTGCGGTGTGCTGATACGCAACACCTCAAGCAGCCGTGCGATTGTCCGATCGTGCGCTGACCTGCAGGTCACAGGGGTGCCGGATCGCTTCTCGGGGTTGCCCCTCAGGGTTCCCCCGGGGGTCGGCCGAGCCTTCCCTCCCCCTGCGGTAGTAGGCCCCGGGTCCGGGCGTCATCCTCCGGGACGTCCGACGAACGGTACGAGGGCATGACGTCCGAACGGCCCCCTGACCAATAGCGTTGGGTCCAGCGGTGGACGGGGAGCTCGTCCCCCGAGGTAAGCCGTTCACCGCGCCAACTCGACCGGATCAGGAGTGAGGGCATGGCACCGCAGCTCACGGGAACCCCCCGCCGCCGTCGGCCGGCCTTCGTCCAGTCCCGGTCCACCACCGAGCAGCCCACCCGGCACCCCGCGGTGGCGCTGGCCATGGCCCTGCCGTGTGCGGTGCTCCTGATGCTGCTCTTTGGCGGGTGGGACCAGATGGCGAACCAGGCCCAGGCCGTCGCCGATCTGATCGGCCGCTGAGGAACGGCTGGGAAGGACGCCGTCCCCTGGGGGGCGGCCACAGTACGGGCACCGGTCCCCTGGGGACGGGGAGCGGTGCCGCCGGGGAGGCCGCGGCCGTGATGACACGCGGACGGGCGAGGAACGGTGCGCAGAGCGCCCCGGCAGGCGGAGACGCCGCGTACGGACGTCGGTGAGGGCGTCCGTACGCGGCTCTTCTCCATGTCCGCGACGTTCCCGCGACCCCCGACGTCCCGACTCCGCGCGGCACGGCATGACGGCTCCGCGCTGGAACGCAGAACACAAAGGCCGGGGCCGCGATCCTGGCGGATCGCGGCCCCGGCCGTTACTGTGC
>NZ_JBVJJY010000017.1:118595-124252 GCF_055585785.1 Kitasatospora sp. NPDC053308 | reverse complement strand
CGCGATACTGGGATTGAACCAGTGACCCCTACCGTGTCAAGGTAGTGCTCTCCCGCTGAGCTAATCGCGCCTGGTGTGGCGGTCCTGCAGCAGACCTCGAAAGGTCCGACGTGCGCGATACTGGGATTGAACCAGTGACCCCTACCGTGTCAAGGTAGTGCTCTCCCGCTGAGCTAATCGCGCCTGGTGTGGCGGTCCTGCAGCAGACCCCGAAGGGTCCGACGTGCGCGATACTGGGATTGAACCAGTGACCCCTACCGTGTCAAGGTAGTGCTCTCCCGCTGAGCTAATCGCGCGGGGAGGTCTCCCGGCGGAACCGGGTGATCCTCTTGGAGGTGGAGACGGGATTTGAACCCGTGTACACGGCTTTGCAGGCCGTTGCCTCGCCTCTCGGCCACTCCACCAGGCAACACACGAAGAACGATCTTACACTGTTCTCCATCGAGCGGACGACGAGATTCGAACTCGCGACCCTCACCTTGGCAAGGTGATGCTCTACCAACTGAGCCACGTCCGCCTGTCTCCCGGGGGCTTCACCGTTTTTCCCGGCTGCGCTCCCTGGCGACGTGTTGAACTCTAGCGGATTCCCGGGCCAGCTAAAAATCCGTTCCCGCAGCGTGCCGAGGGGATGCCCGCCGACCGCCCTCCCGTAAGTGTGCGTGGACGGCCACCGGCCGCCACCTGCGACGGTTCCGGACGATCATCCGCAGGCCACCCGACGCACACCCCCGCGACGCCCGGGCCTGCGCGCGCGGGGCCGCGCCCCGGCTCATGCGCCCCGTCGCGCGCACGCTCATCAGGGCCGCCTCCGCGCCCCCGACCTACACTTCAGGCACCGCCGCCCAGCACCGCGCAGGAGAACCGTGTCCGGCCACCCCGACCCCCGCACCCCGCTCGCCCGCTTCGGTGGCCGCCTGGCCACCGGCCTGCGCGACGTCACCTCGGACCCGGCCGCCCTCGACTCCTCCGGCTACTGGGCCGTCGCCTACGACTTCGAGGGCCGACTGACCTGCGCCCGCTTCGACGAGCTCCGCCCCGCCCCCGCCCCGCCCTCGGGCGCCGGCTGGCGCGGCCCGGACGCCGGTAGCTGGCACAGCTCCCTGGACCGCGCCGCCTACACCGCGGGCGTACGCCGCATCCGCGAGCACATAGCCGCCGGCGAGGTCTACCAGGCCAACCTCTGCCGCGTGCTGTCCGCGCCGCTGCCCGATCCGCACCTCAGCGACATCGATGCCCTCACCGGCCTGCTCGCCCACGGCAACCCCGCCCCCTACGCGGGCACCATCCGGCTGCCCGAGCACGGCGTCGAGATCGCCACCGCCTCGCCCGAGCTCTACCTGCGCCGCAACGGCCGCACCGTCTCCTCCGGACCGATCAAGGGCACCGGCCGCACCGAGGACGACCTCCTCGACAAGGACCACGCCGAGAACGTGATGATCGTGGACCTCGTCCGCAACGACCTCGGCCGCGTCTGCGACACCGGCAGCGTCACCGTCCCCGACCTCTGCGCCGTCGAGAAGCACCCCGGCCTGGTGCACCTGGTCTCCACCGTGCAGGGCACCCTGCGCGCGGACGCCGGCTGGCCCGAGCTCCTCGCCGCCACCTTCCCGCCCGGTTCCGTCACCGGCGCCCCCAAGTCCAGCGCCCTGCGGATCATCGAGGCCCTGGAGACCGCCCCGCGCGGCCCGTACTGCGGAGCCGTCGGCTGGGTCGACGCCGACCGCGGCGAGGGCGAACTCGCCGTCGGCATCCGCACCTTCTGGCTCGACCGGACCGACCCCGGCGCGCCCGTCCTGCGCTTCGGCACCGGCGCCGGCATCACCTGGGGCTCCGACCCCGACCGCGAGTGGGCGGAAACCGAACTGAAGGCCGCCCGTCTGGTCGCGATAGCGTCGGGCAGCGAACCCGACCCGACCGGGGCGTGAACCCCGTGTCCTAGGAGCAGCCCCGATGCACACGAGCACCACGAGCTGGGTCAACGGCACCCTCGTCGACTCCGCCGACGCCGCGGTCTCCGTCCTCGACCACGGCCTCACCACCGGCGACGGCGTCTTCGAGACCCTGAAGGCCGTCGACGGCCGCGCCTTCGCGGTCACCCGGCACCTCGACCGACTCACCCGCTCCGCCCGCGGCCTGGGCCTGCCCGACCCCGACCACGACCTGGTCCGCGAGGCCTGCACCCGGGTCCTCGCCGCCAACCCCGCGCCGCTCGGACGGCTGCGGGTGACCTACACCGGCGGCCAGGCCCCGCTCGGCTCCGAGCGCGGCACCACCGGCCCCACCCTCGTGGTCGCCTTCGGCGCCATCGACCGCCGCCCCGACGAGACCGCCGTCGCCGTCGTCCCCTGGCGCCGCAACGAGCACAGCGCCGTCGCCGGCCTCAAGACGACCTCGTACGCGGAGAACGTCGTCGCCCTGGCCGCCGCCCACCGCGTCGGCGCCTCCGAGGCCCTGTTCGCCAACACCGCGGGCCGGCTCTGCGAGGGCACCGGCTCCAACGTCTTCGTGGTCATCGGCGGGCGCCTGCTGACCCCCGTCCTCTCCTCCGGCTGCCTGGCCGGCATCACCCGGCAGCTCGTCGTCGACTGGTGCGGGGCGGAGGAGGCCGACCTCCCGCTCGACGCCCTCCGGGACGCCGAGGAGGTCTTCCTGACCTCCACCACCCGCGACGTCCAGGCCGTCACCCGCGTCGACGACCGCGAGCTGCCCGGCATCGGCCCGGTCACCGCCAAGGCCATGACCGTCTTCGCCGAGCGCAGCGGCGACGACCTCGACCCCTGATCCTCGCTCCCGGGCCACGGAACCGGCCGGGTGTTCAGCCCGTGGATAACCTCCCGAGCAAGGGGAAGGGACCACCACATGACCACCACGCTGCGCCCCGAGGGCCCGGAGACACCCACCGCGGCCGGCGGCCGCACCAGACGCTGGCGGATCCTGACGAACGGTCACCCGGTCGGCGCGCTGCGCACCACTGCCACTGCCTACGGCGGCCAACTCTGGGGCGGGATATCCGAGTTGGAGGTGACGGAAGGGCGCGGCCGGGGTCGCGGCACCTTCGGCGCGCTGGCCGCGGAGGAGGTGCTGCGCACCTGGGGCTGCGTCCGGGTGGACGTGAAGATCCCGGGGTCGGCGCCGGTCGCCCGCGCCCTCGCCGCCACCCTCGGCTACACCGAGCGGATGCGGACGATGACGAAACGGCTCGCCGACGCCCCCGCCCTGCCCGCCGGCCTGGTGGTGCGGCCGGTCGCCGCCGACGCGCTCCAGCCCTGGCTCGACCGGGGCGCGGAGCGCTTCGCCCGCTCGCTCGTGGCCTCCGGTCTCACCGAGGAGCAGGCGCGCGCCAAGTCGGGCGGCGGCCCGCAGGACCTGCTCCCGCAGGGCGTCGACACCCCGGGTGTGGTCCTCAGCGGCCTGTACGGCGCGGACGGCGGCCCGGAGCCGTACGGCACCCTCTGGGTGGCCCTGCACCTGCGCGACCTGCCGGACGGCGAGCCGCTCGCCTGGGTGATGGTGGTCGAGGTGTCCCCGGCCCACCGGGGCCGGGGACACGGTCGAACCCTGATGCTGCTCGCCGAGCAGGAGTGCCTCGCCGCAGGGGTGCACACCCTCGGCCTCAACGTCTTCCCCGACAACGCGGTCGCCGTCCGGCTCTACGAGTCGCTCGGCTACCGCGTCATCGAACGCCTCTACGGCAAGGCGCTCTGACGTGCCGTCAGGAAGCCCGCGCGGCCTCGATGACGTCCGCGATCCGCTCCCGCAGGCCGTCCTGGCTCTGCCCGCCGTCGAGGCGCTTGCCGCCGATCACGTACGTCGGCGTACCCGTGACGCCGATCGCCTTCCCCTCGGCCTGGTCGGCGTCGACGGTCAGCATGTGCCGACCGTCGATCAGCGCGGTGTCGACCTCCTCGACGTCCGCCCCGACCTCGCGGGCGACCTCCAGCAGCACCTGCTGACCGCGGGCGTCCAGGTCCTCGACCCGGGCCAGCAGCGCCTCGACGAACGGCCAGCCGCGCCCCTGGGCGAACGCCTCCTCGGCAGCCTCCGCGGCGGCGTAGGCGTGCTTGTGCTTCGCCAGCGGGAAGTGCCGCAGCTCCACGGTCAGGGCATCGCCGTACTGCGCGCGCAGCGCCCGCACGTCGGTCAGCGCGGTACGGCAGTCCGGGCACTGGAGGTCGCACCAGAACTCAAGGCGGGGGAGGGAACCATCGATCATTCCCCCAGTGTTCCACTAGTGGGCGCCCGCTCCGGCCGGCGGTGCGCCCCCCCAGGGCGGACCGAGAGGGAGGCACCGATGACCAGGACGACCGGACGCGACGAGGTGGCCCCGTGCTGAGTGCGGCGATCAGCTTCCTCCTCACGGCGGGCGGGGTGGCCGTCGCGGGCCTGCGCGCCTACCGGCGGCGCTTCCTGTCGGCGACCCGCTGGTTCGCCGTGGCCCTGCTGCCCGCCGGGCTCTACCTGACCGGACTGTTCCCGCTGGCGAGCACCATCGGCCGGGCGTTCGCCGACTGGGCGGCCAAGCTGGTCTTCGACCCCCGGGTGTGGACCGGCATCGCGCTGCTCGGCGTCTCCGCGGCCCTGCTGGTCACCACCCGCTGGGTGGGCCGTCGCGGTACCGCCGTGGAGAGCGCGCCGGAGCGCCCGGCCGCCGCGGGCCCGGCGCCCGAGCGCCCGGCCGTGGCGCCGGCCCCCAAGGCCGCGAAGAAGCCAGCCGGGGGCAAGCGCGACGACGGCCTCGGCGACTTCGCCGACATCGAGGAGATCCTCCGCAAACGCGGGATCTGACGCGCCGCGGCGCTCAGACGGAGGGGACGGCCTCCGCCGAGCGCTGCCGCGCCCGGTAGGCGGCGACGTGCAGGCGGTTGCCGCAGGTGCGGCTGTCGCAGTAGCGCCGCGAACGGTTCCGGGAGAGGTCGACGAAGACCCGCGCGCAGTCCGGCGCCTCGCACCGGCGCAGCCGCTCCCGCTCGCCCGCCATGAGGATGAAGGCCAGCGCCATGCCCAGCTCGGCCGCCAGGTGGTCACCGAGCGCGGCGTGCGGCGCGAAGTAGTGGATGTGCCAGTCGTGGTCGTCGTGGTTGGTGAGTCGGGGCGTCGTCCCGGCGGCCGCGACGATCGCGTTGACCAGCTCGGCCGCCTCTGCGGTGGATTCCGTCGCGAACACCTCGCGCAGCCGGGTGCGCAGCTCGTGCACCCGCCGCAGGTCGTCCTCGGTCAGCGAGTCGATCTCGCTGATCTCCTGGCGGACCACGAAGGCGTCGAGCGAGGCGATGTCCGGCAGTCGCTCGGCGCCGCACACCTCGGGTGCGGTGTTGAGCAGCTCCACGAGGATGCTCAGCGCGCACTCGGTGTCATGGGTGATCAGCACGTTGGGGGCTCCTCGCGCAGGGGGACTCCGATTCCCCGCGTCCACGGTTACCCCAGACCATACCGGGCCTTGTGCCCCAGGGGCGGCCCGTTGTTTCGAAGGCGTGTACGGATCCCGTCAGAGCATCCGAAACCGGGCGCTCCTCATCGCGCCGACCGTGGCGGCGGGCCCCGGAACGACGACGACGCCCGGCAGCGGGGGGAGGCCCCCATGGGTGTGGGGGGCCCCACTTTCCCGTGCACGTGGTTTTTTCGGGGGCATACAGGGTTGCGGGGCCCCCCCCCCGGGG
>NZ_JBVJJY010000017.1:71347-118585 GCF_055585785.1 Kitasatospora sp. NPDC053308 | reverse complement strand
CCGTGCTGGGCAGAGTGTGAAGGGCCCCCCGAGAAAAAGAAAAACCCTAAAAAGACAGCCGCCCCCCTTCTGTGCTCCGCCCCCCCCGCTGCCGGGCGCCTGCGGTGCTGCCGGGCGCCTGCGGTGCTGCGGGGCCCGCTCCGGTGGGAGCGGGCCCTCCACCGGCCCCGAGACCGCGTCGTGCGCGGTTGAGTCCGCTGCCGTGCCCCCGAGTAGGACGGCTGCGTTGACGGCAGGGGCTGCGGCCCCGCCGCCGGCGGGGCGTGATCGCCTCCGGTCGGGGTCAGCTTTCGGCGAGGATGTGGGACAGCTCCCGGTCGAGGTCGAAGTGACGGTGTTCGGTGCCGGGGGGCACCGCGGCGTCCGTCCGCTTGAGGAACGACTCAAGCGCCCGGGCCGGGGCCTCCAGCAGGGCTTCTCCTTCCGGAGAGCTCAGTGCGATGCAGACCACCCCTTGCCCGTGGCTGCGCGACGGCCACACCCGGACGTCGCCGGTACCGGTGGGTCGGTGCAGCCCCTCCGCGAGGAGATCTCGGGCGAACACCCACTCCACGGTCTCGTCGGCGCCCGTGTGGAACGTGGCGTGCACGGCGTAGGGGTCGGCGGTGTCGTAGCGCAGGCCCGCGGGGACGGGCAGTGAGGACTCGCTGGACACGATGAGGCGCAGGTGCAGCTCGCAGCTGACCGTGGTGTTCATAAGCGCCATGGCCTTTCGCTCAGTGTGCGCTCGGGGAATCGCACGTCGGCGAACGGACCATCCCACCCCCAAGACCGATGTAAACCCCTCTGTCCCGATTCGGGCGCGAGTCGTACCCCTTACGGCGCATTGCGGAATCGATGCGGTGCGGCCGGGTCGCGCATTAACGCGGCGCCTCTTGGTTAGTTTCCTGGCATGACTGTGCGAAACGACAAGACGGCCGGGAACACGAGAACGGGTGAAGCGGTCCAGTCGGATGGCGCGGCCGTCGGCGGCTCCCGGGCGGTCGGCTCCCGGGCCCCGGCCTTCGTCCGCCGGTCCCGGACCCTGCACCGGGCGTGGCAGGTGGCGGTCTTCCTGGCCGGCCTCGCCGTCGTCGGGCTCGGGGTGGTCCTGCTGCCGCTGCCGGGACCGGGCTGGGTGGTGATCTTCCTGGGGATGGGGATCTGGGCCACCGAGTTCGTCTGGGCCCAGCTGGTGCTGCGCTGGACCCGCCGCAAGGTCGCCGAGGCCGCCCACCGGGCCCTGGACCCCCGAGTGCGGCGCCGCAACCTGACCCTCACCGCGATCGGGCTGGCCGTCCTCGTCGGGGCGGGCGGCTGGTACCTCGCCCGCTACGGCCTGGTCGTCCCCTGGGCGCTGGGCGAGAGCTGAGCGTGCCGGGCCCCGGGGGCGGCCTCGGGGAGGGTGTTCGGACCACCCGTCCGGATGCGGTAATGTTTTCCCTGCACCCGGGCGATTAGCTCAGCGGGAGAGCACTTCGTTCACACCGAAGGGGTCACTGGTTCGATCCCAGTATCGCCCACCGGAATGCATTGTGATATGTGAGGCCCAGCCGATTATCGGCTGGGCCTCATGTGTATTTCCGGATTCCGCCTGAAGGGCCGTCGGTAATCGGCTGAGGCGCAGTCACCTTCCGTGCGGAGCGCGAGTTCTGCGGGTGCGTCGGCGCACCCCCGGAAGGCCGAGTTGTACGACGACCCCCGAACGGTGCTACAGTTCATCTCGTTGCCCGGGCGATTAGCTCAGCGGGAGAGCACTTCGTTCACACCGAAGGGGTCACTGGTTCGATCCCAGTATCGCCCACCGGACAGCACGCAGGCCCTGACCAGGAAACCGGTCAGGGCCTGCGGCACGTTCGGGCCCGATCCGCCGGGTCGCCCGCTACGCCGCCGCCCGGCAGCCGTGCTCCGGCTCCAGTCGGCGCCCGCAGCCGCACCGGGCCGGCCGGAGAGGCCAGGACGGGTCCACCTGTTCCGTCGCGCCCGAGCGGTCGAACCAGCTCTGCAGCCCGCGCGCCTGCGCCGCGTGCCAGACCACCTGCCGCAGGTGCAGTTCGCCCGCCGTCAGCCCGCCGAGCGCCGCCGGGTAGCGGGCGCCTATGCGCCGGGTCAGCGTCAGCGCGGCCGTCGCGTCCGCCGCCGCGTCGTGCGCCCCGGCCAACTCGACCCCGTAGTGGGCGCACAGGTCGGTCAGCGTCCGACGGCCCTTGCGGTAGCGGTCCACGTGCTTGTCCAGCACCCGTGGATCCAGCACCAGCAGCCCGGCCGCCGCGGGCCCGTCGGCCAGCGTCAGGCCGTGATGGCGGCGCAACTCCCGGTCCAGCAGGGTCAGGTCGTAGGGCGCGTTCATCACCACCACGGGGTGCCCGGCCCTGGCCTCGGCCGCCAGTGCGCGGGTGACCTCCGCCACGACCGCGCGGGCCGGCCTGCCGTGCCGGCGGACGTGCTCGTCGGTGATGCCGTGCACCGCGCGGGCGCCGTCCGGGATCGGGATGCCCGGATCGGCGAGCCAGGTGGTGGTCCGCGCCGGTTCGCCCGGGGCGAGTTGGACGACCAGGGCGGCCGAGACGATGCGATCGTTCTCCACGTCCACGCCGGTGGTCTCGGTGTCGAAGGAAGCGAGTGGGCCGGTGTACCAGTGCTGCTGCATGACTGCCCCTCAGGCGTGCGTTCCGCGCCCGGTTGATACCCGGTTCTGACGGGTCTTCAACCCGTTTGGCCCAGGCCCGACCGGGGATCCTGCCCATGACGTCCGTTCGAATCGACTGCCCCGTTCGAATCCGGACGGGCCCGGCGCCCGGGGGAGGTCACGGGTCGATGGCACTGACACAGCCGCAGCCCGACGAGGCGGCGGCCGTCCTGCGGGGGAACCTCGCCGTCACCGCGTGCATGGAGACGCTGCAGGTCGGCTATCTGCACGCGGTCGCCGCCGCGGCCGGCTGCTCGCTCTCCCAGCCGTTCCCGGACAACGGCATCGACTGGCAGGTCAACCACGGCTCGCGGGCGCACGCGGTGGACGACGAGGTCACCATCAAGATCCAGCTCAAGGCCACCCAGCAGATCGCGCCGGACCCGGCCGGGCGGTTCTTCAGCTTCACCCTGGACAACGACCACCTGCGCAAGCTCGCCCGGGCCCGGGTCGCCGTGCCCCGGATCCTGGTCGTGATGCTGCTGCCGAGCCGGGTCGACCAGTGGCTCCGCGCCCGCCCGGACGCCCTGGAGCTGCGGCACTGCTGCTACTGGGTCAACCTGGCCGGCCACCCCGTCACCGGTCAGCGGCGCACCAACGTCCGGGTGCCCACCGACAAGGTCTTCGACGACCGCGCGCTCTGCGACATCATGGCCCGGGTCGGCGCGGGCGGAAGCCCGTGACCGCCCGGCCCCGGCAGCGAGGAGCCGAGCCCATGACACCGCCGAACGGACCGGGCGAGCCTGCCCGGCCCCTGCCCGACCCGGCCGCCGTCGACCCCGGGGTGCTGGCCTCCCTGCTCGCCCGGCACGGCTGGGTCCGCCGCGGCGGTCCGGCCGCCCGGTACGGCCGCTGGACCCCGCCGGACGGCGAACCGGGCACCAGCCTCCTCGTCCCGGCCGGGGACGGCTTCGACGACGCCGTCGACCTCCTCGCCGACGCCGTCACCGCGCTCTCCCGCTCCCGCACCCCCTCCGCCCGCTCGATCCTGCTCGCCCTGGCCGTCCCCGGTGACGAACTGCGCTGGCGGCGGGAACCGCCGGGCCCCGCCGGGGCCACCTCCTGGGACGACGCCGAGCGCCTCCGGGCTGCGGCGCGCGGGATGCTCGCCGCCGGGGCCAAGGCCGCCCGGACCAGGGCCGCCTACTTCGGCGCCCGGCTGGACGGCCCGGCCGCGGACTTCCTGGACCGCGTCCTGGTGGTCGAGCAGGGCGCCGCCCTCACCGCCTACACCCCGGCCCCCGAGGGCCGCGCCGCCGTCACCACCCTCGTCCGCGCCCTGGAGGCGCTGCGCGACGCGGTCGACTACCGCCGGGTCAGCGGCGGGCCCGAGGCGTTCGAGAACGCCGTCCGGGCGGGGGTCAGCCGCGAACTCGTCCGGTCCGTGGCGGAGCTCGTGCGCGGCACCACGGGGGCCCGGCTCACCGTCGCCTGGTCGGCCGCCGCCGGGACGCCGGGCGGCTTCGGGGACCGCCGGGTCGTCCTCGACTTCTCACCCGGCGACCTGCCCGCCCTCACGGAGGCCGCCGAGCTGCTGGAGCGGATCGAGCCGGCCGTCGCCGTCACCGTGGTCGGCGTGGTCACCCGGCTCAAGCGCGCCGACCCGGCCGGCCCGGGCTCGGTCCGGCTGCGGGTGCTCGCCGGCGCGGAGGTCCGCGACGTCAAGCTCCGGCTGCCCGATCCCGACTACCGGCTCGCCGCCGAGGCCCACCTCGCCGGGCTGCCGGTCCGGGTCTCCGGCCGACTGGAGCGGAACGGCGGCTTCCGCCGATTGACCCGGCCCCGCGGGCTGGAGCTGTGCGGCTGGGAGGAGGGGGACCGCGAGCGGCTGCTGAAGTCGCTGGGGGAGGGGCCGGAGGAAGGGGGACAGGGGACGTAGGTGGACGGCGGGGGCGGCGCTCTCGGTACCATCGTCACGCGCAGCGCTGTGTTGCGTCCTCTGAAATCCAGTACGTCAGGAGAGACCGGTGACGGACGTCCGGGTAATCATCAGCCGCGAACCCGATCGGGAAGAGCGCGTGGTGACCACGGGCACTACGGCCGCCGAGCTCTTCGCCGACGACCGCTCGATCATCGCCGCCCGCGTCGGCGGCCAGCTCAAGGACCTCGCCTACGCCGTCCAGGACGGCGACGAGGTCGAGCCGGTCGAGATCGGCAGCAAGGACGGCCTCGACATCCTGCGCCACTCCACCGCGCACGTGATGGCCCAGGCCGTGCAGCAGCTCTACCCCGAGGCCAAGCTCGGCATCGGCCCGCCGGTCAAGGACGGCTTCTACTACGACTTCGACGTCGAGAAGCCCTTCCACCCCGATGACCTCAAGGCCATCGAGAAGAAGATGCAGGAGATCATCAAGCGCGGGCAGAAGTTCTCCCGCCGCGTGGTCACCGACGAGTCCGCCCGCGAGGAGCTGGCCGCCGAGCCGTACAAGCTGGAGCTGATCGGTCTCAAGGGCTCCGCCGCCACCGCCGGTGAGGGCGCCGACGTCGAGGTCGGCGCGGGCGAGCTCACCATCTACGACAACCTGGACGCCAAGACCGGCGAGCAGTGCTGGGGCGACCTCTGCCGCGGCCCGCACCTGCCCAGCACCCGCCACATCCCGGCGTTCAAGCTGATGCGCAACGCGGCCGCCTACTGGCGCGGCAGCGAGAAGAACCCGATGCTCCAGCGCATCTACGGCACCGCCTGGCCCACCAAGGAGGAGCTGAAGGCGCACCTCGACTTCCTGGTGGAGGCCGAGAAGCGCGACCACCGCAAGCTCGGCAACGAGCTCGACCTCTTCTCCATCCCCGAGGAGATCGGTTCCGGCCTCGCCGTCTTCCACCCCAAGGGCGGCATCATCCGCCGGGCGATGGAGGACTACTCCCGCAAGCGGCACGAGGAAGAGGGCTACGAGTTCGTCTACACCCCGCACGCCACCAAGGGGAAGCTGTTCGAGAAGAGCGGCCACCTCGACTGGTACGCGGACGGCATGTACCCGCCCATGCAGCTCGACGAGGGCGTGGACTACTACCTCAAGCCGATGAACTGCCCGATGCACAACCTGATCTTCGACGCGCGCGGCCGCTCGTACCGTGAACTGCCGCTGCGCCTCTTCGAGTTCGGGACGGTGTACCGCTACGAGAAGTCCGGCGTCGTGCACGGCCTGACCCGGGCCCGCGGCTTCACGCAGGACGACGCCCACATCTACTGCACCCGCGAGCAGATGGCGGAGGAGCTCGACTCCACGCTGACCTTCGTGCTCAACCTCCTCCGTGACTACGGCCTGACCGACTTCTACCTGGAGCTGTCGACCAAGGACCCGGAGAAGTTCGTCGGTTCGGACGAGACCTGGGAGGAGGCCACCGCCGTCCTGGCGGCGGTGGCCGAGAAGCAGGGTCTGCCGCTGGTGCCGGACCCGGGCGGCGCGGCCTTCTACGGCCCGAAGATCTCGGTGCAGGCCCGTGACGCCATCGGCCGTACCTGGCAGATGTCGACGATCCAGCTCGACTTCAACCTGCCCGAGCGCTTCGACCTCGAGTACACCGCGGCGGACGGCTCGCGCCAGCGGCCGGTCATGATCCACCGGGCGCTGTTCGGTTCGATCGAGCGGTTCTTCGCGGTGCTGCTGGAGCACTACGCCGGTGCCATGCCGCCGTGGCTGGCCCCGGTCACCGTGACCGGCATCCCGATCACCGACGAGCACGTGCCGTACCTGCTGGAGGTCGCGGCGAAGCTGAAGAAGCACGGGATCCGGGTCGAGGTGGACACCTCGGACGACCGCATGCAGAAGAAGATCCGCAACGCGCAGCGCAGCAAGGTGCCGTTCATGCTGATCGCCGGCAACGACGACGTCGAGGCGGGAGCGGTCTCCTTCCGCTACCGCAACGGCGAGCAGAAGAACGGCGTGCCGGTCGACGAGGCGATCGCCGAGATCGTGGACGCCGTGGAGCGCCGTATCCAGGTGTGACGTCGTCCCCGCGCAGGCGGGGGTGCGCGGGGCAGGCTCTCGATGAGTCTGCCCCGCGCGGCTTTGCAAGCGCGGTCGGGCGAATATGCTGATCAGCATGACGACTGAGCCGGAAGTGCAGCGGGGCGTCGGGGAGCCGGACGGCTTCCGCCGCCTGTGGACCCCCCATCGGATGGCGTACATCCAGGGTGAGAACAAGCCCACCGGCCCGGCTCCGGACGACGGTTGTCCGTTCTGCTCGATCCCGTCGCTGAGCGACGAGGACGGCCTGGTCATCGCCCGGGGGAACGCCGTGTTCGCGGTGCTGAACCTCTACCCGTACAACGGCGGGCACCTGATGGTGGTCCCGTACCGGCACGTGGCCGACTACACCGACCTGGACGAGGCGGAGACGGCCGAGCTGGCGGACTTCACCAAGAAGGCGATGACCGCGCTGCGGGCGGCCTCCGGCGCGCACGGTTTCAACATCGGGATGAACCAGGGCGCGGCGGCCGGTGCCGGGATCGCCGCTCACCTGCACCAGCACGTCGTACCGCGCTGGGGCGGGGACACCAACTTCATGCCGGTGGTCGGCCACACCAAGGTGCTGCCGCAGCTGCTGGCGGACACCCGGAAGATGCTGGCCGAGGTCTGGCCGCAGGGCTGAGCCGGAGAGCCACCGGAAGGGGTCCGTCACCGGGGAATCGGTGACGGGCCCCTTTCCGGTGGCCGCGGTTCGTCCGCGGCTCGGCTCAGCCGGCGTTGAACGTGTCGACGTCGTACGGCCGGGGGCTCTGCGCCTCGGACTTGATGACCGAGGTGCGGTTCTTGAAGAAGCGGTCGGCGTCGAGGTCGTGCTCCTGCAGGAACTCCAGCGTGGCGGTGTGCACGGCGTTGAGCACCGGGACGGAGGCGTTCATCGCGTTGTCGACCATCGAGCGGTTGTCCCAGGCGCGGCCGGCCCAGATGTGCCGCAGGCCGAACGGTTCGGGCAGGCCGAGTCCGCCGCCGAGCCAGCCGAGCAGGCCGGGCATCCGGTAGAAGGGGGCGCGGACGGCCTGGCGGACGACCTCGTCGTTGTCGATCAGGGGGAGCTTGACGGTGCGCTCCTCCCAGAACTTCACGGTCTTGGCGACCGACTTCTCCTTGTCCTTGGGCTTGTCGAAGAAGACGCCCTTGACCGGGCCGAGCGCGTAGCCGGCCACCGCGATGGTCAGCACGTCGGCGAGCAGCGTCACGGTGATCGTGAAGGTGAGGACCAGCTTGCCGTCGTGGGTGATGAACTGGGTGGCGAGGTAGTGCCGGGGGCCGCCGGAGAAGGTCTGCTTGTCGGCGATGCTCTGGACGGCGAAGTCGCGCATCCGGTCGCCGTCCATGTCGGCGTTGCCGGGGCGGCTGATCTCGTCGGCGCCCTCGCCGATGTCGAAGACCACCCACTGCTTGATGGAGACGTTGGGCATGCCGCTGTTGGCGACGTGGCTGATGCCGAGGCCCTTGAGGTGGGAGGAGATCCGGCGGACCAGGTCCCAGGGGTGGAAGGCGCGGAAGTCGGCGTGGCCCGGGGCGGGGTGGAGGGTGTCGGCGAGGCGCCACTCGCCCCAGCGGCGGCCGGCCCCGAGGATGCCCTTGGGACCGGCGTAGTGGTGGACGTTGGTCTCCTGCTCGGCGTCCAGGCGGCCGAGCTTGTCGCGCAGGTCGACGGCCTTCTTGTCGAGGTCGTCGCGGGGGACGGCCTTGGCCACGGTGGCGGCCACGGAGGAGCCCTCCACCAGGGACTGCCAGCGGGCCCGCAGGTCCTTGGCGGAGCGCTCGACGATCCGGCGGGCGAGGTACCAGCCGATGACCGGGGCGAGCATCGTGACCCGGAGGTAGAGGCCGAGGAGGCCGGCGGCGGGCGGGCGCAGGACCAGGAGGACGGCGAGGGCGGCGGCCAGGGCGAGGGTGATGCCGCCGTAGACGCCGGCGTTCTTCGGGTTGTCCCGTTTGAGCCAGGCGCGCACCTGGAAGGCGGCGAGCCAGAGCAGGGTGCCGGGGAGGAAGAGGGCGCCGGTGACGAGGGTGACGGTGGTGAGCTGCCGGTCCCGGGTGGTGCGCAGTTCCTCGGCGGCCAGGCAGTGTTCGACGACCTGACGGGTGTCGACGCCGAAGGCCGGGACGATCGGCTTGCGGTCGCCGCCGAGGGCGCGGGAGATCAGTGCCTTGCTGAAGGCCTCGCCGAGGTTGGGACGGAAGAGCGCGAAGCGGCCCTTCTTCTGGGTGGCGTCGGTCACGGCCGTGACGAAGTCGCCGATCTCGCCGTCGCGGTAGGCGGCCGAGGAGAGCGCCTGGGTGATGGCGGTCTGCGGGCCGGCGTCGGTCCGGGGTATCTGCGCACCCGGGGTCATGTCGAGCGTGGTCACGGTGGCGTCCCCTCCTCCCCTTGTCAGCGGCAGGTTACCGTGCCGTGGCACCCCGCGCGGATGATCGTCTGAAGTGCCGTCACGAACGGGCCGTACCGGGCCTGACGGGGATGATGCCCAGCTTCGGGCAGGTCGATGCCCCCCGCCGGAGCAGGGCGGGCCGGGGTGGAGGAGCATGGTGGTGGAAGCGAGGAAAGGGGAGCCGCTGTGAAGGATCCGGTGCTGGTCTTCGACGGGGACTGCGCGTTCTGTTCGTCGTGCGCGCGGTGGGCGGAGCGGTACCTCCGGCAGACGCTGGCCTCGGGCGGGTGCGAGGCGGTGGCCTTCCAGTTCGCGGACCTCGCGGCGCTGGACGCGCTCGCGGGCGGCCGGGGCGAGGTGTCGGCGGAGCGGGCCGAGCGCGAGGTGCTCTGGGTCACGCCGACCGGGCGGGTGTACGGGGGCGCACAGGCGGTCGCGCGGTTGCTGATGCGCTCCGGCGGGGTGTGGGCGTACCTGGGCGCGGTGTTGACGGCGGCGCCGGTGCGGCCGGTGGCGGGTCTGGTGTACCGGTGGGTGGCGCGCAACCGGCACCGGATGCCGGGCGGTACGGCGGCGTGTGCGCTGCCGAACCGCGACGTCGCCCGGCCGTGACGTCATGATGTCGTGATGACGTCGGTCAGGCCACCCCGGCCGTAAGGCCGTAAAACCGTGAGGTCGTTCGGTCCGGGGCGGCCGGTCAGCCGGTGTAGCGCTCGGCCAGGGCGGTGGGCATGGGTTCATGGCGCAGGTAGGCGCGGGAGAACTCGGCGGTGCCGTGGGTGAGCGAGCGCAGGTCGACCGGGTAGCGGACCAGTTCGAGCTCGGGGACCTCGGCGCGCAGCAGGGTGAGGCCGGAGCCGCCGGTCTCGGTGCCGAGGACGCGGCCGCGCCGGGCGGAGAGGTCGCCGAGGACGGCGCCGAGGTAGTCGTCGGGCAGCAGGACGCTGACGGCGGCGACCGGTTCGAGCAGGCGGATGACGGCGTGCTCGGCGGCGTCGCGCAGGGCGAGGGCGGCGGCGTTCTGGAAGGACGCGTCGGAGGAGTCGACGGAGTGGGCCTTGCCGTCGGTGAGGGTCACCCGGACGTCGACGAGCGGGTACCCGGTGGCGACGCCCTTGGCGAGCTGGGCGCGGACACCCTTCTCGACGGAGGGGATGAAGTGCTTGGGGACGGCGCCGCCGACGACGTGTTCCTGGAACTCGAAGCCCGAGCCGGCCGGCAGGGGTTCGACCTCGAGGTCGCAGATGGCGTACTGGCCGTGGCCGCCGGACTGCTTGACCAGGCGGCCGTGGCCGGCGGCGGCGGTGCCGAAGGTCTCGCGCAGGGCGACCTTGGGCTCGACGGTGTCGACGTGCACGCCGTGGCGGGTGCGCAGGCGGTCCAGGACGACCTCGGCGTGGGCTTCGCCGGTGCACCAGAGGACCAGCTGATGGGTGTCCGGGTTCTGTTCCAGGCGTAGGGCCGGGTCCTCGGCGGTGAGGCGGGCGAGCGCCTGGGAGAGCTTGTCGTCGTCGGCCTTGCTGTGGGCTTCGACGGCGATCGGCAGCAGGGGTTCGGGCAGGGTCCAGCCGTCGAGTTCGACGGGGTGGCCGGGTTCGTGGACGGTGTCGCCGGCGCGGGCGGTGGTGAGTTTGGCGGCGCAGACGAGGTCCCCGGCGACGGCGTGCGGGACGGGCCGCTGGAGCTTGCCGAAGGGGCTGCTGAGGGTGGTGACGCGTTCGTCGCCGTCCTGGTCGGCGGTGTGGGCCGGGCCGGACAGGTGGATCTTGGTGTCCGGGCGCAGGGTGCCGGCGTAGACGCGCAGCAGGCTGATCCGGCCGACGTAGGCGTCGCCGGTGACCCGGATGACCTGGGCGGCGAGCGGGGCGTCGGGGTCACAGGCGGGCCCGGGGCGGGTGCGTTCGGTGGGGTCGGGGAAGGTGTGCGCGATGAGGTCGAGGAGTTCGGCGGCGCCGAGCCCGTTGTCGCTGGTGGGGACGGCCGGGTGGAGGGTGCAGTCGAGGACCTCGCGGCGCAGGCCGGCTTCGAGGGAGTCGGTGTCGAGGCTGTCGCCGGAGAGGTAGCGCTCCATGAGGGTGTCGTCCTGGCCGGAGATGGCCTCGACCAGGCTGTCGTGGGCCGGGCCGGTGTCGGGGAGCGGGGCGGCGTCGCCGTAGGTGTCGCCGGTGAGCAGGTCGACGCTGCCGTCGGGGCGGCCGTCGTGGAGGACGGGCAGGAAGAGCGGGCGCAGGGTGTCCGGGCCGAGCCCGAAGGCGTCGTGGCAGGCGGTGAGGATGTCGTCGAAGCCGGTGCGGGCGAGGTCCAGCTTGGCGACGGCGATGGCGCGGGGGATGCCTTCGGCGGCGCACGCGCGCCACAGGGCGCGGGTGGGGGCGGGGACCGGGTCGGTGGCGGAGACGACGAAGACGGCGGCGTCGGCGGCGTGCAGGGCGGCGCGGAGGTCGGCGGTGAAGTCGGGGTGGCCGGGCGGGTCGATCAGATTGATCTTGACGCCCTTCCATTCGAGCGGGAGCAGCGAGAGCTGGACGGAGCGCTGCTGCTGGTGCTCGATCTCCTCGTGGTCGGAGACGGTGGTGCCGTCGGTGACCCGGCCGACGCGGCCGGTGGCGCCGGCGGCGTGGGCGAGGGATTCGGCGAGGGTGGTCTTGCCCACACCGCTGGAGCCGATGAGGACGACGTTGCGCAGGTCCCGGGGGCCGGTGACGGCGGGTGCCTGGCCGGCTCGTGCCGTGCTGCGGTCGGGCATCGGGGTCTCCTCCCGTGGCGCCGAGGCTGTCCTTGGCAGTCTAGGGCCGCCCTTCGGGCCCCCGCCTGCGGACGGTGGGGTTCGGGGAACGGCCCCGGTCGGACCCGGGTGGTGCGTGTCGCACGGCCGCTCGGTGATCGTGCGTGTGCGGGCCGTGGCGGGGGCGGCGTGCGGCGGTGCGTGCGGTGGAGCGTGTCGTCGGCCTGGCTACGATGGGTGCGCCGGGCGGGCTGATCCGTCCGGCCGTCTGCCGCGCGTGCTGCGCCAGGCGGGTACCTGGGAGATCGGAGCGGCTGAGAAGGCCATGCTCAACAAATACGCGCGTGCCTTCTTCACACGTGTCCTGACCCCGTTCGCCGCGTTCCTGATCCGGCTGGGCGTGAGCCCGGACGCCGTGACGCTGATCGGTACCGCCGGTTCGGTGGCCGGTGCGCTGGTGTTCTTCCCGCGCGGGGAGTTCTTCTGGGGCACCATCACGATCACCCTCTTCATCTTCTCGGACCTGGTGGACGGCAACATGGCCCGTCAGCTGGGCCGGAGCACCAAGTGGGGCGCGTTCCTGGACTCCACGCTGGACCGGGTCGCGGACGCGGCGATCTTCGGCGGACTGGCGATGTGGTACGCGGGCAAGGGCGACGACAACCTGCTGTGCGCGGTGGCGATCTTCTGCCTGGCGAGCGGTCTGGTGGTGTCGTACACCAAGGCGCGGGCGGAGAGCCAGGGCCTGCCGTGCGACGTGTCGGGGCTGGTGGAGCGGGCCGAGCGGCTGGTGGCCAGCCTGGTGGCGGCCGGGGTGGCCGGTCTGCACGAGTTCGGTGTGCCGTACGTGGAGTGGCTGCTGCCGGTGGCGCTGTGGCTGGTGGCGGCGGGCAGCCTGGTGACGGTGTTCCAGCGGATGCTGACCGTGCGCCGGGAGGCGTTCGAGGCCGACCGAGCGGCGGCCGGGAGCTGATGGGGGGCGTCCTGCGGTGACGGACCGACTGGTGTACTGGGCGTACGCGCTGGGGTGGGGGCTGCTGAAGCACCTGCCGGAGTCGTGGGCGCGGGGCCTGTTCGACCGGCTGGCGGACTACGCGTGGCGCAAGCGCGGCAAGCGGGTGCGGCAGCTGGAGGCGAACCTGCGCCGGGTCCGTCCGGGGCTGGACGAGGCGGGGACGCGCTCGCTGTCGCGGGCGGGGATGCGCTCGTACCTGCGGTACTGGATGGAGTCCTTCCGGCTGCCGGTGTGGAGCCGGGAGCGGGTGGCCCGGGACGTGCGGGTGGACGGCTTCGAACACCTGCGGGCGGCGATGGAGGCCGGGCGGGGCGCGGTGATAGCGCTGCCGCACATGGGCAACTGGGACCTCGCGGGCACCTGGGTCGCGCAGCAGGGCTACCCGTTCACCACGGTGGCGGAGCGGTTGAAGCCGGAGCGGCTGTTCGACCGCTTCGTGGCGTTCCGGGAGGGCCAGGGCATGGAGGTCCTGGCGCTGACCGGTGGTTCGGTGAACGTGATCGGCACGCTGGCGCGGCGGCTGCGCGAGGGCCGGCTGGTGTGCCTGGTGGGGGACCGGGACCTGTCGGAGGCGGGCATCGAGGTGTCGTTCTTCGGTGAGGCGACCCGGATGCCGGCCGGTCCGGCGGCGCTGTGCCAGCGGACCGGGGCGGCGCTGCTGCCGGTGACGCTCTGGTACGAGGGCCCGGTGATGCGGGCGCGGATCCACCCCGAGGTGATGGTGCCCGAGGAGGGCGACCGCAAGGAGCGGACGCGGGCGATGACCCAGGCGATGGCGGACGTGTGGGAGCGGGGGATCCGCGAGCACCCGCAGGACTGGCACATGCTGCAGAAGTTCTGGCTCTCCGACCTGCCGGTCCGTGGGACGGTGGAGACGCCCGCCGAGACGCCCCCCGAGGTGCCCGCGGACGCGTCGCAGCAGCCCGCGGCCGAGGCCTCCGGGTCCTGAGACCGGCCGGTACGGCCGCCGGCCCCGCACGACCGGCCCCGCCCCACCGCCCGAGCAGGACCGCCCGAGCACCCGTACGCCCGTCCGACCCGTACGACCGTCCGAAGGAGCTTGAGGAACCCGTGAAGATCGGCATCGTCTGCCCGTACGACTGGGACGTCCCCGGCGGGGTGCAGTTCCACATCCGGGACCTGGCCGAGCACCTGATCGGCCTGGGGCACGAGGTGTCGGTGCTGGCGCCGGCCGAGGACGACGAGGCGCTGCCGCCGTACGTGGTCTCGGCCGGGCGGGCGGTGGCGGTGCCGTACAACGGGTCGGTGGCTCGGCTGAGCTTCGGCCTCCTGTCCGCGGCGCGGGTGCGGCGGTGGCTGCACGACGGGCGCTTCGACATCCTGCACGTGCACGAGCCGGCCTCGCCCAGCCTGTCGATGCTGGCGGCCTGGTCGGCGACCGGCCCGATGGTGGGGACCTTCCACACCTCCAACCCGCGCTCGCGGGCGATGATCGCGGCCTCGCCGATCCTGCAGCCGGGCCTGGAGAAGATGCGGGCCCGGATCGCGGTGTCGGAGTACGCCCGGCGCACGCTCGTGGAGCACCTCGGCGGGGACGCGGTGGTGATCCCGAACGGCGTGGACGTGGGCTTCTTCGCGGACGCCGAGCCGGACGAGCGGTGGCTCGGGCACGCGGCGAAGGGGAAGCCGGGCACGATCGGCTTCATCGGCCGGATCAACGAGCCGCGCAAGGGCCTGCCGACGCTGCTGGCGGCGCTGCCGAGGATCCTGGCCGAGCGGCCCGGGGTGCGGCTGCTGGTGGCGGGCAAGGGCGACGAGGAGGAGGCCGTCTCGGGCCTGGCGCCGGAGGTGCGCCGGCAGGTCGAGTTCCTCGGCATGGTGAGCGACGAGGAGAAGGCCCGGCTGCTGCGCAGCGTGGACCTGTACGTGGCGCCGAACACCGGGGGCGAGAGCTTCGGGATCATCCTGGTGGAGGCGATGTCGGCGGGTGCCCCGGTGCTGGCCAGCGACCTGGACGCGTTCAAGCAGGTGCTGGACGGCGGGGACGCCGGCGAGCTGTTCCCGGTGGAGGACGCGGACGCGCTGGCCCGGACCGCCCTGCGGCTGCTGGGCGATCCGGCCCGGCTGGAGGAGCTGCGGAAGGCGGCCTCGCGGCACGTGCGGCGGTTCGACTGGTCGACCGTGGGCGCGGACATCCTGGCGGTGTACGAGACGGTGACGGCGGGGGCCGCCGCGGTGGTCGAGGAGGACGAGCGCAGCGGGCGGCGCGGCCGGTTCGGACTGGCCAGGGATTAGACGCCGCGGGCCGGTCGGGATCAGGCGCCGCGGGCCGGCCCGGGACCGATCGGCGGGTGCGGCGGTCGCGGTGGGGTCGACGAGGGCCCCGGTGTAGGCGGGGTTAGGGTCGGGCGACCGTACCGCTCGACCGCATGGGGGAACCGATGCCGCAGATCTCCGTCGACTACTCGGCCGGCCTGGCCGGCACCTTCGACCGCCGGGCCCTGGGCCTGGCGATCAACCGGCTGGCGGAGGAGACGATCGACGCCAAGCCGGAGTCCTGCAAGACGGTGTTCCGGCCGAGCGAGGAGTTCGTGGTCGGCACCGCAAGCGAGGGCGGGGACGTCCAGGTGTTCGTGCAGTTCCAGATCTTCCCGGGGCGCTCGCCGGAGGCGAAGGCGGCGCTGAGCGAGGGCGTGCTGAAGCTGGTGGCGGAGCACGTGCCGCCGCTGCCCGGCAAGCGGTTGTTCAGCGCGGTGGACATCGCCGACATCGACCGGGACTCCTACCGGCACGCGGTCGTGCTGGGCTGACACCGGTCGGACCGGCCGGTGACACCCGGTAACGTAGCGGCCCGTGACTACCTGGATCTGGGCCGGCGTGGCCGTGGTGCTCTTCGGCATGTACCTGAGTTGGACGGCCGGCCGCCTGGACCGGCTGCACGCCCGGATCGACGCCGCGCGGGCGGCACTGGACGCGCAGCTGGTCCGCCGCGCCTCGGTGGCGATGGAGCTCGCGACGTCCTCGCTGCTGGACCCGGCGGCCTCGCTGCTGCTGCTGGACGCGGCGCACGCGGCCCGGCAGGCCGAGGACGAGCACCGCGAGGTCGCGGAGAGCCAGCTGAGCCTGGCGCTGCGGGCGGTGTTCGAGGAGCCGGAGCAGGTGGCGGTGCTGGTGGCCGAGCCGGGCGGCGAGGAGGCGGTTCGTGATCTGACGGCCGCGGTGCGCCGGGTGCCGATGGCCCGCCGGTTCCACAACGACGCGGTGCGGGCGGCCCGGGCGGTCCGGGAGCACCGGCTGGTGCGGTACTTCCGGCTGGCCGGGAAGGCGCCGTTCCCGATGGCGTTCGAGATGGACGACGCCCCGCCGCCCGCCCTTACGCCCGAAGGCGCTCCTGCTTAGGGTGTCCACGGATACGGCCCGTTTGTCGTATCCCGTCGTCCTGGCTGGACTCGGTGGCACATGGAGGGGCCACCCGTTCCGCCTACCATAGGGCGATAGCACTGGTTCATCTTCGAGTGAGGTCTCACGTGTCCACCACCCCCACCACCGCAGACCAGCCGCAGATCGGCACCGCCCGGGTCAAGCGCGGCATGGCCGAGCAGCTCAAGGGCGGTGTGATCATGGACGTGGTCAACGCCGAGCAGGCGAAGATCGCCGAGGACGCCGGCGCGGTGGCCGTCATGGCGCTGGAGCGGGTTCCGGCCGACATCCGCAAGGACGGCGGAGTGGCCCGCATGTCCGACCCGAACATGATCGAGGAGATCATCGGTGCGGTCTCCATCCCGGTGATGGCCAAGTCCCGCATCGGGCACTTCGTCGAGGCCCAGGTCCTGCAGTCGCTGGGTGTCGACTACATCGACGAGTCCGAGGTGCTGACCCCGGCCGACGAGGTCAACCACTCCGACAAGTGGGCCTTCACCACCCCCTTCGTCTGCGGCGCCACCAACCTGGGCGAGGCCCTGCGCCGCATCGCCGAGGGCGCGGCCATGATCCGCTCGAAGGGCGAGGCCGGCACCGGCAACGTCGTCGAGGCCGTCCGCCACCTGCGCCAGATCAAGAACGAGATCGGCCACCTGCGCGCCCTGGACCACAACGAGCTGTACGCCGCCGCCAAGGAGCTGCGCGCCCCGTACGAGCTGGTCAAGGAGGTCGCCGAGCTCGGCAAGCTGCCGGTCGTGCTGTTCTCCGCCGGTGGCGTGGCCACCCCGGCCGACGCCGCGCTGATGCGCCAGCTGGGCGCCGAGGGCGTCTTCGTCGGCTCCGGCATCTTCAAGTCCGGCGACCCGGCCAAGCGCGCCGCCGCCATCGTGAAGGCCACCACCTTCTACGACGACCCGAAGATCATCGCGGACGCCTCCCGCAACCTCGGCGAGGCCATGGTCGGCATCAACTGCGACACCCTGCCGGAGACCGAGCGCTACGCCAACCGCGGCTGGTAATCGCCCCGCAGGTTCCGAGGGCCCGGGCCCGCCGCAGCGTTCGGCGCTGCGGCGGGCCGCGCCACGTACTCAGTAGCAACGATCGATTGAGGTTGAAGACCGTGAGCACTCCAGTCATCGGCGTCCTCGCCCTGCAGGGCGACGTCCGCGAGCACCTGGTGGCGCTGGCCGAGGCCGACGCGCTCGCCCGTCCGGTGCGCCGTGCGGAGGAGCTGGCCGAGGTCGACGCGCTGGTGATCCCCGGCGGGGAGTCCACCACCATGTCCAAGCTGGCGCTGCTGTTCGGCGTGATGGACCCGGTGCGCGAGCGGGTCGCCGCCGGCATGCCGGTGTACGGCACCTGCGCGGGCATGATCATGCTGGCGGACAAGATCCTGGACGGCCGCGAGGACCAGGAGACCGTCGGCGGCATCGACATGACGGTGCGCCGCAACGCCTTCGGCCGTCAGAACGAGTCCTTCGAGTCGGGGATCGCCTTCAAGGGCATGGACGACGCGCCGGTGCACGGCGTCTTCATCCGCGCGCCCTGGGTCGAGTCGGTGGGCGCCGGCGTCGAGGTGCTGGCCGAGCTGCCGGCCGCGGACGGGCCGGACAGCCGGATCGTGGCCGTGCGCCAGGGCAACCTGCTGGCCACGTCCTTCCACCCCGAGCTGACCGGCGACCACCGGGTGCACGCGTACTTCGTGAAGATGGTCGAGGAGCATCTCGCGGCGGCCGCGAAGTAACGGCGGTCCTACCACCGGTGGCGACACCGGTAAGATCTCTTCTGTTCATTTCCCTTTGGCGACGTAAAGGAGCTGGCGATGTCCGGCCACTCTAAGTGGGCTACCACCAAGCACAAGAAGGCCGTGATCGACGCCAAGCGCGGCAAGCTCTTCGCCAAGATGATCAAGAACATCGAGGTGGCGGCGCGCACCGGCGGTCCCGACCCGGCGGGCAACCCGACCCTCTACGACGCCATCCAGAAGGCGAAGAAGAGCTCGGTCCCGATCGACAACATCAACCGCGCCGTCAAGCGCGGTGGCGGTCTGGAGGCCGGCGGCGCCGACTACCAGACGATCATGTACGAGGGCTACGGCCCCAACGGCGTCGCGGTCCTGATCGAGTGCCTCACCGACAACCGCAACCGCGCGGCCTCCGACGTGCGCGTCGCGATGACCCGCAACGGCGGCTCGATGGCCGACCCGGGCTCCGTGTCGTACCTGTTCACCCGCAAGGGTGTCGTCGTCGTCCCCAAGGCCGACGGCGTGGACGAGGACAAGCTCCTCGACATCGTGCTCGACCACGGCGCCGAGGAGGTCACCGACCTGGGCGAGGCCTTCGAGATCACCTCCGAGGCCGGTGACATGGTGGCCGTCCGCACCGCCCTGGTGGACGCCGGCGTCGACTACGACTCCGCCGAGGCCAACTTCGTGCCCAGCATGCAGGTCGAGCTGGACGTCGACGGCGCCCGCAAGATCCTCAAGCTGATCGACGCGCTGGAGGACAGCGACGACGTGCAGAACGTCTTCGCCAACTTCGACATCTCCGACGAGGTCGGTGCGCAGCTCGACGCCGAGTAACGGCACGAGTGACCGTTCTCACTGCCCGGCCCGGTGGTCCCAGGACCGCCGGGCCGGTGTCGTCGGTCGCGTTGTCGGACCCGGACGATAGCCTTCGCAGGTCGCGAGCGGCGGTGGAACGGAAGGCGGGGCCGGTGGTACGGGTACTGGGTGTCGACCCGGGGCTGACCAGGTGCGGGGTCGGCGTGGTCGAGGGCGCGCCGGGCCGGCCCCTGCGGATGGCCGGGGTCGGCGTGGTGCGCACCCCGGCGGACGCCGAGATCGGGCAGCGGCTGCTCCGGGTCGAGCAGGGCATCGAGGCCTGGCTGGACGAGCACCGGCCCGACCTCGTCGCCGTCGAGCGGGTCTTCGCCCAGCACAACGTCCGCACCGTGATGGGCACGGCCCAGGCCAGTGCGGTCGCGATGCTCTGCGCGACGCGGCGCGGCATCCCCGTCACCCTGCACACCCCGAGCGAGGTCAAGGCGGCCGTCACCGGCTCCGGCCGCGCCGACAAGGCGCAGGTCACGGCCATGGTGCAGCGGCTGCTGCGGCTGGACGCCCCGCCCAAGCCCGCGGACGCCGCCGACGCGCTGGCGCTCGCCATCTGCCACATCTGGCGCGGCGGCGCGGCCAACCGGCTGGAGGCCGCCGTCCTGGCCGCCCGCGCCACCGCCCGCTCCACCCCCCTGAGCACCAGCTCCCCGTCGAAAGGCAGTGTCCGGTGATCGCCTTCGTGCAAGGGCCCGTCGCGGCCATCTCCGCGGGGACGGCGGTGGTCGAGGTCGGCGGGGTCGGCATGGCCGTGCAGTGCACCCCGAACACCCTGGCCGGCCTGCGGCTGGGCGAGCCTGCCCGGCTGGCGACCTCGCTGGTGGTCCGGGAGGACTCGCTGACGCTCTTCGGCTTCGCGGACGACGACGAGCGGGCCGTCTTCGAGATCCTGCAGGCCGCGCCCGGCGTCGGCCCCAAGCTGGCGCAGGCGATCCTCGGGGTGCACAGCCCCGACGCGCTGCGCGCCGCGATCGCGAGCGGTGACGAGAAGGCGCTGGTCGCCGTGCCGGGCATCGGCAAGGCCAAGGCCGCCAAGCTGCTCCTGGAGTACAAGGACAAGCTGGGTGCCCCGCACGGCGCGGTGCCCGCGCAGAAGCCGGTCGCGGCCGGCCCGGCGCCGTGGAGCGAGCAGCTGCACTCCGCGCTGACCGGTCTCGGCTACGCCCCGCGCGAGGCGGACGAGGCGGTCGCGGCCGTCACTCCGGAGGCGGAGGCCCAGCAGACGCCGGACGTCGGCGCCCTGCTCCGGCTCGCGCTGCGCGGCCTGAACCGGGCCCGCTGACGCCGTCTGACGACCTGTCCGTTTGTCGACCCTGGAGACTCGGGAGCCCGCAACGATGTACGACCCGGAATCCGCCGACCGGCTGGTCACGGCCGCCGCCGACGGCGAGGACCAGGCGGTGGAGGCGGCGCTGCGCCCCAAGCTGCTGGACGAGTTCATCGGCCAGGAGCGGGTGCGCGAGCAGCTGTCCCTGGTGCTCCAGGCCGCCCGCAAGCGCGGCAGCGCGCCCGACCACGTGCTGCTGAGCGGCCCGCCCGGGCTGGGCAAGACCACCCTGTCGATGATCATCGCCGCCGAGCTGGGCGCCCCGATCCGGATCACCTCCGGCCCGGCCATCCAGCACGCGGGTGACCTCGCGGCGATCCTCTCCTCGCTCACCGAGGGGGAGGTGCTCTTCCTCGACGAGATCCACCGGATGTCCCGGCCCGCCGAGGAGATGCTCTACATGGCGATGGAGGACTTCCGGGTCGACGTGATCGTCGGCAAGGGCCCGGGCGCCACCGCCATCCCGCTGGAGCTGCCGCCCTTCACCCTCGTCGGTGCCACCACCCGGGCCGGCCTGCTGCCGCCCCCGCTGCGCGACCGCTTCGGGTTCACCGGCCACATGGAGTTCTACGCCCCGGCCGAGCTGCAGCGGGTGGTGCACCGCTCGGCCACGCTGTTGGACGTGGAGATAGACCCGGCCGGCGCCGCCGAGATCGCCGGGCGCTCGCGCGGCACCCCGCGCATCGCCAACCGGCTGCTGCGCCGGGTCCGCGACTACGCGCAGGTCCGGCACGACGGGCAGGTCACCGCGGAGATTGCCGCCCAGGCGCTGGACGTCTACGAGGTGGACGCCCGCGGCCTGGACCGCCTGGACCGCGCGGTGCTGGACGCGCTGCTCAGGCTGTTCGGCGGGGGGCCGGTCGGCTTGTCGACCCTCGCGGTCGCGGTGGGGGAGGAGTCCGAGACGGTCGAGGAGGTCGCCGAGCCCTTCCTGGTCCGCGAGGGACTGCTCGCCCGGACCCCGCGCGGGCGGATCGCCACCGCAGCGGCCTGGCAGCACCTCGGCCTGACGCCGCCGGTCCAGACCCCGCCGGTCCAGACCACCCGCGGGGGCGTCCCGCCGCAGCCGGAGCTCTTCCCCGCCGACGGAAGTTGACCGTCATCGGCCGAACGGGTGAGCCGCGCCGGGTGACGGCCCCGGCCGGGGCCACCGGCGCGCGGTACGGAGGAGGTGCGAGCGGGGTCCGGGGAAACTGTGCAGGCGGAGGGTCGCCACTTTCGGCGGCAGGATGCGATGCTTGGCGTTGTCCGATCGATTCGGGGTTGCATAGACTCCGCCGGACCGCCCCTCTCACCCGACGGGCCGACCCATACCACACAGGCCGCCGGCCGGCGGCCCGTAAAGGACCCTGGCTGCAGTGAACCTCATCATCCTTCTCCTCCCGATCATCGCGATCGTGCTCATGTTCCGGTCGCAGAAGAAGCGCCAGCAGCAGATGCAGAGCATGCAGACCTCGCTGGAGCCCGGGGCGGGAGTGCGCACCATCGGCGGTCTGTACGCCCAGGTGAAGGCGGTCAACGAGGAGACCGTCGAGCTGGAGATCGCGCCCGGCGTGGTCACCCACTTCACCAAGAGCGCGATCGCGGCCGTCCTGGACCCCCAGGAGTACGACGCGATCATCAACGGTCGCCCCGCCGACGACGAGCTCCCCGAGCCGGAGGCCGAGGACGCCGACGCCGAGCCGGTAGAGGACAAGCCGCTGTCGCTCACCAAGGACAGCGCCGAGAAGGGCGACGTCGAGGGCGGGGCTCCCGCGAGCAAGTAGTACGGCCGGGCAACCCGCCCGGTCGCGCGGCACAGTGCCGCGAGCCCACAGGACCTCAGGGCCGCAGAACCACTCAGACCCCTGTCCAGCCACGAGCCGGACGGGGGTCCGGTCGGGGAGGTGGCATGGACAGGGAGAAACGAGCAAGGTGGCAACACCCAAGTCGCGCCCGCGCGACGGCTACCCAGGGCGGGCGCTGGCCCTCATCCTGGTCGTCACCGTCGGACTGGTCGCCCTCATGTTCGGGACGGGCAACACCAAGCCCCGGCTCGGGATCGACCTCGCCGGTGGCACCAGCATCACGCTGACCGCGAAGTCGACCGACCCCAAGGCGATCAACAAGTCCAACATGGACATCGCCACCGGGATCATCGAGCGCCGCGTCAACGGTATGGGTGTCTCCGAGGCGGAGGTCCAGACCCAGGGCGACAGCACGATCATCGTGAACATCCCCAAGGGCGGCGACCGGCAGAACGCGGCGGACCAGGTCGGTACCACCGCGAAGCTGTTCTTCCGCCCGGTCCTGGCCGTCGCCCCGAGCGGCGTCACCGCCCCGGCACCCAGCGGCACGCCGTCCGCCGGTGCCACCGGGACCCCGGGCGCGACCCCGTCGGCCGGTGCCACCTCCTCGGCCACCGCCCCCGCCGCGACCGGTACGCCGTCCGCGACCGCGAGCGCCACCAAGCAGGGCCGCACCGTCGGTGAGGCGCTGGCCGCCGAGGGCACCACCCCGTCCGCCGCCGCCACCGGCGCGGCCCCCTCCGCCACCGGTACCCCGAGCACCCCGGCCACCCCCAGCGCCCCGGCCACCCCGCCGAGCGCCGCGGACCTGAGTGCTGCGATGACCCAGGGCACCGTGCCGCCCGAGCTGTCCGCCGCCTTCGCCGCCCTCGACTGCTCCAAGCCCGAGGTCCGCGCCGCCCAGACCGGCCCCGAGGACAAGGCCGTCGTCGCCTGCTCCCAGAAGGCCGAGAACGGCTACTACGAGAAGCTGGCCCTCGGTCCGGTGGCCGTGAAGGGCTCGGACGTCTCCAAGGCCCAGGCCACCATCGACACCCAGACCGGCGCCGGCTGGCAGGTCCAGCTGCAGTTCAACGGCACCGGCACCGACGCCTTCGCCAAGGTCACCGGCCAGCTGGCCACCCAGACCCCGCCGACCAACCAGTTCGCCATCGTGCTGGACAACCAGGTCGTCTCGCACCCGCAGGTCAACGGCCCGATCCCGGGCGGCACCGCGGTCATCACCGGCCGCTTCACCCAGGCCGAGGCGCAGGACCTGTCCAACGTGCTGGGCTACGGCGCCCTGCCGCTGGAGTTCGCCAAGAGCGACATCACCACCGTCTCCCCGGCGCTGGGCAGTGACCAGCTCAAGGCCGGTCTGATCGCCGGCGCGATCGGCATGCTGCTGGTCGTCGCCTACTCGCTGGTCTACTACCGCGGCCTCGGCCTGGTCTCGATCGCTGGTCTGATCGTCTCGGCGGCCCTGACCTACTCGATCATGAGCCTGCTCGGCGGCGGGATCGGCTTCGCGCTGAACCTGCCTGCGGTCTGCGGTGCGATCGTCGCGATCGGCATCACCGCCGACTCCTTCATCGTGTACTTCGAGCGCATCCGCGACGAGGTCCGCGAAGGCGCCCCGCTGCGCCCGGCGGTCCAGCGGGCCTGGCCGCGCGCCCGGCGCACCATCCTGGTCTCGGACTTCGTGTCCTTCCTCTGTGCCGCCGTGCTCTACGTGGTCTCGGTCGGCAAGGTCCAGGGCTTCGCGTTCACCCTGGGGCTGACCACCGCGCTCGACGTCGTGGTGATCTTCCTCTTCACCAAGCCGCTGATCACGCTGCTGGCCCGCCGGAAGTTCTTCCACGACGGCCACCCGTGGTCCGGTCTGGACCCGAAGCGGCTGGGCGCCCGCCCGCCGCTGCGCAGCAGCCGTCGCCGTAGCCCCTCCTCTGCCGCCGTGAAGGAGGCCTGACACCGTGTCACGCTTCTCCAACCTGGGCCACCGGCTCTACCAGGGTGAAGTCAGCTTCGACTTCGTCGGTCGCCGCAAGCTCTGGTACTCCATCTCCGGCGTGATCGTGCTGGTCGCGGCGATCGGCCTGGCCATGGGCCTGCACCTGGGCATCGAGTTCAAGGGCGGCTCGGTCTACACCGTGTCCAAGCCCGGCCTGACCGTCTCGCAGGCGCAGGAGAAGGCCGACCAGGTCGTCTCCTCGCACCCGCTGGTGCAGTCGACCGACAACGGCAAGATCCGCATCCAGGTCAGCACCGAGGAGCCCAAGAGCTCCGACGAGGTGCGCTCGCAGCTCGCCGAGAAGATCGGCGTTCCGCTGGACACCGTCGAGGCCCAGGTGATCGGCCCCAGCTGGGGCAAGCAGATCTCCAACAAGGCCATCACGGGTCTGATCATCTTCATGATCCTGGTGACGGCGTACCTGGCGATCGCCTTCGAGTGGCGGATGGCGGTGGCCGCCCTGGTCGCCCTCATCCACGACCTCCTGATCACCATCGGGGTCTACGCCCTGGTGGGCTTCGAGGTCACCCCCGGTACGGTGATCGGCTTCCTGACGATCCTCGGGTACTCGCTCTACGACACGGTCGTCGTCTTCGACACCGTGAAGGAGAACACCAAGGGGCTCACCAAGCAGAACAAGCTCACCTACAGCGAGGCGGCCAACGCCGGCCTCAACCAGACCCTGGTGCGCTCGCTCAACACCACCGTGGTGGCGCTGCTGCCGGTCGCCGCACTGCTGTTCATCGGTGGCGGCATCCTGGGCGCCGGCACGCTGAACGACATCTCGCTCGCGCTGTTCATCGGTCTCGCGGCCGGTGCCTACTCCTCGATCTGCGTCGCCACCCCGCTGCTGGCGCAGCTCAAGGAGGAGCAGCCGGACATGAAGGCGCTGCGCAAGCGCGTCCTGCAGCACCGGGCCGCGGCCGCCAAGGCCGAGGACGCGGTGCCCGGGGACGAGGGCGCGGACGAGGGCCAGCCTGCGGGTATGGTCGGTCAGCGTGGCCGCTCGGCCGGCACCCGTGCCAAGGGCCGTCCGTCCACCAAGCGCTGAGCCCCTACCCCTAAGGACCCCCCACCGTGACCACCGCCGACACCACCCTGGCCGAGCTGCTGAACAGCCGGATCCGGGACGTCCCGGACTATCCGAAGCCGGGCGTGCTGTTCAAGGACATCGCGCCGCTGCTCGCCGACGCCGAGGCCTTCGGCGCCCTCACCCGGGCGCTGGCGGACCGGGCGAAGGCGCTCGGGGCGACCAAGGTGGTGGGCCTGGAGGCGCGCGGCTTCGTGCTGGCGGCTCCGGCGGCCTTCGCGGCCGGGCTCGGCTTCGTGCCGATCCGCAAGCAGGGCAAGCTGCCCGGCGAGGTGTTCCGGCGCTCGTACGAGCTGGAGTACGGCTCGGCGACGCTGGAGGTGCAGTGCGACGCCTTCGCGCCCGGTGAGCGGGTGCTGGTGGTGGACGACGTGCTGGCGACCGGCGGGACCATCGGCGCCTCGCTGGACCTGGTGAAGGAGGCCGGCGCCGAGCTGGTGGGCGTCGTGGTGCTGATGGAGCTGGGCTTCCTGGACGGCCGCGAGCGGCTGGCCGGGCACCTGGGCGGCGCTCCGCTGGAGACGCTGGTCACGGTCTGAGGAACCCCTGCGAAGGGCGGCGGTCGGAGCATCCGACCGCCGCCCTTCCGTTTCCGGGCCCGGCCGGATGAACACCCGGCCGCCCGGCTCGGTACCATGAAGATTCATCCCCTCCCGGTCGTGTCCGTGCGTTCGGGCCGCGGCAGGGGTCGGCCCGGTGCCCCGAGGAGTTGTCCTTGCCCGACGAGGTTGTGCCCACGGCCGCAGCGGCCGCCCCCGAAGACCGTCCCACGCCCTCGGGGGCCACCCCGGCACGCCCGGCGCCCACCTCCTCGCGTTCGCTCACCCCCTCGGGCCGTGGCTCCACCGGCGGCATGCGCGCCCGCCTGGCCCGCCTCGGCGGTCAGCGCTCCAGCGTGCTCAACCCCGTCCTGGAGCCGCTGTTCCGGTCGATCCGGGCGAACGACCCCAAGGCCGACCCGGCACTGCTGCGCGACATCGAGCGCGCCTACGCGGTGGCCGAGAAGTGGCACCGCGGGCAGAAGCGCAAGAGCGGCGACCCGTACATCACCCACCCGCTGGCCGTCGCGACGATCCTCGCCGAGCTCGGCATGGACGCCCCGACCCTGATGGCCGGGCTGCTGCACGACACCGTCGAGGACACCGACTACGGCCTGGAGACCCTGCGCAAGGACTTCGGGGACTCGGTGGCCCTGCTGGTGGACGGCGTCACCAAGCTGGACCGGGTCAAGTTCGGCGAGGCCGCGCAGGCCGAGACCGTCCGCAAGATGGTCGTCGCGATGGCCAAGGACCCGCGGGTCCTGGTGATCAAGCTCGCCGACCGCCTGCACAACATGCGCACGATGCGCTACCTCAAGCGGGAGAAGCAGGAGAAGAAGGCCCGCGAGACGCTGGAGATCTACGCCCCGCTGGCGCACCGGCTGGGCATGAACACCATCAAGTGGGAGCTGGAGGACCTCGCCTTCGCGATCCTCTACCCCAAGATGTACGACGAGATCGTCCGGCTGGTCGCCGAGCGCGCCCCCAAGCGGGACGAGTACCTGGCGACCGTCATCGACCAGGTCCAGGCGGACCTGCGGGGCGCCCGGATCACCGCCTCCGTCACCGGCCGGCCGAAGCACTACTACTCGGTCTACCAGAAGATGATCGTCCGGGGCCGGGACTTCGCGGAGATCTACGACCTGGTGGGCATCCGGGTCCTGGTCGACACCGTCCGCGACTGCTACGCGGCGCTGGGCACCATCCACGCGCGGTGGAACCCGGTGCCGGGGCGGTTCAAGGACTACATCGCGATGCCCAAGTTCAACATGTACCAGTCGCTGCACACGACGGTGATCGGCCCCGGCGGGAAGCCCGTCGAGCTCCAGATCCGCACCTTCGACATGCACCGGCGGGCCGAGTACGGCATCGCCGCGCACTGGAAGTACAAGCAGCGCGCCGTGGCCGGGGCGTCCAAGGTCCGCACCGACACCCCGACCCAGACCCGCAAGGACGACAAGGCCGGCGCCGTCAACGAGATGGCCTGGCTGCGGCAGCTGCTGGACTGGCAGAAGGAGACCGCCGACCCGGGCGAGTTCCTGGAGTCGCTGCGCTTCGACCTGGCCAGCAACGAGGTCTTCGTCTTCACGCCCAAGGGCGACGTGATAGCCCTGCCGGCCGGTGCGACCCCGGTCGACTTCGCCTTCGCGGTGCACACCGAGGTCGGCTACCGGACGATAGGCGCCCGGGTGAACGGGCGGCTGGTGCCGCTGGAGTCGACCCTGGAGAACGGCGACACCGTCGAGGTGTTCACCTCCAAGGCGGAGAACGCCGGCCCCTCCCGGGACTGGCTGGGCTTCGTCAAGTCGCCGCGCGCCCGCAACAAGATCCGGGCCTGGTTCTCCAAGGAGCGCCGCGAGGAGGCGATCGAGCACGGCAAGGAGGCGATCGTCCGGGCGATGCGCAAGCAGGGCCTGCCGATCCAGCGGATCCTGACCGGCGACTCGCTGGTCACCCTGGCCCACGAGATGCGCTACCCCGACATCTCCTCGCTCTACGCCGCGATCGGCGAGGGCCACGTCGCCGCGCAGAACATCGTGCAGAAGCTGGTCCAGGCGCTCGGCGGCGAGGAGGGTGCCACCGAGGACCTCGCCGAGACCGCCACGCCGACGCACGACACCCGCCGCGCGGCGCGCCGTCGGGCCAAGGGCGACCCGGGCGTGATCGTCAAGGGCGTCGAGGACGTCTGGGTCAAGCTCTCCCGCTGCTGCACCCCGGTGCCGGGCGACCCGATCGTCGGCTTCGTGACCCGCGGCAACGGCGTCTCGGTGCACCGCGCCGACTGCGTCAACGTGGAGGCGCTGAGCCAGCAGCCGGAGCGCATGATCGACGTCGAGTGGGCGGCCACCCAGTCCTCGGTCTTCCTGGTGGCCATCCAGGTCGAGGCGCTGGACCGCTCGCGCCTGCTCTCGGACGTCACCCGGGTGCTGTCCGACCAGCACGTCAACATCCTGTCCGCGGCGGTGCAGACCTCCCGCGACCGGGTGGCGATGAGCCGCTTCACCTTCGAGATGGGCGACCCGAAGCACCTCGGGCACGTGCTCAAGGCGGTGCGCGGCGTCGAGGGCGTGTACGACGTCTACCGCGTCACCTCGGCTCGCAAGTAGCGGGGACGGCGAAGGCCCCCGGGGAGCTCCCCGGGGGCCTTCGCCGTACGCACCCGTTCGGAGGTGCACCGTTCAGGCGGCGGATCAGCCGCTGAACTCCTCCTGGCTCTTGTGCGCCTGCTCCAGCAGGGTCCGCACGCCGGCCAGCTCGGACTCCAGCTTGTCGGCCTTGGCGGAGTTGCCCGCCGCACGGGCCTTGTCCAGGTCGGCCTGGAGCTTGTCGGCCTTGGCCTGGAAGAGGCCGACCATGCCGGCCGCGCGGGCCTTGGCCTCCGGGTTGGAGCGCTTCCACTCGGCCTCCTCGGCCTCGCGGATGGCGCGCTCGACCGCGTTCAGCCGGCCGTCCAGCTTCGGACGGGCCTCGCGCGGCACGTGCCCGATCGCCTCCCAGCGCTCGTTGATCTCGCGCAGCGCGGCCTTGGCGGCCTTCAGGTCGGTGATCGGCAGGATCGCCTCGGCCTCGGCGGCCAGCGCCTCCTTGAGCTTCTGGTTCTCCACCTGCTCGGCGTCGCGCTCGCTGAACACCGCGGAGCGGGCCTGGAAGAACACGTCCTGCGCGCCGCGGAACCGGGCCCACAGCTCGTCCTCGACGTCCCGCTGGGCCCGGCCGGCGCCCTTCCAGCGCGCCATCAGGTCGCGGTAGGCCGCGGCGGTGCTGCCCCAGTCCGTGGACGAGGACAGCGCCTCGGCCTCGGCGACCAGCGCCTCCTTGGTCTGCCGGGCCTTGTCGCGCTCGGCGTCCAGGGTGGCGAAGTGCGCCTTGCGGTGCTTGGAGAAGACCGAGCGGGCGTGCGAGAAGCGGTGCCAGAGCTCGTCGTCGCTCTTGCGGTCCAGGCGCGGCAGGCCCTTCCAGGTGTCCACCAGGGCGCGCAGCCGGTCCCCGGCCTCCCGCCACTGGGTGGACTCGGCGAGCTGCTCGGCCTCGGTGACCAGGGCCTCCTTGGCGGCGCGGGCCTCCTCCTGGGCCTTGGCGCGGGCGGCCTTGCGCTCCTCGCGCCGGCTCTCGATCTCGCCGGCCAGCGTGTCCAGCCGCTTGGCCAGGGCGTCCAGGTCGCCGACCGCGTGCCCCTCGACGACCTGCGCGCGCAGGTGCTCCAGCGCGGTCTGGGCGTCCTTGGCGGCCAGGTCGGTGGTGCGCACCCGCTTCTCCAGCAGGCCGATCTCCACCTCGATGCCCTGGTACTTGCGCTCGAAGTAGGCGAGGGCCTCCTCGGGCGAGCCGGCCTGCCAGGAACCCACGACGCGTTCGCCGTCGGCCGTCCTGACGTAGACCGTGCCCTGCTCGTCCACACGGCCCCACGGGTCGCTGCTCATAGCGCGTCCTCCACATGACGTCGCGCCCGCGCCGGGGCGGCGCGCGTCCGTCGTCCACAGTTGATGTGCGGCGGACCGATGAGTCCGCCGTCCCCGTCCGCCCTGCCTTGCTGCCGAGGGTGTGACGGCTGGGCGGGTCCGGGCACCCTATACAACGCCAACATAGGCGACCAGGCCCGGTGCTGTCCGCATCCGGGCCGGGCGATTTCGGTCCGGGGCCCGGCGACGGCGGCCCGAAGGCCGGTCGCCGGATGCCCCGGTGGTGGTCAACCCTTCGACACCGTAACGGAGTTGAGGGTCACGTCGGCCATCGGGTGGCCGTCCGAGCTGCCTTCCAGGGTGCCCGCGGCGGCGATCTTCTGCACCACGTCCAGACCGCCGGTGATCTTGCCGAAGGGGGTGTACTTCGGCGGCAGCTGGGTGTCCTTGTAGACCAGGAAGAACTGGCTCCCGTTGGTGCCGGGGCCGGAGTTGGCCATCGCCACGGTGCCCGCCGGGTAGGTCGCGCCGGCCAGGTTCTCGTCGGCGAACTTGTAGCCCGGGTCGCCGGAACCGCCGGGGACGGTCGCACTGGCGGTCGGGTCGCCGCACTGCAGCACGAAGATGCCGTCCGTGGTGAGGCGGTGGCACTTGGTGTGGTCGAAGTACTGCTGGCCGGCCAGGAACGAGAACGAGTTCACCGTGTGCGGGGCCTTGGCCGCGTCCAGCGCGATCGTCACCTTGCCGCAGGTGGTGTCCAGCGCCATCGTGTACGAGGCGGCCGGGTCGATCGACATGGCCGGTTCGGCCTGCCACTTCTTGCCGTTGGGCGCGCCCGGCGCCGGCGTGGTGCACCCCTCCACCGGCTTGCGGGTCGGCGTGGTCGGCTCGTTCCCCTGGGTCGGAGCGGCCTGCGCGCTGCTCGCGGCGGAGGCGCTCTTGTCCTTGTCGTCCGAGCTGAACGCGCCGGTGGCGATCAGCGTGCCGCCGCCCGCCAGGACCACGACGGCCAGCGAGGCGCCCAGGATCGTGTTGCGGCGCTTGCGTGCCGCCGCCGCCGCGGCCCGGCGCTCCATCTGGCGCTCGTACTTCTCGCGGGCGAGCTGCCGCCGCCGCTGTTCGCTGCTGACCACCGGCCGTGTCTCCTACGGATGTGCTGGAAAAGTGGATGGATTCCGGAGCGGATCATCGCATCCTCCGGCGGCCAAGTGTAGGGACCGGGGCCGTAAGAACGCGGTGAACCGCGTCCACGGCCGCCTCACGCCGCCCGTATCTGGTTCGCAACCGGAGCCGGACCGCCGGTAGGCTGCCCCTGAATGACCCCATAGACAGCATCACCACTGGTGGTTCCCGCACCACCGGTCCTCGCCAGCCGCCCGCCGCACACCCGAAGGACGCGCGTGTTCATCGCCGGATTCCCCGCCGGAGCCTGGGGCACCAACTGCTACCTGGTCGCTCCGGCGGCGGGCGAGGAGTGCGTCATCGTCGACCCCGGCCACCAGGCCGCCCGCGGCGTCGAGGAACTGGTCCGCGAGCACCGGCTGAAGCCCGTCGCCGTGCTGCTCACGCACGGCCACATCGACCACGTCGCCTCGGTGGTCCCGGTCTGCGGCGCCCGCGGCGTCCCGGCCTGGATCCACCCCGAGGACCGGTACATGATGTCCGACCCGGAGAAGGCGCTCGGCCGCTCCCTGGGCACCCAGCTGATGGGCGAACTCACCGTCGGCGAGCCCGACGACGTCCGCGAGCTCACCGACGGCAGCGTGCTGGAGCTGGCCGGCCTGCAGCTCACCGTGGACCACGCCCCGGGCCATACCGGGGGGTCGGTGACCTTCCGGACGCCCGGTGCCGAGGACCTCCCCCCGGTGCTGTTCTCGGGCGACCTGCTGTTCGCCGGCTCCATCGGGCGTACCGACCTCCCGGGCGGGGACAGCGAGGCGATCATGGCGTCGCTGGCCCGGGTGTGCCTGCCCCTCGACGACTCCACCGTGGTCCTCTCCGGCCACGGCGGTCAGACCACCATCGGCCGCGAGCGCGCCACCAACCCCTACCTCCGACAGGCAGCGGGGGCGGCCGGCGCCCCGGCTTTCCCGCGACGAGGAATGTGACGGAAGAGAAGTTGAGCACCTTCACCGCCCCCAAGGGCACCTACGACCTGCTGCCCCCCAGCTCCGCGACCTTCCTGGCGATCCGCGAGCGCATCGCCGCGCCCGCCCGCCGGGCCGGCTACGGCTACGTCGAGACCCCGGTCTTCGAGGACGTGAAGCTGTTCTCCCGCGGCGTCGGCGAGTCCACCGACATCGTCTCCAAGGAGATGTACACCCTCACCACCAAGGGCGGCGACGAGCTCGCGCTGCGCCCGGAGGGCACCGCCTCGGTGCTGCGCGCCGCGCTCCAGGCCAACCTGCACAAGCAGGGCAACCTGCCGGTCAAGCTCTGGTACTCCGGCTCCTACTACCGCTACGAGCGCGCCCAGAAGGGCCGCTACCGCCAGTTCTCCCAGGTCGGCGCGGAGGCCATCGGCGCCGAGGACCCGGCCCTGGACGCCGAGCTGATCATCCTGGCCGACGACGCCTTCCGCTCGCTGGGCCTGCGCGACTACTCGCTGCTGCTCAACAGCCTCGGCGACAAGCAGTGCCGCCCGGTGTACCGCGCCGCGCTGATCGAGTTCCTCTCCGGCCTGGACCTGGACGAGGACACCCGCCGCCGCGCGGAGATCAACCCGCTGCGCGTGCTGGACGACAAGCGCGAGGCGGTGCAGGCCCAGCTCACCGACGCCCCGATGCTCCGCGACTACCTGTGCGAGGAGTGCAAGGCGTACGACGAGAAGGTCCGCGAGCTGCTCACCGCCAACGGCGTGGCCTTCGTCGACGACCCGAAGCTGGTCCGCGGCCTGGACTACTACACCCGCACCACCTTCGAGTTCGTGCACAACGGCCTCGGCGCGCAGTCCGCGATCGGCGGCGGCGGCCGCTACGACGGCCTGTCGGAGATGATCGGCGGCCCGGCGCTGCCGTCCGTCGGCTGGGCGCTCGGCGTCGACCGCACCTACCTGGCCCTGGAGGCCGAGGGCGTCGACCTCGACCTGCCGGCCGCCACCTCCGTCTACGCCGTCGCGCTCGGCGAGGAGGCCAAGAACCTCCTGTTCGCCAAGGTGGTCGAACTGCGCCGGGCCGGCGTCGCCACCGACCTCGCCTTCGGCGTCAAGAGCATCAAGAACGCCATGAAGTCCGCCGACCGGTCCGGCGCCCGCTTCGCCCTGATCGCCGGGGACCGGGACCTCGCCGAGGGCGTCGTCCAGCTCAAGGACATGTCCACCGGCGAGCAGACCCCCGTCGCCCTCGACGCACTCGTCACCACCCTGAAGGAGAAGCAGCTGTGATCCGCACGCACGACGCGGGCACGCTCCGCCCGGAGCACGCAGGCACCACCGTCACCCTGGCCGGCTGGGTCGCCCGCCGCCGCGACCACGGCGGCGTGGCCTTCATCGACCTGCGGGACGCCTCCGGCACCGTGCAGATCGTGGTCCGCGACCTGGACTCGGTGCACGGCCTGCGTGCCGAGTACTGCGTCAAGGTCGTCGGCGACGTCCGCGTCCGCCCCGAGGGCAACGAGAACCCGGACATCCCGACCGGTGCCGTCGAGGTCGTGGTCAGCGAGATCGAGGTGCTCTCCGAGGCCGCGCCGCTGCCCTTCCCGGTGGCCGAGTACGAGCCCGGCACGGTCAACGAGGAGGTCCGGCTGCGCTACCGCTACCTGGACCTGCGCCGTGAGGGCCCGGCCAAGGGCCTGCGCCTGCGCTCCAAGGTCAACAACATCATCCGCCGGGTGATGGAGGAGAACGACTTCCTCGACATCGAGACGCCGTACCTCACCCGCTCCACCCCCGAGGGCGCCCGCGACTTCCTCGTCCCGGTCCGCCTGCAGCCCGGCCACTGGTACGCGCTGCCGCAGTCGCCCCAGCTGTTCAAGCAGCTGCTGATGGTGGCCGGCATGGAGCGCTACTACCAGATCGCCCGCTGCTTCCGCGACGAGGACTTCCGCGCCGACCGGCAGCCGGAGTTCACCCAGCTGGACATCGAGGCCTCGTTCGTCGACCAGGAGGACATCCTGGCCCTCGGCGAGAAGATCATCGGTGCCATCTGGCGCGAGGTGCACGGCTACGAGGTCCCCAACCCGCTGCCGCGGATGACCTACGCGGAGGCCATGGGCCGCTACGGCTCCGACAAGCCGGACGTCCGCTTCGGCCAGGAACTCACCGACCTCACCGAGTACTTCAAGGGCACCGACTTCCGCGTCTTCCAGGCGCCGTACGTCGGCGCCGTGGTCATGCCCGGCGGTGCCTCGCAGCCGCGCAAGCAGCTGGACGCCTGGCAGGACTGGGCCAAGGCACGCGGCGCCAAGGGCCTGGCGTACGTGCTGATCGACGCCGAGACCGGCGAGCTGCGCGGCCCCGTCGCCAAGAACCTCTCCGAGGAGCACCTGGCCGGCCTGGCCGCCGCCGCGGGCGCCAAGAACGGCGACGCGATCTTCTTCGCGGCCGGCAAGGAGCGCGCCTCGCAGGAGCTGCTCGGTGCCGCCCGACTGGAGATCGGCCGCCGCTGCCAGCTGATCGACGAGTCGAAGTGGGCCTTCCTCTGGGTCGTCGACTTCCCGATGTTCGAGCCGATCGAGGACGACAAGGGCCAGTTCCAGGGCTGGCACGCGGTGCACCACCCGTTCACCGCCCCGACCAAGGAGTCGCTGGACACCTTCGACACCGACCCCGGTGCGGCGCTGTCCAACGCGTACGACCTGGTCCTCAACGGCTCGGAGCTGGGCGGCGGTTCGATCCGTATCCACCAGCGCGACGTGCAGAAGCGGGCGTTCGACGCGATCGGCCTCTCCGAGGAGGAGGCGGCCTCGCAGTTCGGCTTCCTGCTGGACGCCTTCAACTACGGCCCGCCGCCGCACGGTGGCGTCGCCTTCGGCCTGGACCGGATCGTCACGCTGCTCGGCGGGTACGACACCATCCGCGACGTCATCGCCTTCCCGAAGACGTCCACCGGCGGTGACCCGCTGACCGGTGCTCCGACCCCGATCACCCCGGCGCAGCGCCGCGAGGCCGGCGTGGACGCCCAGCCCAAGGTTCGCGAGGACGCGAAGTCCGAGGCTCAGCCCAAGGGCTGACGGAGCGTCATCCGCTAACCTGCAACGGCCCCGGACGGTCCACCCACCGTCCGGGGCCCGTCCACAACGGTGTGCGACACAGGGAGGGTTGACTCATGCCGGTCACCACGAGAGTCGAATGTCCGCAGGACGCCCCGGCGACCAGACGCGTCCACATGGCCGCGTTCCCCGGGCCGGACGAGGCGGACCTGGTGGACGCGCTGCGCCGCGATCCGGCCTGGCTGCCCGGCCTGTCGCTGGTCGCGGTCGACGAGACCGGGCTGGTGGTCGGGCACGCGCTGCTGACCAGGCTGCGGGTCGGGGACGGGGACGCACTGGCGCTCGCGCCGGTCGCCGTGGCGCCCGAGTGGCAGCGCCGGGGCGTCGGCGAACTCGTCGTCCGGGCGGCACTGTCGGAGGCCGAGCGGGCGGGGGAGAAACTGGTGGTCGTGCTCGGCGATCCCGGGTACTACGCGCGGTTCGGCTTCACGCCGGCCGGGCGGCACGAGGTCGTCGGCCCGTTCGAGGTGCCGGAGGAGTGCTTCCAGGCGCTGCCGCTGCCGGCGTACGACGGCGGCCCGCGCGGGCTGTGCCGCTACCCCGAGCCCTTCGTCGTCGCGGTCTAGACCGCGCCCCGCTGTCGCACCGGTCCGTTCCGATCTGCGCGTCGGCCGCGCTGCGCCTACGGTGAGTGCTCATCGGCGGACGTCGGACGGAGGACCAGAGGGTGGCCAAGAAGCAGCGCACCGCGGAGCCGGAGCACCTGGCGAGGAAGCCGTACGAGCGGGAGCTGCTGCGGTTGCAGCAGGAGCTGGTGAAGCTCCAGGAGTGGGTCCGGGTCGAGGGCGCCCGCCTCGTGGTGGTCTTCGAGGGACGTGACGCCGCGGGCAAGGGCGGGGCGATCAAGCGGGTGACGGAGTACCTGAACCCGCGCATCGCCCGGGTCGCGGCGCTGCCCACGCCGACCGAGCGGCAGAAGACCCAGTGGTACTTCCAGCGGTACGTCGAGCACCTGCCGGCGGCCGGGGAGATGGTGCTGTTCGACCGCAGCTGGTACAACCGCGCCGGGGTCGAGCGGGTGATGGGCTTCTGCACCGACGAGGAGTACTGGCAGTTCCTGCACCAGTGCCCGACCTTCGAGCGGATGCTGATCGAGGCGGGCATCCTGCTGCGCAAGTACTGGTTCTCGGTGAGCGACACCGAGCAGGAACGGCGCTTCCGGGCCCGGCTGGAGGACCCGATGAAGCGCTGGAAGCTCTCCCCGATGGACGTCGAGTCGATCGCCCACTGGGAGGACTACTCGCGGGCCAAGGACGAGATGTTCATCCACACCGACATCCCCGAGTCGCCCTGGCACCTGGTGGAGAGCGACGACAAGCGCCGGGCCAGGATCAACATGATCGCCCACCTGCTCTCGACCGTGCCGTACCACGAGATCAGGGCGCCGCAGATCGAGCTGCCGCCCCGCCCGGCCTCCCGCGGCTACCAGCGGCCCCCGCGCGACCTGCAGAAGTACGTCCCGGACCACGCCGCCACGCTGGACAGGCCCTAGCGGGCGCTCCGGGCGAGTCCGCCCCGCCGCGGCCGACGGTCCGCCGCAGGGCTGAGGCGTGTCACCGCCCTCGCATAGGCTTCCGGTGTGGACGAACCGGACCTCTTCACCGCTGCCGCCGAGGAACGCCAGGCCAAGGAGCCGGGGCGGGCGCCGCTGGCCGTACGGATGCGCCCGCGCACCCTGGACGAGGTGGCCGGGCAGCGGCAGTTGCTGAAGCCCGGCTCGCCGCTGCGGCGGCTCGTCGCGGGCTCGCGCGGGCCGGCGGCCACCAGCTCGGTCATCCTCTGGGGGCCGCCCGGCACCGGGAAGACCACCCTGGCGCACGTGATCAGCCAGGCCGTCGAGGGGCGCTTCGTCGAGCTGTCCGCGATCACCGCCGGGGTCAAGGAGGTCCGGGCGGTGATCGACGGCGCCCGCCGGGCGGTCGGGATGTCCGGCCGGGAGACGGTGCTGTTCCTCGACGAGATCCACCGCTTCTCCAAGGCCCAGCAGGACTCGCTGCTGCCGGCCGTGGAGAACCGCTGGGTCACCCTGATCGCCGCGACGACGGAGAACCCGTACTTCTCGGTGATCTCCCCGCTGCTGTCCCGCTCGCTGCTGCTCACGCTGGAGTCGCTGACCGACGAGGACATCCGGGCGCTGCTGCGCCGCGCGGTGGTCGACGAGCGCGGTCTGGAGGGCGCTCTGGAGCTGAGCGAGGAGGCCGAGGACCACCTGGTGCGGTTGGCCGGCGGCGACGCCCGGCGGGCGCTCACCACGCTGGAGGCGGCGGCCGGGGCGGCGCTGGAGAAGGGCGAGTCGACCATCACGCTGGCCACCACGGAGACGGCCGTCAACCAGGCGGCGGTACGCTACGACAAGGACGGCGACCAGCACTACGACGTGGCGAGCGCGCTGATCAAGTCGATCCGCGGCAGCGACGTGGACGCCACCCTGCACTACCTGGCCCGGATGATCGAGGCGGGCGAGGACCCGCGGTTCATCGCCCGCCGGCTGATGATCTCGGCCAGCGAGGACGTCGGGCTGGCGGACCCGACGGCGCTGCAGACGGCGGTGGCGGCCGCGCAGGCGGTGGCGCTGATCGGCTTCCCGGAGGCCCGGATCATCCTCTCCCAGGCGGCGATCGCGCTGGCCCTGGCCCCCAAGTCCAACGCGGCCTACCTGGCGATCGACGCGGCGCTGGCGGACGTCCGGCAGGGCCTGGCGGGCGCGGTGCCGGCGCACCTGCGGGACTCGCACTACGGCGGCGCGGGCAAGCTCGGCCACGGCAAGGGCTACCAGTACCCGCACGACCTGCCGGAGGGCATCGCCACCCAGCAGTACGCGCCGGACGCGGTGCACGGCAAGGAGTACTACCGGCCGACCCGGCGCGGCGGCGAGGCCCGCTACGCGGACGTCGTGGAGTGGACCAGGGGGCGGCTGCGCGGGGAGCGCAGGACCGAGAGGCAGGCCGGGGAAAAGGGCGAGTGATCCACCGGTATACTCGGTCGGAGTGCCATGTCCCGGGACGGCGGCGGGGGAGACCCCACCGACCGGCCGCACCAGCGGGACACCGGCCGTAGGCCCCTTCCGAGGGGTCCGCACCAGGAGCGTCGCGCACCGTTTCGGTGTCGCGGGCGGGCCCAGTCCACTGGGCCGGTCCGTGTGACCAGCACGTTCGTGCCCGGCTCCGGAGAGCGGCTGATCCCATCGCGCAGGCGGCGGGGTTTTCTCCGGGTCGCGAGATGCGACCTCCGTCAACACCTGGTGAAGCCGTATTCGTAAGCAAGGAAGGTTTGGTTCATGGCGAACCAGAAGCGCCCCAAGGTCAAGATCGCGCGTGCGCTCGGCGTGCCGCTGACCCCGAAGTCCGTCAAGTACTTCGAGGCCCGCCCGTACCCGCCCGGCCAGCACGGCCGTGGCCGCAAGCAGAACTCGGACTACAAGGTCCGTCTGCTCGAGAAGCAGCGTCTTCGCGCCCAGTACGACCTGAGCGAGAAGCAGCTGTCGCGTGCGTTCGACCGCGCGAAGAAGGCCGAGGGCAAGACCGGTGAGGCGCTCGTCGCCGAGCTGGAGACCCGTCTGGACTCCCTGGTCCTGCGTTCGGGCATCGCCCGCACCATCTACCAGGCCCGCCAGATGGTCGTCCACGGCCACATCGAGGTCAACGGCGGCAAGGTCAACAAGCCGTCGTTCCAGATGAAGCCGGGCTACGTGGTGACCGTCCGCGAGCGCTCCAAGGAGAAGGTCCCCTTCCAGGTCGCCCGTGAGGGTGGCTACGCGGGTGAGGGCCAGACCCCGAAGTACCTCGAGGTCAACCTGAAGGCCCTGGCCTTCCGCCTGGACCGTGCGCCGCAGCGCAAGGAGGTCCCGGTGATCTGTGACGAGCAGCTGGTCGTCGAGTACTACTCGCGCTGACCCGCTCCGCTCTCGCGGACCACGAGCGAGCCCCCGTCGCCTTTCGAGGCGGCGGGGGCTCGCCCCTTGTCCGGGCGGCCGTGGCCGGCGAGCCCCGGCCGGTCAGAGGCTCTCACCGGCCATCGCGGCGGCCAGCCGCAGGTGCGGGCGGGCCTCCTCGGCGCGGCCCTGGCGCTCCAGGGTGCGGCCGAGCATCAGCCGGGCGTAGTCCTCGGCCGGGTCGGCCTCCAGGATCCGGTGCAACTCGGCCTCGGCACGGCCGAGTTGGGCGGAGTGGTAGTAGCTGCGGGCGAGCAGCAGCCGGACCGAGAGGTTGGCCGGCTCCTCGGCCAGCACGCCCTCCAGCATCCGGGCGGCGTCGCTGTACGCCTTGGAGTCGAAGTAGAACTTCGCCATGCGGTACTCGTCGGCGGCGTTGTGGACGGCCATGGTGCTCCTTCCGGGTGGATCCTTGCCTCCTCAAGCAACGGACAAGTTTCAACTATTCCGGACCGGCGAGGGTGCCGGGGCGGGCGGCACCGAGCAGGGCCCCGGAGCGGCCTCCGGACCGTCCGCCGAGCCCCCGCCGCCGAGCGCCCGGGAGACGGCCGCGTCCAGGTCCAGCAGGGTGCCGGCGCGGTAGCACTCCTCGTAGTCCCGCTCGCTCAGACCGGCGCGCGCCCGCTCGGCGCACTCCTGGTGGGTGCCGAAGAAGCTCCGCGAGCCCAGGAACGGGGTGCCGACCGTGCGCCAGATCCGGTGTGCGGCGCCCTGCAGCACCCGGGCCTCGCGCAGGTTGCCCGGCTCGCCCGGGCCGCCGGGCTCGGTCTCCAGCAGCGCCAGCAGGTCGATGCCCAGCACGATGCCGAGCAGGTCGTGGAAGAGGTGGTTCAGCCGGACGCACTCCCGGGCCAGCGTCCGGGCCGGCTGGACGGCGCCGTCCAGCCAGTGCGAGTACGCCGTCGCGTACAGCACGTACGCGTACGCCCACTGCTCGCCGTGTTCCTCGCACAGCTCGCGGGCCTGTCCGAACCACAGCTCGCTGCTGTCCAGGTCGCCCTGGAACAGGTAGGCCAGGCCCAGCTCCAGCATGGCCATCACCACGTTGCTGTTGAGTTCGCCGATGGTCCGGTAGTGCCAGAGCGCCTCCTCGAACAGCTCGGCGGCGCGGCCCGGGTCGTCGTCGATCAGCGCGGCGCAGCCCTGGCGGTGGACGGCGTAGGCGAGGGCCCGGTCGTCCCCGGTGTCCAGGGCCTGGCGGCGGCACTCCTCCAGGGCCGGGCGGGCGGCGGCGAGGTCGCCCTGGAGGGTGGCCATGTAGCCGGTGACCCAGAGCGCCTTGGCGCGGGCCTCGGTCGGCTCGCGGTCCAGGGCGAGCGCGCGGTCCAGCCAGTGCCGGCCCTCACCGAGGTGGCCGCAGCCGACCCAGTAGAACCAGAGCGTGCCCGCGAGCAGCAGGGCGAGCTGTTCCTCGCCCGGCTCGCCGAGGCAGAACTCCAGCGCCGCGCGGAGGTTGCTGTGGGCCAGTTCGGTGCGCTCGGCGGTCTCGGCCTGCCGGGGGCCGAACCACTCGACCTCGCCCCAGGTGGCGACACCCAGGTACCAGTCCCGGTGGCGGCGCAGCAGCCGCTGCTCCTGGCCGGTGGCGCGCAGCCAGTGGCCGCCGTACTCGCGCAGGGTGTCCAAAAGGCGGAAGCGGACCCCGAAGGCGCTCTCCTCGCGCAGCACTACGGACTTGGCGACCAGCTCGTCCAGCAGGTCCAGGACGTCCTCGGGTTCGAGGCCCTCGCCGGCGCAGACGTACTCGGCGGCCTCCAGGTCGAAACCGCCGACGAAGACCGACAGGCGGGCCCAGAGTAAACGTTCCTGCACCGTGCAGAGCTCATGACTCCAGCCGATCGTCGTCCGCAGCGTCCGGTGCCGCGGCGGCGCCGTGCGGGAGCCACCGGTCAGCAGCCGGAAGCGGTCGTCCAGCCGGGCGGTGATCTGCTCCACCGACAGCGCGCGCAGCCGTCCGGCGGCCAGCTCCACGGCCAGCGGGATGCCGTCCAGCCGGCGGCAGAGCAGGCCGACCGCCTCCGCGTTCGCCTCGGTCACCTCGAAGGACGGCAGCACCGCCCGGGCCCGGTCGGCGAACAACCGCACCGCGTCCGGCAGCGCGCCGGGCGGGGCGGAGCCGGCCGGCGGGTCGACCGGCAGCGGCGCCAGGGTCAGCAGGTGCTCGCCGGAGGCCCGCAGGGCGGTGCGGCTGGTGGCCAGCAGCCGCAGGCCCGGCAGCGCCCGCAGCAGCGCGTCGGCCAGCTCGGCGCAGGACTCCACCAGGTGCTCGCAGCCGTCCAGCACCACGAGCATGCGGCGGCCCGCCAACCGCTCGGACAGGACGTCCAGCGGCGGACGGGCGGTGCCGTCGGTCAGCCGCAGGCCCTCCAGGACGGCGTGGCCGAGCAGCAGCGGATCCTGCACCGGGGCCACGTCCACCAGCCAGGCGCCGTCCGGGAAGGCGCCGCCCGCGCGGGCCGCCGCCCGCAGCGCCAGCCGGCTCTTGCCCACCCCGCCCGGGCCCGTCACCGTCACCAGCCGCGCGGCGGCCAGCAGGTCCGCCAGTTCGGCCAACTCCCGCTGCCGCCCGACGAAGCCGGTCACCTCGGCCGGCAGCCGGCCGTGCTCCGGCTCGGGCGGGCCCACCGCGCGCTGCCCGGGCTCTGCTGTCCAGTCGCCGGCCAAGGGCTGCTCCCGTGATCCAGGCCGGACCCTCGCGGTCCGGGCGTGCTCGGGCCGTCCGCGCGACGGCCTGCCTGGCAGAACGAGGTGACCGGCCGGTAGGTTACGCGCGCGGATCGCACACCCGGTCGGATCGGCCGCGCGGACAACCCGGTCCGGAAACCGGGCGTGGGCGCGATAGGGTTCCGTCTGGAGAACAACAAGGCGAGGGAGCGCGCAAAGGTGTCCGTGGGAGAGCTGGCCGGATTGCTCGTCGCCGTGTTCTGGGCGGTCCTGGTCACCCTGCTCGCCGTGGTGCTGGTCCGCCTCTCCCGAGTGCTGAAGGAGGCCACCGTCCTGGTCTCCGCCGTCACCGAGCAGGCCGTGCCGCTGCTGACCGACGCGGGCGCCGCGGTCCGCAGCGCCAACGAGCAGCTGGAGCGCGTGGACGAGATCACCGCCAACGTGCAGGACGCCGCCGCCAACGCCAACGCGCTCTCCTCCACCGTGGCCGCCACCCTGGGCGGACCGCTGGTCAAGGTCGCGGCCTTCAGCTACGGCGTCCGCAAGGCCGTCGCCAAGCAGCAGGGCGGCCTGCCGTCCGTGCCGCTGCAGTCCGGCGAGCGCGAGGAGCTGGCCCGCCTGATCCGGGCCGAGGTGCGCGCCGCGACCGCGCCCCGCAGCGGTCTGCTCTCCCGGGTCCGGCGCGCGGTGAGGGGCTGACGGCATGGTGCGACGCATCTTCTGGATGGCGGTCGGCGCCGGCGCCACCGTCTGGGCCATGAACAAGGCCAACGAGGCCGTGCACCGGCTCACCCCGGACAGCCTCTCCGGCAGCGCCGCGCGCGGCGCACTGCACCTCGGCGACCTCGCCAAGCAGTTCGCCCAGGACGTGAAGGCCGGCATGGCCGAGCGCGAGGAGCAGCTGAAGGACGACCTCGGGCTGCGCGGCACCGCCGTGGTGGAGCCCCGGGCGGCGCGCCGCGTCCTGCGCGGAGAGCCGCAGTACCGAGCTATCTCGGCGGCGCCCGGCAGCCCGGCCGCCGCCCTGCCCCCCGCCCGCAGTGCCCGCGCGGTACCCGACGGTGCCCGCACCACCCAGACCACTGAAGAAACGCCCCGCCGCGCGCTGCCGCCGCGGGGTGGCACCCCGAACCGGAAGGACCACTAATGGAGTCGGCTGAGATCCGCCGCCGCTGGCTGCGCTTCTTCGAGGAGCGCGGCCACACCGTCGTTCCGTCGGCGTCCCTGGTCGCCGACGACCCCACCCTGCTGCTCGTCAACGCCGGCATGGTGCCGTTCAAGCCCTACTTCCTGGGCGAGGTCAAGCCGCAGTTCTCGCGCGCCACCAGCGTCCAGAAGTGCGTGCGCACCCTGGACATCGAGGAGGTCGGGAAGACCACCCGGCACGGCTCCTTCTTCCAGATGTGCGGCAACTTCTCCTTCGGCGACTACTTCAAGGAAGGGGCCATCAAGTTCGCGTGGGAGCTGCTCACCACTCCCGTCGCGGACGGTGGCTACGGCCTGGAGAAGGAGAAGCTCTGGATCACCGTCTACAAGGACGACGACGAGGCCGAGCAGATCTGGCGTGACGTCATCGGCGTCCCCGCCGAGCGGATCCAGCGCCTCGGCATGAAGGACAACTTCTGGTCGATGGGCGTCCCCGGCCCGTGCGGCCCGTGCTCGGAGATCAACTACGACCGCGGCCCCGCGTACGGCGAGGAGGGCGGCCCGGCCGTCAACGGCGAGCGCTACCTGGAGATCTGGAACCTGGTCTTCATGCAGTACGAGCGCGGCCACGGCGACGGCAAGGACGGGTTCGAGATCCTCGGCGACCTGCCGAGCAAGAACATCGACACCGGCCTCGGCCTGGAGCGCCTCGCCGCCATCCTGCAGGGCGTCGACAACCTCTTCGAGATCGACACCAGCCGGATGATCCTCGACCGCGCGGCCGAGCTCACCGGCCACAGCTACGGCGCCGACCACAAGTCGGACGTCTCGCTGCGCGTGGTCACCGACCACATCCGCACCGCGCTGATGCTGGTCGGCGACGGCGTCACCCCCGGCAACGAGGGCCGCGGCTACGTGCTGCGCCGCATCCTGCGCCGCGCCATCCGCAACATGCGGCTGCTGGGCGCCACGGAGCCGGTGGCCAAGGAGCTCATCGACGTCGCGATCAAGGCGATGGCCCCGCAGTACCCCGAGCTGGAGACCGACCGCAAGCGCATCGAGACGGTCGTCATCGGCGAGGAGGCCGCCTTCCTGCAGACCCTGAAGGCCGGCACCAGCCTGCTGGACGCCGCGGTCACCGAGACCAAGCAGTCCGGTGGCGCGGTGCTCTCCGGCGACCAGGCGTTCAAGCTGCACGACACGTACGGCTTCCCGATCGACCTCACCCTGGAGATGGCCGAGGAGCAGGGCCTCCAGGTGGACGAGGCCGGCTTCCGCCGCCTGATGCAGGAGCAGCGGGACCGCGCCAAGGCCGACGCCAAGGCGAAGAAGATGGGCCACGCCGACGTCGCCGCCTACCGCGACGTCGCCGACAAGTCCGGCGCCAGCGTCTTCACCGGCTACACCCTGACCGAGGGCGAGGCCACCGTGGTCGGCCTGCTGGTGGACGGCGTCCCGTCGCCGGCCGCCACCGAGGGCGACGAGGTCGAGATCATCCTCGACCGCACCCCGTTCTACGCCGAGGGCGGCGGCCAGCTCGCCGACCACGGCCGGATCCGGCTGGAGTCCGGCGCGGTGGTGGAGATCCGCGACGTGCAGCAGCCCGTCCCGGGCGTCGTCGTGCACTCCGGCGGGGTGCTGTTCGGCGAGGTCGTGCTGGGCGCCTCGGCGTACGCCACGATCGACACCGAGCGCCGCCGGGCGATCGCCCGCGCCCACTCGGCCACCCACCTGACCCACCAGGCGCTGCGCGACGCGCTCGGCCCGACGGCCGCCCAGGCCGGTTCCGAGAACGCCCCCGGCCGCTTCCGCTTCGACTTCGGCTCGCCCGCCGCCGTCCCGGGCAGCGTGCTGGTCGACGTCGAGCAGAAGATCAACGACGTGCTGGGCCGCGAGCTGGACGTCACCGCCGAGGTCATGACGATGGACCAGGCCCGCAAGGCCGGCGCCATCGCGATGTTCGGCGAGAAGTACGGCGACGAGGTCCGGGTCGTCACCATCGGCGACTTCTCCAAGGAGCTGTGCGGTGGCACCCACGTGGGCAACACCGCCCAGCTGGGCCTGGTGAAGCTGCTCGGCGAGTCCTCGATCGGCTCCGGCGTGCGCCGCGTGGAGGCGCTGGTCGGCGTCGACGCGTACAAGTTCCTGGCCCGTGAGCACACCGTGGTCTCCCAGCTCACCGAGCTGGTCAAGGGCCGCCCGGAGGAGCTGCCGGAGAAGATCTCGGGCATGCTCGCCAAGCTCAAGGACGCCGAGAAGGAGATCGAGCGCTTCCGCGCCGAGAAGGTGCTGGCCGCCGCGGCGGGCCTGGCCGACTCGGCCGAGGACGTGCACGGCATCGCCGTGGTCGCCGCGCAGGTCGCCGACGGCGTGGGCGCGGACGAGCTGCGCAAGCTGGTGCTGGACGTGCGCGGCCGACTGGGCTCGCGCCCGGCCGTGGTCGCCGCCTTCACCGTGGCGAACGACCGCCCGCTGACCGTGATCGCCACCAACGAGGACGCCCGCGGCCGCGGCATCAAGGCTGGTGAGCTGGTCCGGACCGCCGCCAAGACGCTCGGTGGCGGCGGTGGCGGCAAGGACGACGTCGCCCAGGGCGGCGGCTCCAACCCGGCCGCGGTCGGCGAGGCCATCGCCGCGGTGCGCGGCCTGGTCGCGGAGCGCGCCAGCTGATGGAGCCCGTCCAGGAGGAGCGCCCCTTCCGGCGGGGGCGGCGGATCGCCGTCGACGTCGGTGACGCCCGGATCGGGGTCGCGTCCTGCGACCCCGACGGGGTGCTCGCCACGCCCGTGGAGACCGTCCCGGCCGGGGTGAAGTCCCAGGCCAGGATCGCCGCCATCGTCGACGAGTACGGCGCGATGGAGGTGATCGTCGGCCTTCCGCGCTCGCTGAGCGGCAAGGAGGGCCCGGCGGCGGAGAAGGTCCGCGCATACGCGGCCCGGCTGGCCAACCGGCTCTACCCGGTGCCGGTGCGGCTGGTGGACGAGCGGATGTCGACCGTCACCGCGACCCACGGGCTGCGCGCCTCGGGGGTCAAGGCGAAGAAGGGCCGCTCGGTGGTCGACCAGGCCGCCGCGGTGGTGATCCTGCAGACCGCCCTTGAGTCCGAACGGGTGAGCGGACGCCCGCCCGGTGAGAGCGTCGAGGCGGTCGGCTGAGGAGCCTGATCTAACGTCCCGTCTGAGGGGTCCGTGCGGACGCGTCCGCACGGACCCCTCTTTCGTTCGTTTCCGTTTCCGTTTTGGATCGATTGAGGTCGATCCGGATCGATCTGGGACCGCCGAGGGGGCGCGCGCCATGACCGACCAGGACTTCCACCCGGGGCTCACCCCCGGACACCTGGGTGCACCGGTACTGGAGCCGGAGGGCCGTCCGCCGTCCGCGCCCCGTCCGCGCTTCGATGCGCCGGATCCGCACCGACGGCGCAACGGACTGGCCTGCGGGCTCACCGCGCTCGCGCTGATCGCGGTGTTCGGCGGGATCGGCCTGACCGGGTACACCTGGTTCCAGGCGCAGCGCAAGCCGCCCGCCGCCGCCGACTTCGCGGGGCCGGGCACCGGCAGCGTCCAGGTCTCGGTGTCGGAGGGCGCGGGCCTGTCCCAGATCGCGTCCGCCCTGGTCCGCAACGGGGTGGTGGCCAGCTCGCTCGCCTTCACCCGGGCCGCGAAGGGCAGCGCGGCGGCGGCCGGACGCATCCAGCCCGGGACGTACACGCTGAAGCAGAAGATGTCCGCGGCGGCGGCGCTGGCGATCCTGATCGACCCGGCCAACGCCAACGGCCTGACCATCCCCGAGGGCTGGCGCGGCTACCAGATCTACGCGGCCGTCGACAAGAAGCTCGGCCTGCCCGACGGCACCACCCAGCGCACCGCCCAGGAACAGGCCGCCGAACTGGGCCTGCCGGAGTTCGCCAACGGCAGCCCCGAGGGCTACCTGTTCCCGGCGACGTACGCCGTCACCGACGGGACCACCGCGGTCGACCTGCTGAAGCAGATGGTCGAGCGGGCCGGCAAGGAGTACAGCCGGGACGACGCCACCGTCGTCGCGCAGAACCTCGGGCAGAGCGTGTACGGGCTGGTCACCGTGGCCAGCATGGTCCAGGGCGAGGCCGACAACACCGAGGACATGGGCAAGGTGGCCCGGGTCATCTACAACCGGCTGGCCAAGGGCATGCCGCTGCAGCTGGACTCCACGATCAACTACGCGCTCGGCCGGTCGACCCTGAACACCAGCGTCACCGAGACCAAGCTGGACTCCCCGTACAACACCTACCTGCACCCGGGGCTGCCGCCCACCCCGATCTCCAACCCGGGGCGGCAGGCGATCATGGCGGCGCTGGACCCGACGCCGGGGGACTGGCTGTACTTCGTCACCGTGAAGCCCGGGGACACCCGCTTCACCGACAGCTTCGACGTGCAGCAGCGCAACGTGGCGGAGTTCAACGCCTACCGGGCGGCCACCAAGTCCAGCGCGTCGGCGACGGCCTCGGCGCCAGCCGCGGCGTCCGGCTCCGCGTCGGCTCCGGCGGCCCCGTCCGGGCCGGGTGCGGCGACCCCGTAGTGATCTTGTGTGCCCTCCGTGAGGTCGCCCGCTGACGCCACGTTCGCCCGGCCGGGGGTAAGGCTGCGGTACGGTAACGTCTCCCTCCAGGCGTCGCGCTAGCACGCCGGTTCGAGATTCAGCCGGGACGAAGCCGTCCCGGACGGCCGGTCCGATCCGCCGGTCGTCACCGTCGGTTAAGGGGATCAATGACCGATCTGGGCGGGGGCTACGGCCCCCAGGGCGAGCCGTGGCACCCCGGTGATCCCGGGTACGACGGCCGACAGCCGGTCCCCGGCCAGCAGGACGGCCAGTGGCAGCAGCAGTACCCGCAGCAGGGCCAGCAGGGCCAGCAGTCCTACGGCAACGCGC
>NZ_JBVJJY010000017.1:0-71247 GCF_055585785.1 Kitasatospora sp. NPDC053308 | reverse complement strand
AGCAGGGGTACCCGCAGCAGCAGATGCAGCAGGGCTACCCCCAGCAGCAGATGCCGCAGCAGGGCTACCCGCAGCAGGGCCACCCGCAGGGATACCAGCAGCAGGGGTACCCGGGCGGTCAGCAGGGCTTCGTGCCGCAGGGCCAGGCACAGCAGGGGTACCCGCAGCAGCAGATGCAGCAGGGCTACCCCCAGCAGCAGATGCCGCAGCAGGGCTACCCGCAGCAGGGCCACCCGCAGGGATACTCCCAGGGTCAGGCGCAGGGCCAGTCCCAGGGCCAGTCCCAGGGCCAGTCCCAGGGATACCAGCAGCAGGGATTCCCGGGGGCCCAGCAGCAGGGCATGCCGCAGCAGATGCAGCAGGCCGTGCCGCCCCAGCAGCAGACGGCGCCGCAGCAGGCCCCCGCCCAGGCGGCGGACCCCGCGCCCGCTTCGGGGCCCGGGCCGGACGGCATCGACTGGGAGGCCGAGGCCGCCGCGCTGGAGGCCGGTGCCGACCCGGTCGGCGACGCCCGCGAGGGCGGGACGGACGAGTGGGACGGCCGGGAGGACGGCCGGAACGACGACGCCGGTTACGTCGAGGAGCACGCGGAGGCGGGCGGCTTCCTCGGCGAGCAGGACGAGTCCCGAGAGGCGAAGAAGAAGCGCAAGGAGAAGGGCAAGAAGTCGGGCCGCCGCAACGGCGGCGCCTGCCTGCTGGTCGCGCTGGTGCTGCTCGGCGCCGTGGGCGGGGCCGGCTGGTGGGGCTACGGCTTCTACCAGGACCACTTCGGGCCGCCGCCGGACTTCACCGGGGAGGGCACCGGATCCGTCCAGGTCGAGGTGAAGAAGGACGCGGTCGGCGGGCAGATCGGCCTGGCGCTGAAGAACGCCGGTGTGGTGAAGAGCGTCGACGCGTTCACCAAGGCCTGTAACGCCGAGCCCAAGTGCGGCAGCGTCCAGCCCGGTTACTACGTCCTGAAGAAGGAGCTGCCGGCCGCCGCCGCGCTCAAGGACCTGCTCGCCCAGGCGGGCGGCGCGGCGATCGTGATCCCCGAGGGCAAGAACTCCACCGAGATCTACGCCCTGATCGACAGCAAGCTCAAGCTGCAGAAGGGCACCACGGCCGGGGTCGCCCAAGCCCAGATCAACGACCTCGGCCTGCCGGCCTACGCCAACGGCAAGATCGAGGGCTTCCTCTGGCCGACCCGCTACAACATCTCCGAGGGCATGAAGCCCGAGGACCTGCTCAAGCAGATGGTGAAGAACGCCGTCGACAAGTACGCCAACCTGGACTCCCAGGCTGCCTCGGTCGGCCTGAAGTCCGGGTACGAGGTGATCACCGAGGCGAGCATCCTCCAGCGCGAGGGCAACAACGTGGCCGACTTCGCGAAGATGGCCAAGACCATCCAGAACCGGCTGGCAGCCGGCGGCGAGATCAACCACCGGCTCGGCATGGACACCACGCTGCAGTACTCGCTGGGCCGCAAGGAGCTCAACAAGGGCGACATGGACGACGCGTCAAACAAGTACAACACCTACATCAACCCGGGCCTGCCGCCGACGCCGATCTCCAACCCCGGCGACGACGCGCTGAACGCGGTGCTGCACCCGGCGGACGGCAAGTGGCTGTACTTCATCGCGATGTCCCCGACCGAGACCCGGTTCGCCGAGACGAGCAAGGAGCACTACGCCAACGTTAAGGAGTACTGCCAGGCGGCCGGTCAGGGCTTTGACGAGGCCCGTGGCCACTGCACCACCAAGTAGCCCCGGCCGTACAGCAGTTCGTGGAGAGGCAGCGTTGACCAGCAAGCACCGGGCGGCCGTCCTCGGCTCGCCGATCGCCCACTCGCTCTCGCCGGACCTGCACCGGGCCGCCTTCGCGGCGCTCGGGCTGGACGGCTGGCGCTACGACCGCTTCGAGGTCGACGAGGCCGCGCTGCCCGGTTTCGTCGCCGGGCTGGACGAGGCCGAGTGGGCGGGGCTGTCGCTGACCATGCCGTTGAAGCGGGCGATCATCCCGCTGCTGGACGAGGTCAGCGCGACGGCCCGCTCGGTGGACGCGGTGAACACCGTGGTGTTCACCGCCGACGGGCGGCGCACCGGGGACAACACCGACGTCCCCGGCCTGGTCAACGCGCTGCGCGAGCGCGGGATCGCCGAGGTGCCCGGGGCGGCCGTGCTGGGCGCCGGGGCGACCGCCTCCTCGGCGCTGGCCGCGCTGGCCCAGATCTGCACCGGCGAGGTGACGGTCTACGTGCGCAGCGCCGAACGGGCCCGGGAGATGGCCGAGCTGGGCGAGCGGCTGGGCGTGGTGGTGCGCACCGCCGACTGGGAGCGCGGGGCCGAGGCGCTGGCGCAGCCGCTCACCGTCTCCACCACGCCGGTCGGGGCGACGGACGCCTTCGCGGGCGCGCTGCCGGCCGAGCCCGGGGCGCTGTTCGACGTGCTGTACCACCCCTGGCCGACGGCGCTGGCCGCCGCCTGCGCCGAGCGCGGGTCGACCGTCCTCGGCGGACTGGACCTGCTGGTGCACCAGGCGGTGCTGCAGAGCGAGGCCTTCACCGGGCGGGCGCCCGGGCCGCTCGCGGCGATGCGCGAGGCGGGGGAGCAGGCGCTCGCGGGGAGCTGAACCGGGCCGCCCGGGCGGCTTGCGGACCGCCCGGCCCTCCGGTGGCCCGCCGGGTGTCCGCGATGTGGACGCCCGGCCGGCGGGCTCCGGCCTTCCACCGGGCGGATTGCCGTCGGTCGCGTCCGGCACGCGGACTCCGGGCCCCGGGTGCCGCCGGGTCATGAAAGGATTCAGGCAGAAGGCACGCTCGGGCGGGCCGCGGCGGTGCCGTGGGCCGGTCCGCTGATGAAGGAGCTCCGTTGGGTACGTTGCGCTGGCTGACGGCGGGGGAGTCGCACGGCCCCGCACTCGTCGCGACGCTGGAAGGCCTGCCCGCCGGTGTACCGGTCACCACCGCCGTGGTGGCCGACGCGCTGGCGCGCCGCCGGCTCGGTTACGGCCGCGGGGCGCGGATGAAGTTCGAGCAGGACGAGGTGACCTTCCTCGGCGGTGTCCGGCACGGTGTGACCATGGGTAGCCCGGTCGCGATCATGGTCGGCAACACCGAGTGGCCGAAGTGGGAGCAGGTCATGTCGGCCGACCCGGTCGACCCCGAGGTGCTGGCGGGCCTGGCCCGCAACGAGGCGCTCACCCGCCCCCGGCCCGGCCACGCGGACCTGGCCGGCATGCAGAAGTACTCGATCGAGGAGGCCCGGCCGATCCTGGAGCGCGCCAGCGCCCGCGAGACCGCCGCCCGGGTCGCGCTGGGCGCCGTCGCCCGCGCCTACCTCCGCGAGGTCGCCGGGATCGAGATCGTCAGCCACGTGGTCGAGCTGGCCGCCGCCAAGGCGCCGGCCGGTGTGGTGCCGCTGCCCTCGGACGAGGCCCGGCTGGACGCCGACCCGGTGCGCTGCCTGGACGCGGACGCCTCGAAGGCGATGGTCGCCGAGATCGACCAGGCCCACAAGGACGGCGACACCCTGGGCGGCGTCGTCGAGGTGCTGGCGTACGGCGTGCCGGTGGGCCTCGGCTCGCACGTGCACTGGGACCGCCGGCTGGACGCGCGGCTGGCCGCCGCGCTGATGGGCATCCAGGCGATCAAGGGCGTCGAGGTCGGCGACGGCTTCGACCTGGCCCGGGTGCCGGGCTCCAAGGCGCACGACGAGATCGTCCCGACCCCCGAGGGCGTCAAGCGCACCTCCGGCCGCTCCGGCGGCACCGAGGGCGGCCTGTCCACCGGCGAGGTGCTGCGGGTGCGCGCCGCGATGAAGCCGATCGCGACCGTGCCGCGGGCGCTGCAGACCCTGGACGTGCGCACCGGCGAGCCGGCCAAGGCGCACCACCAGCGCTCGGACGTCTGCGCCGTGCCGGCCGCGGGCATCGTCGCCGAGGCGATGGTCGCCCTGGTGCTGGCCGACGCCGTCAACGAGAAGTTCGGCGGCGACAACGTCACCGAGACCCGGCGCAATGTGCAGGGCTACCTCGACCACCTGATCATCCGATGACCGAGCCGGTCGTCGTGCTGGTCGGCCCGCCCGGCAGTGGCAAGTCCACCGTCGGGCGGGCCCTGGCCGAGCGCCTGGGCGTCGGGTTCCGGGACACCGACGCCGACATCGAGGCCACCGCCGGCAAGCCCATCCCGGAGATCTTCATCGACGAGGGCGAGCCGCACTTCCGCGCGCTGGAGGCGGCGGCCGTGCGCGCGGCCGCCACCGGCCACGACGGGGTGCTCGCGCTCGGCGGCGGCGCGGTGATGGCCGGACCCACCCGCGAGCTGCTGCGCGAGCTGCCGGTGGTGTTCCTGGAAGTCCCGTTGGCCGACGCGGTCAAGCGGGTCGGCCTGGACGCCCCCCGCCCGCTGCTGGCCGTCAACCCGCGGGCGCGCTGGCGCGAGCTGATGGAGGCCCGCCGCCCCCTCTACCTGGAGGTGGCCACCGCCGTGGTCGACACCGCCGGGCGCACCCCGGAGCAGGTCGCGGACGCCGTACTGGAAGCACTGGAGCTGAAGACCCCCCATGACTGACACCACCGTCAGGATCCACGTCGGCGGCAGCGCCGGCCACGACCCGTACGACGTGCTGATCGGGCACCAGCTGCTCGGTGAGCTGGCCCCGCTGATCGGCACCCGGGCCAAGCGGGTCGCGATCATCCACCCGGAGGCGCTGGCCGCCACCGCCGACGCCATCCGCGAGGACCTGGCCGGCGAGGGCTACGAGGCGATCGCGCTGCAGGTGCCCAACGCCGAGGACGCCAAGAGCGCCGAGGTCGCCGCGTACTGCTGGTCGGTGCTCGGGCAGACCGGCTTCACCCGCAGCGACGTCGTCGTCGGCCTCGGCGGCGGTGCCACCACCGACCTGGCCGGATTCGTCGCCGCCACCTGGCTGCGCGGGGTGCGCTGGATCTCCATGCCCACCACGCTGCTCGGCATGGTCGACGCGGCCGTCGGCGGCAAGACCGGCATCAACATCGCCGAGGGCAAGAACATGGTCGGCGCCTTCCACCCGCCGGCGGGCGTGCTGGCCGACCTCGGCACCCTGGAGACCGTGCCCAAGCACGACTACGTCTCCGGCCTCGCCGAGGTCATCAAGTGCGGCTTCATCGCCGACCCGGCCATCCTCGACCTGATCGAGGCCGACCCCGAGGGCGCCAAGACCCCGGCCGGTCCGCACACCGTCGAACTGATCCGCCGCGCCATCCAGGTCAAGGCCGACGTGGTCTCCGGGGACCTCAAGGAATCCGGCCAACGCGAGATCCTCAACTACGGCCACACCCTCGGCCACGCCATCGAGCGCAACGAGCGGTACAAGTGGCGGCACGGCGCCGCGATCTCCATCGGCATGGTCTTCGCCGCCGAACTGGGCCGCCTGGCGGGCCGGTTGGACGACGAGACGGCCGACCGGCACCGCACCGTGCTGGCCTCGGTCGGCCTGCCGCTGAGCTACCGGGCGGACGCCTGGCCGAAGTTGCTGGACGCGATGAAGATCGACAAGAAGTCGCGCGGGGACCTGATCCGCTTCATCGTGCTGGACGGCCTCGGCAAGACCTCCGTCCTGGAAGGCCCCGACCCGTCCCTGCTGGTCGCCGCCTACGCGGAGGTCTCGGCGTGACCAGGGTGATGGTGCTCAACGGGCCCAACCTGGGCCGGCTGGGCAGCCGGGAGCCGGACGTCTACGGCGCCACCTCCTACGCCGGGCTGGTGGAGCGCTGCACCGCGCTGGGCGAGGAGTTCGGCTTCGAGGTCGAGGTGCACGAGACCAACTCCGAGCAGCAGATGGTGGAATGGCTGCACGAGGCGGCCGACGGGCAGGTGCCCGTGGTGATCAACCCGGGCGCGTTCACCCACTACTCGTACGCGATGCGGGACGCCGCCGCGCAGCGCACCGCGCCGCTGATCGAGGTGCACATCTCCAACCCGTACGCGCGGGAGGCCTTCCGGCACAACTCGGTGATCGCCGCGGTGGCCTCCGGCACCATCGCCGGTTTCGGGCTCGGCTCGTACGAACTGGCGCTGCGCGCGCTGGCCGAGCAGCTCGCCACGCGCTGACGACCGGTCGGGCCCGGCGCACGGCCCGGCGGCGGACTGGGCCCGCCGCCGGGCCGCCGTGTAGTGTCCCCGCTGAGAAGTGTCGGGAGGTGCCGTGACGCAGTACGCCGGAGGTGGGCAGGTCCCGCCGCGTCCCGCCGCTCCGCCGGTGCCGCCGGCGGGCGGTGCGGGAGCGTCCCCGTCGGGGGCGCCGGTTCCGCCGCCTCCTCCTCCGCCGGTTCGGCCCGCGCCGCCTCCCGCGTCCGCGCCCGGCCCGGCTCGTGGGCCCGCCCCGGCTCCCGCGTCCGCTCCCGTGCCCGCCGCCGGACCCGCGCCGGCTCCGGCCGCGGTCCAGGCGCCCGCCCCGGTGGCCGGCGCGCCGGTGCCCGCGGGCGGCACCGGGCACTTCGTGCTGCCGTCCGGGATGCCCGTCCAACTGCCCGCCCACCCGCAGCAGCACGCGCCCACCGGGCCGATCGCCGTCCTGCTGATCGGCCCGGCCGGGGCCGGCAAGACCACCGTCGCCCGCTACTGGGCCGAGCGGCGGCCCACCCCGACCGCGCACATCAGCCTGGACGACGTCCGGGAATGGGTGCAGTCCGGCTTCGCCAACCCGCAGTCCGGCTGGAACAACGCCTCCGAGGCGCAGTACCGGCTGGCCCGCCGCACCTGCGGCTTCGCCTGCCGCAACTACCTGGCCAACGGCATCTCCTGCATCATCGACGACGCCGTCTTCCCGGACCGCCCGGCGATCGGCCTCGGCGGCTGGAAGCGGCACATCGGCCCCGGGATGATCCCGGTCGTGCTGCTGCCCAGCCTGGACTCGGTGCTGCGCCGCAACGCCCGGCGCAGCGGCAACCGGCGCCTCGGGGACGAGGAGGTGGCGCGGATCCACGGGCGGATGGCCGGCTGGTACAACTCCGGGCTGCCGATCATCGACAACTCCTCCCTGGACGTGGCCGGGACGGCCGCCGAGCTGGACCGGGTGATCCTGGCCCGGCTGATGGGCATGCCCGTCCGCTGACCGGTCGGGCCCAGGGCGGTGTCGGCGCGGGCTGCGATGATGGAGGTGTCCTCGGGCCCCTGCGGCGGCCCGTCCAGTCGAACCACCGGGGGAGCTGACGCCCGTGCCGGAAGGCCACATCATCCACCGCCTCGCCGTCGAGCACCGGAAGGCCTTCGGCGGCCGTCCGGTCCGGGTGTCCAGCCCGCAGGGCCGGTTCGCCGACGAGGCCAAGGTGATCGACGGGCAGCTGCTCACCGGCGCCGAGGCGACCGGCAAGCACCTCTTCCTGGGCTTCGAGGAGGGCGCCTGGGTGCACGTCCACCTCGGCCTCTACGGCGCCTTCACGTTCGGCACCGGGCCGGCGCCCGAGCCGGTCGGGCTGGTCCGACTGCGGCTGGAGGGCGAGGACGGCTACGCCGACCTGCGCGGTCCCAACACCTGCGCGCTCGTCACCGACGCCCAGAAGGCCGCCGTCGCGGCCCGGCTCGGCCCCGACCCGCTGCGCGCGGACGCGGACCCGGAGGCCGCCTGGCGCCGGATCGCGGGCAGCCGCAGCACCGTCGCCGCGCTGCTGATGGACCAGAAGGTGCTGGCCGGGGTCGGCAACGTCTACCGGGCCGAGGTGCTGTTCCGCCACGGCATCGCCCCGCACCGGGCCGGGCGCGACCTCACCCGGAAGGAATGGGACGCGATCTGGTCCGACCTGGTCGCGCTGATGCACGAGGGCGTCGCGGCCGGCCGGATCGACACCGTCCGTCCCGAGCACACCCCCGAGGCGATGGGCCGTCCGCCCCGGGTCGACGACCACGGCGGTGAGGTGTACGTGTACCGGCGGGCGGCCATGCCCTGCCTGGTCTGCGGCACGGACGTCCGGACGGAGGAGCACGCCGCGCGCAACCTCTTCTGGTGCCCGACCTGCCAGGCGGCCTGAGGCGCGGATTCCGTCCGCCGGGCCGGTCCGCAGCCCGTAGGCTGGGGCCGACCGGCCGGAGGGAGCAGGCTGATGGATCGGCGGGACGTGGCCAACACCGTGTCAGGCACCACGGTGGGCGGCCACCTGGTGCAGGCGCAGCACATCGGCTCGGTGCACTTCCACCAGCCCGAGAGGCCGCCGAGACCGCATCAGATCCGGCGCCCGCACGGCCCGTTCGTCAACCGCGAGCCGGAACTCGCCGCGTTGACCGCCGCCCTGGGCCGGGTCGAGGCGGGTGAGCTCGGTGTGGTGGTGTTCACCGGCCTCGGCGGGGTCGGGAAGACCGAGCTGATCGCCCGGTTCACCGAGGAGCACCGGGCGCGCTTCCCGGACGGGGACCTCTACGCGGACCTCCGGGCCTACCGGCACCAGGGCGGGGTGGACCTGCCGGAGCTGCTGGCGGGCTTCCTGCGCGCCCTGGGCACCGAGCCGCCGGCCGTGGAGGCCGAGCGGTTCACCAGGTTCCGTACGGTCACCGCCGGGCGCCGGTGCCTGTTCTTCCTGGACAACGTCGAGCACGCCGCCGAGGTCCGGGCGCTGCTCCCCTCCGGGGGACTGGTGGTGGTCGCGAGTCGGCGGAGGCTGCCCGCCCTGCGGATGGACGGCGCCGAGGTGCGGCAGCTCGGGCCACTGAACCCGGAGTCCGGCGCCGAGCTGGTGCGGACCTGGCCGGGCTCCGAGCGCGGCACCGCGGAGGAGCTCTCGGCACTGGTCGAGCTGTGCGGCGGTCTGCCGCTCGCGCTGAGCGTGGTGGGCAGTCGGCTGCTGGACCACGAGAACCTGCCGATCGGCGAGGTGGTGGCCGAACTCCACGACCGGGAGGGACGGTTGGCCGTGCTGAACGATGCGGACGGTGACCTCGGCCCCAGCTACGACGCGGTGTACGAGCGGCTGCCGGCCCCGGGCAAGGCGCTCTACCACCTGATCGGCGTGCACCCCGGCCCGTTCCTGTCGGTCGGACTCGCGCAGGCGGCGGGCATCGACCGGGCCGCGCGGGTGCTGGCGGAGCTCCGCGCCACCCACCTGGTGGACGAGGTGGTGGACGACGACGCCTCCGAGAAGCGCTTCCGCGCCCACGACGTGGTGCGGCTGCACGCCTACGGCCGGGTCCGGGAACGGCCGGACCGGGTCGAACTGCTCGCCCGGGTGGTGGCGTACTTCCGGGGCCGGGCCTCGGTGGCGGACCGGGCGATGGGGCCCCGGCTGCGCTTGCAGGACCCGAGTGGCGACGGGCTGCCGGGATTCCCGTCCGGCGCGGCCGCGTTGGAGTGGCTGCACGCCGAACGGGCCAACCTGCGCGCCGTGGTGGAGGCGGCGGCCGAGCAGGGCTGGCACGGCGAGGTGTGGCGGCTGTGCGAGTCGCTCTGGCCGCTGTACCACGGTCGCAAGCTCTACCAGGACTGGATCGCCACCCACCGGCTCGGCGTCGAGTCGGCGCACTGGGACAACCAGCCGGACGCCGTGGTGCGGATGCGCAACCAGCTGGCCCGCGCGCACTACGAGCGAGAGGAGTACCCGCTCGCCGCCGAGCAGTTGGCGCTGGCGGCGGAGCAGCTGCCGCTGGTGACCAGGCGTCAGGTGGCGGGTGTGCTGCACGAGACGGACGGCCTGCTCTGTCTGGCCGACGGCCGTCCCGGCCGGGCGGTGGAGCGGTTCGCGCTGGCCCTGGAGGATAACAGGGGCGACCCGCACGGCGAGATCGTGCAGAGCTACAACATGGCGCAGGCACTGATCGCCGACGGCCGCCCCGACGAGGCGCTGACCGTGCTGGCCGGGGCCGCCGCGCAGGCCGGGGCCACCGGGGACGAGGACATGCTGATGAAGCTGCCGCTGGTGACCGCCCGGGCCCACCGGGCCCTGGGGCAGCTCCTTCCCGCGGTCGCGCAGGCCGAGGACTGCGTCCGGAGGGCGAAGGCACGGAGCCAGCCCGCCAAGGAGGCCCAGGCGCACACCCTGCTGGTCTCCCTCGCCGGGGAGCTGGACGACCCGGAGTTGGCCGAGCGCAGCCGGGCCCGGCTGCGGGAGCTGGCCGGCTAGCCGGTCGTCCGGGCCCGACCAGCCGCCGTCCGCGGAGCGGCGGTGAAGGACACCCGGGTGCGGTGCCGGCCGGTGCGGACGGTGAGGCCGTGCTCGGGCAGGCCGGCCGGGTCGCCGCCGTCGGCGAGCCAGCAGGCGACGGCGGAGCCGAGCAGCAGCGGGTCGAGGCTGGGGTCGGGGCGCCCGAAGTCCCGTTCGGCGCGGGCTTCGAGCAGCAGCCCGCCGTGCAGCCGGAGAAGGTGCAGGGCGGGGCCGAGGGCGGCCACCGCGACGGCGAGGCCCGGCAGTTCGAGGGCGGTGTCGGCGAGCCAGTCGACGGCGGGGTGTTCGGCGTGCGGCTCGGTGCGGGCGAGGACTTCGGCGGTGTACCGCAGGGTGTCGTCGGGGTGGTCGTCGGTGAGGGCGTGGAAGCCGCGCGGGCTGTGGCCGTGGAGGGGGACGGGGTAGCGGCGCAGGCTGACCTCGGTGCCGTCGCTCTGGCCCTCGACGTCGTACGCGGTGGGCCCGTCGCTGTCCCCGGGGTCGGGCGCGGGCTTCGGGTAGGGCGGCAGGGCGGGTTCGTGGGCGGGTTCGTCGAGGCCGTCGAGGAAGGAGTAGAGCAACGGGCGCAGCAGCCGCGCGGATTCGCCGCGGTGGGCGAGCGAGCGGTGGGTGACGTCGGTCAGGTCGGCCTGGTCGGACGGGCCCCGGGTGAGGGCGTGTTCGAGCTGGGCGGCGAGGTCGCCGCCGGGGTCGAGCACGGGCGCGCTCTGGCCGAAGGCGTAGCCGGGGGACCCGGGGTCGAGTTCGGCGGCGCCGGTGGCGACGATCATCGTGGGGCGCTCCAGCGCGGCGCCGTAGACGGAGACCGAGCCGTGGTCGCCGATCATGACGTCGGCGGCGACGAGCGCGGCCTGCCAGCCCCGGTGGGGCGGGATGAGTCGCAGGCCCATCCGTCGGGCGTCGTCGAGCAGGGCCGCCGGGTCGTGCCGGCTCCAGATGTTGGGGTGCAGCACGACGGCCACGGTGTACTCGTCGGCGGGCAGCCGGCGGACCAGTCGCTGCGGCAGGTCGGGGTGGCGGCCGAATAACGAGTGCTCGCTCCAGGTGGAGTCGACGACGACGAGCCGTCGGCCGTCGACGGCGCCGAGCGCGGCGCGGTAGGCGTCGCGGGAGCGCCGGCTGCGCAGCATCCGGTCGAAGCAGGGGTCGCCGACCACCCGGGCGACGTCCAGGGCCTCGGGGCAGGAGACCCGCAGGCGGTCCAGCTGCTCGGGGTGGGAGAGGCCGAGGACGTCGACGAAGACCCGTCCCTGGTGGGTGAGTTCGTTGCGGGAGAGGCCGGCGGCGCTGACCGTGTCGCCGGTGGACTCGGTGACCAGCCGGTTGTAGCCGGCGCCGTGCGGGAGGACGACGAGCCGGGCGTCCAGGCGGTGCATGGAGGAGTGGACGGCGCAGGCGACGGCCAGGTCGAAGCGGTGCCGGACGGCGTCCTCCCAGTCCAGCAGGGTGAAGCCGGGCAGTCCGCGCAGGTAGTCGTCCAGGGCGCGGTCGGCGAAGGCGGAGCCGGGGTTGACGGTGAAGTAGCGGGCGATGCCGTCGGGGTTCAGCAGGGCGAGGACGTCCAGGACCCGGGTGGCGGAGGTGAGGGTGCGGGCCACCGCCAGCACGCGGGCCTTGACCGGTCGGGTGTTCCAGCGGTCGGCGGGCCAGGCGTGGGGGTGGGACGGCACGCCATGATCGTACTCATCCGGGTACCGGCCCGCGGGCTGTTCGCCGAGTGTCGGTCAGCCCGCCGCGGCGGTGGGCTCGTGGTGCTCGGAGGCGGCGCACTCGTCGAGGAGGGGGCGCATGTCCTCGTCCACGAGCCGGTAGCGCACCACACGTCCGTCCTTGTCGCCGGTGACCACGCCCGCCGTGCGGAGCAGCCGCAGGGCCTGGGAGACGGCGGGGTCGCGCATGCCGGTGGCGACCGCGAGATCGGTGACGGCGAGCGGTCCGGCCCGGTGGAGGGCGAGCAGCAGGGCGAGCCGACCAGGGTCGGCGAGCAGGGAGAACCGCTCGGCCCAGGACCGGACGTGCGCGGTGTCGCCGATCGCGGCGATGGCCTCGCAGACCCGGTGCCCGTCGATGGTGCGGTGGCCCGCGCGGTCGGCCGGTACGAGATGCATGCGGACATTCTTGCAGGCGGGCGGCTGTGATCCTGAACACCTGCGCAGGTGCGCAGCCTTGCATGGGTCGGGACGGGACCCCTACGGTGTAGCCCGCCGTGGTGCTCGGGAAGACCGGTGACGGACCCTCAGGGTCCGGAGTCCGGAGCGGCCCTCGCCACTGTGATCGGGTCATTCCGCCGGCTTCCGGGGGAGTGGAGTCCGTACCCACGACGCCACTGGGCGCCTCGCGCGCTCGGGAAGGCGGGTACGGGTGTTCCCGTAAGCCAGGAGACCGGCCACGGCACTTCACGAACTGATTCCACGAGGTGCTGGAGCGTGATCCGCAGATGACCCTGCCCGAAACCGCCGCTGCCGACGCGAAGGCGGCGCCCGCGGTGCTGCCCGGCTTCAGATGGAAGCGCGAGGACACCGTCCGCACGGCCGGGCTGATGGGGGTGATCCTGGCCATGCACGTGGTGGCCTTCGGGACCCTCGTCTTCCTGGTGGCACCCGAACGGTACGCGGTGGGCACCCAGGTCTTCGGGGTGGGCCTGGGCATCACCGCGTACACCCTCGGCATGCGGCACGCCTTCGACGCCGACCACATCGCGGTGATCGACAACACCACCCGCAAGCTGATGGCGGACGGGAAGCGGCCGGTGTCGGTGGGCTTCTGGTTCGCCCTCGGGCACTCCTCGATGGTCGTCCTCATGGCGGCCCTGGTGGCGGGCGGCGCGCAGCTGGCGAACACGCTGATGGACGACGAGTCGACCACCCACAAGTGGCTCGGGGCGGTGGGCACGACCACCTCCGGCGTCTTCCTCTACCTGATCGGCGCGCTCAACCTGGCGGCGCTGCTCGGCATCGTCAAGGTGTTCCGGGCGATGCGGGCCGGGCAGTACGACGAGGCGGAGCTGGAGGCGCACCTCGACTCGCGGGGCTTCATGGCCCGGGTGCTGAACCGGGCGACCCGCTCGATCACCCGGCCCGGGCAGATGTTCCCGGTCGGCATGGTGCTGGGCCTGGGCTTCGACACCGCGACCGAGGTCACCCTGATGGTGATGGCCGGCTCGGGGGCGGCCTCCGGACTGCCCTGGTACGCGATCGTCTGCCTGCCGCTGCTCTTCGCGGCCGGGATGAGCCTGTTCGACACGCTGGACGGGACGTTCATGAACTTCGCGTACCAGTGGGCGTTCTCCAACCCGGTGCGGAAGGTGTACTACAACCTGACCATCACGGGGTTGTCGATCGCGGTGGCGTTCATCATCGGCACGATCGAGCTGGTCGGGGTGCTGCACGAGAAGTTCGACCTGACCGACCCGGTGACCGGCTGGATCGCGGACATCTCGCTGGACAACGTCGGCTACGCCATCGCCGGGCTGTTCGTGGTGGTCTGGGCGGTCGCGATCGGGTACTGGAAGCTCGCCCGGGTCGAGAACCGCTGGGCGCCCCGGGAGCCGTGAGCCGCCCGGACGGCCGCGCCGAACGGCGCCCCCCCACCCGGGGAGGCGCCGTTCGGCGTTCTCGGTGCCGCTCAGCGCTCCTCGCGGAAGGCGACGTGCCGGGCCGCGACCGGGTCGTACTTGCGCAGGACCATCCGGTCCGGGTCGTTGCGGCGGTTCTTGCGGGTCACGTACGTGAAGCCGGTGCCGGCGGTGGAGCGGAGCTCGACGACGGGACGCAGTTCGCTGCGGGCCACGGGGTCCTCCTCGGTCCGGGGTGCCGGTTCGGGACCGCACCCGACATGGAAGTCATGTTCGTCTTGCCCAACACGAGCCCGGACCCGCCCATTCCCGGGGGTGCTCGGCGGGCGGTTCGGCCCGGGGGTTCGTAGGCTCGACGCATGGCGGATGCGTACGCGGGGCGGCGGGAGCGGGTGAGGGAGCACTGCAGTGCGGCCGGGGCCGATGCGGCGCTGATCACCCGGGCGGCGAACGTGCGGTATCTGACGGGCTGCGCGCCCTGCGGGGCGACGTTGCTGCTGACCAGGGAGCGCGCCCTGCTCGCGCTGCCGGACGACCTGCCGCCGGACGACTCCGGGGAGCACCTGATCGCCCCGGACGTCACCCAGCTGCCGGTGGCCGGCGGGGCGGACACCGCGCTGGCCGCCGCGGCCGCCGCGGCGACCTTCGGGGTGGCGGGCCTGGCGGTGGAGGAGCACGACCTGACCGTGAGCCGGCACCGGGCGGTGGCCGGTCTGGCCGGGAAGGCCCGGCTGGCCGACCTGGGCCAGGTGGTCGAGCGGTTGCGGGTGGTCAAGGACGAGCACGAGATCGCCGACCTGCGGATCGCCGCGGAGATCGCCGACCAGGCGCTCGGCGAGCTGCTGGAGTCGATCCTGGTCGGCCGCACCGAGCGCCACCTGGCGATGGAGCTGGAGCGCCGGATGATCGACCACGGCGCCGACCGGGCGGCCTTCCCGGTCTCGGTCGGCACCGGCAGCCACTCCGGGCAGGCCGCCCACCAGCCGACCGACCGCCGGGTGGAGGAGGGCGACTTCCTGACCGTCGTGATGGGCGCGCAGTACCGCGGCTACGGCGTCTCCACCGCCCGCACCTTCGTGATCGGAGCGGCGCCGGCGCCCTGGCAGGTGGAGCTGCACCGGCTCGTGTTCCGCGCCCAGCGGGCCGGGCGGGAGGCGCTCGGACCGGGTGTGGAGCAGTGCGTGCCCGACCGGGCCGCCCGGCAGGTCCTGGAGGCGGCGGGCCACACCGAGGCCTCCCCGCACCCGGTGGGCCACGGCATCGGACTGGAGATCAGGGAGGCGCCGCGCCTCGGCCCGTCGGACATGGGTAAACTGGACAGCCGCGTGCCGGTCACCGTCGGCCCAGGGGTCCACCTCCCGGGCAAGGGCGGGGTCCGGATCGAGGACACGCTCGTCGTGCGCCCCCTCGAGGAGGGCGGGCCCGAGCTGCTCACCATCACCACCAAGGAGCTCCTCGCCCTGTGACGGCGGCCCCGTGGGCCGTCGGCGGCAGGACGCGAATCCCTTGGTTCCTTGACAGCTATATCCAGGAGTAAGTGCGCCCGTGGCTTCCACGAACGATCTCAAGAACGGCATGGTCCTCAAGCTGGAGGGCGGCAAGCTCTGGTCCGTCGTCGAGTTCCAGCACGTCAAGCCCGGCAAGGGCCCGGCCTTCGTGCGGACGAAGCTCAAGGAGGTCCTGACGGGCAAGGTCGTCGACAAGACCTTCAACGCCGGCACCAAGGTCGAGACCGCCAACGTCGACAAGCGCGGCATGCAGTTCTCGTACAAGGACGGCGAGAACTTCGTGTTCATGGACATGGACACCTACGACCAGATCACCGTCGAGCCGTCCGTCGTGGGCGACGCCGCCAAGTACCTGCTGGAGGGCTTCGAGGCCCTGGTCGCCACGAACGAGGGCGCCGTCCTCTACATCGAGCTCCCGGCCGCCGTCGAGCTGACCATCTCCCACACCGAGCCGGGCGTCCAGGGCGACCGCTCCACCGGTGGCACCAAGCCGGCCACCCTGGAGACCGGTGCCGAGATCCAGGTCCCGCTCTTCGTCGTCACCGGCGAGAAGATCAAGGTCGACACCCGCGACGGCAGCTACCTCGGCCGGGTGAAGTAAGTCCGTGTCGGCCGCACGCAGCAAGGCCCGCACCCGGGCCTTCCAGATCCTCTTCGAGGCCGACCACCGCGGGGTCGACCCGCAGCAGGTCCTCGCCGACTGGGTGGCCCGCGCCCGCGAGCCCAAGCCCGACGAGGGCACCCCGCAGGTGGGCGAGTACACCATGGAGCTCATCGAGGGCTACGTACAGCACGCCCGCCGCATCGATGACCTCATCGAGCAGTACGCGGTGGGCTGGACGCTCGACCGGATGCCGATCGTGGACCGCAACGTCCTGCGGCTCGGCGCGTACGAGCTGATCTGGGAGGACGGCGTCCCGGACGCGGTCGTCCTGGACGAGGCGGTCGAGATCGCCAAGGAGTTCTCCACGGACGACTCCCCGGCCTTCGTCAACGGCCTGCTCGCCCGCTTCCTGGAGCTGAAGCCGAGCATCCGCCGGTAACCCGCGGTGCCCGCCGGACGGCCGCCGGATCCGAGTCATCTCGGGTCCGGCGGCCGTTCCGCGTTTCGCCCCGGAGGCGTAGGGTGGGGCCCTACTCGTCAGTAACTTGAAGGGCAGGCCACCCCCATGACCACCGCGACGCGCAGCGAGTTCGACCGGGGCATCGCCCTGAGCAGACACCCCGAGGAGCCCGGCCGCTACGAGGCCGAACTCGGCGACGGCTGGCAGATCGGCGGCGGGGTCAACGGCGGCCTGCTGCTCGCCGTGGCCGGACACGCGCTGTCGCTGGAGCACGGCACCCACCCGGACCCGGTGTCGATCAGCGGTTACTACCTGTCCGCCTCCACCCCCGGCCCGGCCACCGTCCGCACCGAGGTGCTGCGCACCGGCCGCGGCCTCTCCACCGGCACCGCCTCGCTCAGCCAGGACGGCGTCGAGCGGCTGCGCGTGGTGGCCAGCCACGGAGACCTCTCCGGCGACGACGGCGAGGTGCGCACCAGCGCGCAGCCGCCGCAGCTGCCGCCGCCGGACCAGTGCATCGGCGTGGAGCACGCGCCCAAGGAGCTGATCGCCCAGGCCGCCCTGCTGGAGCGCTTCGACCTGCGGCTGGACCCGGCCACCGTCGGCTGGGCGCTCGGGCAGCCCTCCGGCCGCGGGCGGATCCAGGGCTGGTTCCGGCTGGCCGACGGCCGCGAGCCCGACCCGCTGCTGCTCCTGCTGGTCGCCGACGCCCTGCCGCCGGTCACCTTCGACCTCGGCATGCCGGGCTGGGCGCCGACCATCGAGCTGACCGTCCACCTGCGGGCCAAGCCGGCCCCGGGCTGGCTGCGCGTCACCCACGCGACCCGCAACCTGGCCGGCGGGTACTTCGAGGAGGACGCCGAGATCTGGGACGAGTCCGGCCGCCTGGTCGCGCAGTCCCGTCAGCTGGCCCGGGTGCCGCGCCAGGCCTGAGCGCGGGCCGCGGCGCCAGTGCTATTACCGGTGGTTACATTCCTGTGACACGCCGTACGTGTGCGGCGCGCGGGTGATGGGGAGGAAGGCGGTCAGCGGCGAGCCCGCCGCCGACCGTCACCGCCGACGGTCGCCCGCCGAAGCCAGGAGCCTCCGATGAACAGCCGCCGCGGCCGCCGTAACTCCGACTGTTCCGCCGGCGGCCCGCGGCCCGCGGTACGGGCTCCGCACCGGCCGCGTCCGGCCGAGGGGGCCGAGGGCGCCGACCGGGCGTTCGTCATCGGGGTGCTGACCAGCGCCGCGGACTTCGCGCGGGCCCGCGCCTGGGGGATCACCGACGCCCCCGACTTCGAGCGCTACCTGGCCGGCACCGCCGAGCTGCTGGCCGACGCGCTGGAACGCTTCGAGACCGTCCGGGCGCGGATGTTCCACCCGCAGGACTTCGAGGAGTTCTGCCTGCTCAACGCGCTGGACCCGGCCGAGCCCACCGCCCGTGACCGCTACCTGGTCAACCCGTCGCTGCACACCCAGCTGCTCGCCTACCAGGGCGAGGAGCTGGCCGGGGACTTCGTGCCGCGCCTGGTCCGGGCGCGGGAGAACGGGTTGACGCTCTGCCACGTCGACCTGCTGCTCGACGGCGGCCTGTACGGGGGCGCGGGCGAGCCGGACGAGGAGCACGGCCGCTGGGTGCGCGCCGCCTACCAGCGCGGGGCCGAGGTGTTCCGCCGGATGCTGGTCGGTGCGGGCGCCGGTGTGTACGAGCTGCGCCTGCGGGTCGACGCCCCCGGCGGGCAGCTGGCGGCGGCGGCGCGGGTCCTGCAGTGGGAGGACGGCGTGGTGCGGATCAACGACGAGGACCTGGAGCTGCTCTGCGCGGTGCTGTGCGCCGGGCTGGCCCTGGAGCTGCCGGGGGTGGCGGTGCTGCACGGTTCGCAGGGCTCGGCCGCCTCCTGCGGGGAGTACCTGCCGGCCTCCTGGGCCTGGTCGACCGGCGGGCAGGACTGGGCGCCGGCGGACCGGCCGGTCCGGCTGGACGGGGTGGCGGCGCAGCCCGGCTACAGCCTGGGTACGGTCTGCTGAGCGCCCCGGCGCCCCCGGGACACCGCGCCCCGAAACACCGCGGCGCGGCCCCCGTTCGGGGTGCCGCGCCGTGACGTTTCTGCTTGCCGGCACAGGTGTCGCGAGTGCCGGAACTGGTAAGGATCCGCCGGCGGGAGCCGGTGCGGTGAGCCTCAGCTCGCGTCCTCCTCGCGCACCGCGCGGCGCGCGTCGGGGTTCAGCACGCCCCAGGAGATCAGCTGCTCGGTGAGGATCGACGGCGACTGGTCGTAGATGACCGCGAGGGTGCGCAGGTCGTCCTGGCGGATCGACAGCACCTTGCCGTTGTAGTCGCCGCGCTGGCTCTGGATGGTCGCCGCGTAGCGCTGCAGCGGGCCGGCCTTCTCGGAGGGGACCTGAGTCAGTCTCTCCAGGTCGAGCACCAGGCGCGGCGGCGGCTCGGCCGCGCCGCCGGGGGTGCCGCCGGGCAGCAGCTCCTGCACCGGGACGCCGTAGAACTCGGCCAGCTCGGCCAGTCGCTGCACGGTGACCGCACGGTCGCCACGCTCGTACGAGCCGACGACGACCGCCTTCCAGCGCCCCTGGGACTTCTCCTCGACACCGTGCAGGGAGAGCCCCTGCTGAGTGCGGATCGCTCGGAGCTTGCCTCCGAGTTGCTTCGCGTAGTCGCTGGACATTGATCTCCCCGGACGAGATTGCTTCGCGTTCAGTGGTGGGTCACGGGCGATTGCCGACGCCGTTACCGGTGGGTTCGACGTCCGTCTCGTAACTCACTGTGAGGTTACGTAGAGTAAGGTAGTTGCGTCAAGCCGAATGGGGCAGTCGTGCGAATGGCCCGCATCGTCGGCGCGTCCGGGGTGTGAACCGCTGGAAGCGGAATGGTGCACTTCGGTTCGCCGCCCGGGGCACTGCTAGGATGTTCCGAAGCCCGCGCCGAGTCGGCGGGGGCAGTCCCAGACATCCTTTAAGGCCCGTCCAGTGAGGCGGGGAAGGAGGTCCGCTTCGGCATGACCGCACACCAGGAACAGACGCCGCGGCCGCCGCACCAGGTGCTGGACGGCACGGACATCGCCCGGGTCATCACCCGGATAGCGCACGAGATCGTCGAGCGCGCCAAGGGCGCGGAGGACGTCGTGCTGCTCGGCATCCACACCAGGGGCGTCCACCTCGCCCGCCGCCTGCGCGGCAGGCTGGCCCAGATCACCGGGCGCGAGATCCCGCTGGGCACCCTGGACATCACCATGTACCGGGACGACCTGCGGCTGAAGCCCGCCCGCGCCCTGGAGCACACCGAGATCCCGCCCGGCGGCATCGACGGCAAGCTCGTCGTCCTCGTCGACGACGTGCTCTTCTCCGGCCGCACCATCCGCGCCGCGCTCGACGCGCTGAACGACATCGGCCGGCCGCGGGCCGTCCAGCTCGCCGTCCTGGTCGACCGCGGCCACCGCGAGCTGCCGATCCGTGCGGACTACGTGGGCAAGAACCTCCCCACCTCGCTGCGCGAGGCCGTGCAGGTGCGCCTCTCCGACACCGACGGCGTGGACGCCGTCCTGGTCGGGGACCGCGACTTCACCCTGCGCTCCTCGCAGGCCATGGCCGCCAAGCCCACCGAACCGCACCTCCCGGAGTAGCCCGCGTGAAGCGCCACCTCGTCTCCGCCGCCGATCTCAGCCGCGACGACGCGCTGCTGATCCTGGACACCGCCGAGGAGCTGGCCCAGCTCTCCGGCCGGGCCGTCAAGAAGCTGCCCACGCTGCGCGGCCGCACCGTCGTCAACCTCTTCTTCGAGGACTCCACCCGGACCAAGACCTCCTTCGAGGTCGCCGAGAAGCGCCTCTCGGCCGACGTCATCAACTTCTCCGCCAAGGGCTCCTCGGTCTCCAAGGGCGAGAGCCTCAAGGACACCGCGCTGACCCTGCAGGCCATGGGCGCCGACGCGGTCGTCATCCGGCACCACGCCTCCGGCGCGCCGGCCCGGCTGGCCCAGTCCGACTGGCTGCACGGCAGTGTGATCAACGCCGGCGACGGCACCCACGAGCACCCCACCCAGGCACTGCTCGACGCCTTCACCATGCGTCGCCACCTCAACCCGGGCGCCGGTCACGACCTGGCCGGCCGCCGGGTGACGATCGTCGGCGACGTCCTGCACAGCCGGGTCGCCCGCTCCAACGTCCACCTGCTGAACACCCTCGGTGCCCAGGTCACCTTCGTCGCCCCGCCGACGCTGCTGCCGATCGGCATCGAACCCAACCCCGTCACCGGCGCAGCCGGGTGGCCCTGCGAGATCAGCTACGACCTGGACCGGGTGCTCCCCAAGACGGACGCGCTGATGATGCTCCGGGTGCAGCGCGAGCGGATGAACGCCGCGTTCTTCCCGACCGAGCGCGAGTACAGCCGCCGCTACGGCATGAACGGCCTCCGGATGGCCCAGCTGCCGGAGCACGCCATCGTGATGCACCCCGGCCCGATGGTCCGCGGCATGGAGATCACCGCCGAGGTCGCCGACTCGCCGCGCTGCACCGTGGTGGAGCAGGTCGCCAACGGCGTCTCGGTCCGCATGGCCGTCCTGTACCTGCTGCTCGGCGGTGCCACCCTCGCCGACGCCCCCCGCACCGACTCCGTGGAGAACGCCCAGTGAACGAGCGCAGCGAGCGAACCGACGAGATGGTCAGCTACCTGATCCGCAACGCCCAGATCCTCGGCGGCGCCCCGCAGGACCTCCTCGTCGCCGACGGTGTGGTCAAGGAGATCGGCACCGGCCTGACGGCCGAGGCGGACATCGAGATCGACGCGACCGGGCTGGTCGCGCTCCCCGGCCTGGTCGACCTGCACACCCACCTGCGCGAGCCCGGCCGCGAGGACGCCGAGACCGTGCTCACCGGCACCCGGGCCGCCGCGATGGGCGGCTTCACCGCCGTGCACGCGATGGCCAACACCACCCCGGTCGCCGACACCGCCGGTGTGGTCGAGCAGGTCTGGCGGCTCGGCCAGGAGGCCGGCTACTGCGACGTGCAGCCGGTCGGCGCCGTCACCGTCGGCCTGGAGGGCAAGAAGCTCGCCGAGCTCGGCGCGATGCACGAGTCCGCCGCCGGCGTCCGGGTCTTCTCGGACGACGGCAAGTGCGTGGACGACGCGGTGCTGATGCGCCGCGCCCTGGAGTACGTCAAGGCCTTCGACGGCGTCGTGGCCCAGCACGCCCAGGAGCCGCGGCTGACCGAGGGCGCCCAGATGAACGAGGGCCAGGTCTCCGGCGAGCTCGGGCTCGGCGGCTGGCCGGCCGTCGCCGAGGAGTCGATCATCGCCCGCGACGTGCTGCTCGCCGCGCACGTCGGCTCCCGGCTGCACGTCTGCCACGTCTCCACGGCCGGCTCGGTCGAGATCATCCGCTGGGCCAAGAGCAAGGGCTGGGACGTCACCGCCGAGGTGACCCCGCACCACCTGCTGCTCACCGACGAGCTGGTCCGCTCCTACGACCCGGTGTACAAGGTGAACCCGCCGCTGCGCACCGCCGAGGACGTCCAGGCGCTGCGCAAGGCGCTGGCCGACGGCACCATCGACGCCGTCGCCACCGACCACGCGCCGCACCCGGCCGAGGACAAGGACTGCGAGTGGGCCGTCGCCGCGATGGGCATGGTCGGCCTGGAGACCGCGCTGTCGGTCGTCCAGCAGACCATGGTCGAGACCGGCCTGCTGAACTGGGAGGGCGTCGCCGACCGGATGTCGCACCGCCCGGCCCGGATCGGCCGTCTCACCGGCCACGGCCGACCGATCTCGGTGGGTGAGCCCGCCAACCTGGTGCTGTTCGATCCCGCGTACCGTGGTGCCGTGAACCCGGACAGCTTCGCCACCCGCAGCCGCAACACCCCCTACAAGGGCCTGGACCTGCCCGGACGGGTGCACGCCACGTTCCTGCGCGGCCGCGCCACCGTGCTCGCCGGGGACCTGGTGGAGCAGGACGGCGAGCGGTGATGGACCACCTCACGCTCGCCAAGGAGCAGGCGAAGGTCACCGACTGGCCCGGGTACATCGGCTGGTCCGTCGGCCTGCTGATCCTGATCGGCCTCGTCTACTGGCTGATGCGCCAGGGCTGGAACTGGCGGCGCACCCTGCAGTCCGGCATCCCGCCGCTGCCCGCCGTGCCGGACCGGGCCGGGCGCACCATCCTGGAGACCAGCGGGCGGTACCACGGCACGACCACCGCCGGGAACTGGCTCGACCGGGTCGTCGCGCACGGCCTGGGTACCCGCAGCCGGGCCGACCTCACCCTCGGCGAGGACGGCCTGCTGGTCCGGCGCCCCGGCGACGTCGACTTCTGGATTCCGGCCGACCAGCTCACCGGCGCCCGGACGGACGACGGGATCGCCGGCAAGGTCGTCCCCTCCGGCCTGCTCGTCGTCACCTGGACGCACGAGGGAACCGAGCTGGACTCCGGCTTCCGGGCCGACCACCCCGACGAGCACGCCGCCTGGGTCGAGGCGGTCGCTCACCTTGCCACACGTACGCAGAAGAAGATGACGGAAGAGGCCGCTCGATGACCGCACCTGCCCCCACCACGCAGCGCCAACGGCGGGAACGCGTCCCCGCCGTGCTCGTCCTGGAGGACGGCCGGACCTTCCGCGGCCAGGCCTACGGCGCGATCGGCGAGACCTTCGGCGAGGCGGTCTTCAACACCGGCATGTCCGGCTACCAGGAGACCCTGACCGACCCGTCGTACCACCGCCAGGTGGTCGCGATGACCGCCCCGCAGATCGGCAACACCGGCTGGAACGACGAGGACGACGAGTCCCAGCGGATCTGGGTCGCCGGCTACGTCGTGCGCGACCCCGCCCGGGTCGCCTCCAACTGGCGCTCCCGCCGCTCGCTCGACGAGGAACTGGTCAACCAGGGCGTCGTCGGCATCAGCGGCATCGACACCCGCGCGCTGACCCGCCACCTGCGCGAGCGCGGCGCGATGCGCTGCGGCATCTTCTCCGGCGAGGCGCTGGCCGACCAGGCCACCCTGCTCGCCCGGGTGCAGCAGTCGCCCGAGATGAAGGGCGCCGACCTGTGCGCCGAGGTCGCCACCACCGAGCCGTACGTCGTCCCCGCGATCGGTGAGAAGAAGTTCACCGTCGCCGCGCTGGACCTCGGCATCAAGGCGATGACCCCGCAGCGGATGGCCGAGCGCGGCATCGAGGTCCACGTGCTGCCGGCCGACGCCACCCTGGAGGACGTCTACGCGGTCCGGCCGGACGGCGTGTTCTTCTCCAACGGCCCCGGTGACCCGGCCACCGCCGACCACCAGGTCGCCGTCGCGCAGGGCGTGCTGGAGCGCAAGACCCCGTTCTTCGGGATCTGCTTCGGCAACCAGATCCTCGGCCGCGCCCTGGGCTTCGGCACCTACAAGCTCAAGTACGGCCACCGCGGCATCAACCAGCCGGTGCAGGACCGCACCACCGGCAAGGTGGAGGTGACCGCCCACAACCACGGCTTCGCCGTGAACGCGCCGCTGGACAAGGTGAGCGACACCCCGTACGGGCGCGTCGAGGTCTCCCACGTCTGCCTGAACGACGACGTGGTCGAGGGCCTGCAGGCGCTCGACGTCCCCGCCTTCAGCGTGCAGTACCACCCCGAAGCGGCCGCCGGCCCGCACGACGCCGCCTACCTCTTCGACCGCTTCGTGAGCCTTATGGAGGGCCAGCGTGCCTAAGCGCACCGACATCAAGTCCGTCCTGGTCATCGGCTCCGGCCCGATCGTGATCGGCCAGGCCGCCGAGTTCGACTACTCGGGCACGCAGGCCTGCCGCGTCCTCAAGGCCGAGGGCCTGCGGGTCGTCCTGGTCAACTCCAACCCGGCCACGATCATGACCGACCCGGAGATCGCCGACGCCACCTACGTCGAGCCGATCACCCCCGAGTTCGTCGAGAAGATCATCGCCAAGGAGCGCCCCGACGCGCTGCTGCCGACCCTGGGCGGCCAGACCGCGCTGAACACCGCGATCTCGCTGCACGCGGCCGGCACGCTGGAGAAGTACGGCGTCGAGCTGATCGGCGCCGACGTCGAGGCGATCAACAAGGGCGAGGACCGCGACCTCTTCAAGGGCGTCGTCGAGGCCGTCAACGCCAAGATCGGCCACGGCGAGTCCGCCCGCTCGGTCATCTGCCACACGATGGACGAGGTGCTGGCCGGCGTCGACACGCTCGGCGGTTACCCGGTCGTCGTCCGCCCCTCCTTCACCATGGGCGGCGCCGGCTCCGGCTTCGCCCACAACGAGGAGGACCTGCGCCGCATCGCCGGCCAGGGCCTGACTCTCTCGCCGACCACCGAGGTGCTCCTGGAGGAGTCCATCCTCGGCTGGAAGGAGTACGAGCTGGAGCTGATGCGCGACAAGCAGGACAACGTCGTGGTCGTCTGCTCCATCGAGAACTTCGACCCGATGGGCGTGCACACCGGTGACTCGATCACCGTCGCCCCGGCGATGACCCTCACCGACCGCGAGTACCAGATCCTGCGCGACATCGGCATCGCCGTCATCCGCGAGGTCGGCGTCGACACCGGCGGCTGCAACATCCAGTTCGCCGTCAACCCCGCCGACGGCCGGGTCATCGTCATCGAGATGAACCCGCGCGTCTCCCGCTCCTCGGCGCTCGCCTCCAAGGCCACCGGCTTCCCGATCGCCAAGATCGCCGCCAAGCTGGCCGTCGGCTACACCCTGGACGAGATCCCCAACGACATCACCGAGGAGACCCCGGCCTCCTTCGAGCCGACCCTCGACTACGTCGTGGTCAAGGTGCCGCGGTTCGCGTTCGAGAAGTTCCCGAGCGCCGACGCCACGCTGACCACCACCATGAAGTCGGTCGGCGAGGCCATGGCGCTGGGCCGCAACTTCCCCGAGGCGCTGCAGAAGGCGCTGCGCTCGCTGGAGAAGAAGGGCTCCCAGTTCTCCTGGACCGGCCCCGTCGGCGACAAGGCCGAACTGCTGGCCAAGGCGGTCGTGCCGACCGACGGCCGGATCAACACCGTGATGGACGCGATCCGGGCCGGCGCCACCCCCGAGGAGGTGTTCGAGGCCACCAAGATCGACCCGTGGTTCGTCGACCAGCTCTTCCTGCTCGACGAGATCGCCGGCGAGCTGGCCGCGGCCGCCGAGCTCACCCCCGAGCTGCTGCGCCACGCCAAGCGGCACGGCTTCTCCGACCAGCAGATCGGCGAGATCCGCGGCCTGAAGCCGGACGTGGTCCGCGAGGTGCGCCACGCCCTCGGCATCCGGCCCGTGTTCAAGACCGTCGACACCTGCGCCGCCGAGTTCGCCGCCAAGACCCCGTACTTCTACTCGTCCTACGACGAGGAGAGCGAGGTCGCCCCGCGCTCCAAGCCCGCCGTGATCATCCTCGGCTCCGGTCCGAACCGCATCGGCCAGGGCATCGAGTTCGACTACTCCTGCGTGCACGCCTCCTTCGCGCTCGCCGAGGCCGGGTACGAGACCGTCATGGTCAACTGCAACCCGGAGACCGTCTCCACCGACTACGACACCTCCGACCGGCTCTACTTCGAGCCGCTCACCCTGGAGGACGTGCTGGAGATCGTCCACGCCGAGCAGCAGGCCGGCCCGCTCGCCGGTGTCGTCGTCCAGCTCGGCGGCCAGACCCCGCTGGGCCTGGCCCAGGCGCTCAAGGACAACGGCGTGCCGATCGTCGGCACCCAGCCCGAGGCGATCGACCTCGCCGAGGAGCGCGGCGCCTTCGGCCGCGTCCTGCGCGACGCCGGCCTGCCCGCGCCCAAGCACGGCACCGCCTTCTCCTTCGCGGAGGCCAAGGCGATCGCCGACGAGATCGGCTACCCGGTGCTCGCCCGCCCGTCCTACGTGCTCGGCGGCCGCGGCATGGAGATCGTCTACGACGAGGCCTCGCTCGCCTCCTACCTGGAGCGGCACGCCGGTCTGATCTCCGAGCACCCGGTGCTCATCGACCGCTTCCTGGACGACGCGGTGGAGATCGACGTCGACGCGCTCTACGACGGCACCGAGCTCTACCTCGGCGGCGTCATGGAGCACATCGAGGAGGCCGGCATCCACTCCGGCGACTCCGCCTGCGCGCTGCCCCCGATCACCCTCGGCGGCTACGACATCAAGCGCCTGCGCACCTCCACCGAGGCCATCGCGCGCGGGGTCGGCGTCCGCGGCCTGATCAACATCCAGTTCGCCATGGCCGGGGACATCCTCTACGTGCTGGAGGCCAACCCGCGCGCCTCCCGGACCGTCCCGTTCACCTCCAAGGCGACCGCCGTGCCGCTGGCCAAGGCCGCCGCCCGGATCTCGCTCGGCGCCACCATCGCCGAGCTGCGCGCCGAGGGCCTGCTCCCGGCCGAGGGCGACGGCGGCACGCTGCCCGCCGACGCGCCGATCGCGGTCAAGGAGGCGGTGATGCCGTGGAGCCGCTTCCGCGACGTCCACGGCCGCGGCGTGGACACCGTGCTCGGCCCGGAGATGCGCTCGACCGGTGAGGTCATGGGCATCGACAAGGTCTTCGGCACGGCCTACGCCAAGTCCCAGACCGGCGCCTACGGCGCGCTGCCCACCAAGGGCAAGGTCTTCGTCTCCGTCGCCAACCGCGACAAGCGCAACCTGGTCTTCCCGGCCCGGGCGCTGGTCAACCTCGGCTTCGAGCTGCTCGCCACCGCCGGCACCGCCGAGGTGCTGCAGCGCGGCGGCATCCCCGCCACCGTGGTGCGCAAGCACAGCGAGGGCGAGGGCCCGAACGGCGAGCGGACCATCGTCCAGCTGATCCACGACGGCGAGGTCGACCTCATCATCAACACGCCGTACGGCACCGGCGGCCGCCTCGACGGCTACGAGATCCGCACCGCGGCCGTGGCCCGCGCGGTGCCCTGCCTGACCACCGTCCAGGCGATGGGCGCGGCCGTCCAGGGCATCGACCGGCTGCTGCGCGACGAGGTCGGGGTCATGTCGCTCCAGGAGCACGCCGAGCTGATCAACGCCGGCCGCAAGTAGCACCACCGCAGTGGGGGGCACCGGAACCGTTGGGTGCCCCCCACTTCCATGCCCGCCCACCCGCCGCCCGCCGCCCGCCGCCACCCGCCTTCCGACGGGCCGCGCCCGCGCCCCCCTCTCCGCCCCGGGAGTTGAACCACCCGTGTACAAGCTTCTGTTCGACCTGGTCTTCAAGAGGATGGACCCCGAGAAGGCCCACCACCTGGCCTTCTTCTGGATCCGGCTGGCCTCCTCGGTGCCCGGACTGCGCACCCTCGTGCGGCTCGTCCTCGCCCCGCGCGACCGGGCGCTGCGCACCGGTGCCCTGGGCCTCGACCTGCCCGGCCCGTTCGGGCTCGCGGCCGGCTTCGACAAGAACGGCGTCGGCATCGACGGCCTGTCCATGCTCGGTTTCGACTACGTCGAGATCGGCACCATCACCGGCGAGCCCCAGCCCGGCAACCCCGCGCCCCGGCTGTTCCGCCTGGTCGAGGACCGCGCGCTGATCAACCGGATGGGCTTCAACAACCAGGGCTCGGCGCGCGTCGCCGCCCGCCTCGCCGCCCGCCCGCACACCAGCTCCACCCCGGTGATCGGCGTCAACATCGGCAAGACCAAGGTGGTCGAGGAGGCCGACGCCGTCGCCGACTACGTCAAGTCCACCGAGCGGCTGGCGAAGTACGCGGACTACCTGGTCGTCAACGTCAGCTCGCCGAACACCCCGGGGCTGCGCAACCTGCAGGCCGTGGACCACCTGCGCCCGCTGCTCGCCGCCGTCCGCGAGGCCGCCGACCGCACGACCCCGCACCACGTGCCGCTGCTGGTCAAGATCGCCCCCGACCTGGCCGACGAGGACGTCGACGCCGTCGCCGACCTCGCCCTGGAGCTGGGCCTGGACGGCATCATCGCCACCAACACCACCATCGGCCGCGAGGGCCTGCGCACCGACGCCCGCCGCGTCGAGGAGATCGGCATGGGCGGCCTGTCCGGCGCCCCGCTGAAGGCCCGCGCCCTGGAGGTGCTGCAGCGGCTGCGCGCCCGGACCGGGGGCCGGCTGACCCTGGTCTCGGTCGGCGGCATCGAGACCGCCGAGGACGCCTGGCAGCGGATCGTCCACGGCGCCGACCTCGTCCAGGGCTACAGCGCCTTCATCTACGAGGGCCCGTTCTGGTGCCGGAAGATCCACAAGGGCCTGTCCGCCCGCCTCCGGGCCGCCGGCTTCCGCGACCTGGCCTCGGCGGTCGGCAGCGCCGTGCGCAGCTCCTGAACCCCTCCCACCACCTCCGGAAAGAGACGACATGACCCTCGCCCCGTTCGGCACCCGGCTGCGCCACGCCCTCGACACCCGCGGCCAGCTCTGCGTCGGCATCGACCCGCACGGCTCGCTGCTCTCCTCCTGGGGGCTCGGCGACGACCTCGCCGGTCTGGAGACCTTCAGCCGGACCGTGGTCGAGGCACTGGCCGACCGGGTGGCCGTGCTCAAGCCGCAGGCCGCGTTCTTCGAGCGCTTCGGCAGCAAGGGCGTGGCGGTGCTGGAGAGGACCGTCCAGGAGGCCCGGGCGGCCGGCGCGCTCGTCCTGATGGACGCCAAGCGCGGCGACATCGGCTCCACCATGGCCGCCTACGCCGAGGCCTTCCTGTCGCCCGCCGGCCCGCTGTTCTCGGACGCCGTGACGGTCAGCCCCTACCTGGGCTTCGGCTCGCTGCGCCCGGCCCTCGACCTGGCCCGGGAGCAGGGCTGCGGCGTGTTCGCGCTGGCGCTCACCTCCAACCCGGAGGGCGCCGAGGTGCAGCGCGCGGTGGGCGCGGACGGCGAGCCCGTCGCGGCCTCGGTGCTGCGGCAGCTGGCGGCCGAGAACGAGGGCGCCGCGCCGCTGGGCTCCTTCGGCGCGGTGGTCGGCGCCACGCTGGCCGACGCGGGCGTGGAGCTGGCCATCAACGGCCCGTTGCTGGCCCCGGGGATCGGCGCCCAGGGCGCGACCATGGCGGACCTGCCGCGGGTGTTCGGCGGCACGGTGATCAACGTGGTGCCGAGCGTCAGCCGGGACGTGCTCAAGCACGGTCCGTCGGTGGCGGCGCTGCGAGAGGCGGCGGACCGCTTCGTCGGCGAGTTCGCGGACGCGGTCAAGTAGCCGGCGCGGACGCGGTCGGGCAGCCGGCCCGGTGGCCGTCGGGTGGGCGCCGCGGTGGCCGTCGGCTGCGCGTGCCCGGCGCCCTCGGGTGGGCGCCGCGACGGCCGTCAAGGACCGGAACCGGACGGCGTGGCGGACCGGGCGGCGTCCGGCGGGTGGCGGGAGGCGCCCTGCCGGTAGCCGGTCGGTGACCCTGTGGAGTGTCCGCAGGACGGCGGCGCCGCCGGGAGCCGACGTGAGCGCCGTCACATCGAGCCCGTCAAAGTTTCGCAATCGCGGTCATTTTGCCCTGGAAAGTCCTGGTCGGCCTTGGCTGACCAGGACTTTTCGTGTTCTTTTCCTGACGTGGCGCCGCAATGCGGGTAGTGTCCGGCGATAGGTCATCGGCGAGCCGCGAATTCCGTGGCTCCCGCAGGTCAGGGCCCTGTGGTTCCCCTTGCGGACGGTGTCCTGGGTACCAAACCAGTCATAGCTCAATCCCTTCCATCCACACCTGAGGTGAACGGCGTGGCTCTTCCGCCCCTTACCCCTGAACAGCGCACCGCCGCGCTCGCCAAGGCCGCCGAGGCTCGCCGGGAGCGCGCCGAGGTCAAGAACCGGCTCAAGCACTCCGGCGCCTCCCTGCACGAGGTGATCAAGGCCGGCAAGGCCGACAACGACGTGATCGGCAAGATGAAGGTGTCGGCCCTGCTGGAGTCGCTTCCGGGCGTCGGCAAGGTTCGCGCCAAGCAGATCATGGAGCGCCTCGGCATCAGCGAGAGCCGGCGTGTCCGGGGTCTCGGCACGAACCAGATCGCCTCCCTGGAGCGGGAGTTCGGCGGGGGTGCCGCCTGACCGTGCCCCGGTGGTCCCGTCATCGTCCGCGATCCGGGATAATCGGTGCATGAGTGAGCGTCCGCGGCTGACCGTGCTCTCCGGCCCCTCGGGGGTCGGCAAGAGCACGGTCGTCGCTCATATGAGGAAGATGCACCCCGAGGTCTGGCTCTCGGTGTCGGCGACGACCCGCCACCCGAGGCCCGGCGAGAAGAACGGGGTCCAGTACCACTTCGTCGACAACGACGAGTTCGACAAGCTGGTCGCCAACGGCGAGCTGCTGGAGTGGGCCGAGTTCGCCGGGAACCGCTACGGCACCCCGCGCGCGGCCGTGCTGGAGAAGCTGGAGCGCGGCGAGCCCGTGCTGCTGGAGATCGACCTGCAGGGTGCCCGGCAGGTGCGCGAGTCGATGCCCGAGGCGCAGCTGGTCTTCCTGGCCCCGCCGAGCTGGGACGAGCTGGTCCGCCGGCTGACCGGCCGGGGCACCGAGCCGCAGGACGTGATCGAGAAGCGGCTCGACGCCGCCAAGATCGAGCTCGCGGCCGAACCGGAGTTCGACACGACCCTTGTCAACACCTCCGTCGAGCAGGTAGCGGCCGAACTGCTAGCCTTGCTCGGTGTAGCCTGACCTGTCTGTCGTTCCCACCCTTTCGGAAGGTTTTCGCGTGTCCTCTTCCATGACCGCGCCCGAGGGCATCATCAACCCGCCGATCGACGAGCTGCTCGAGGCCACCGACTCGAAGTACAGCCTCGTGATCTACGCCGCCAAGCGCGCGCGTCAGATCAACGCGTACTACTCCCAGCTCGGTGAGGGCCTGCTGGAGTACGTCGGCCCGCTGGTCGACACCCACGTGCACGAGAAGCCGCTGTCGATCGCGCTGCGCGAGATCAACGCGGGCATGCTGACCGCCGAGGCGGTCGAGGCTGCCTGAGGCGGTCGCTGAATTTCCGGGAGGGCCCGGCGGAATCGTTTCCGCCGGGCCCTCCCGTCGTGTCACCGGGGGTGGGGTGCCGCGCCCGCGGCAGCTGAGGGGCCGTAGGGTGGGCGGGTTCCCGATGCGTAGAGAGGTCGGTCCATGACGACTGCGGACGCCCCCCGCGTGGTCCTCGGCGTGAGCGGCGGGATCGCCGCCTACAAGGCGTGCGAGCTGCTGCGCCGGTTCACCGAGTCCGGCCACCAGGTCACCGTGGTGCCCACCGAGGCGGCGCTGCACTTCGTCGGCGAGGCGACCTGGGCCGCGCTGTCCGGCCGGCCGGCCGCCACCGAGACCTGGGAGCGCGTGCACGAGGTGCCGCACGTGCGGATCGGGCAGCAGGCCGACCTGGTCGTGGTCGCCCCGGCCACCGCCGACCTGATCGCCAAGGCCGCCCACGGCCTCGCCGACGACCTGCTGACCAACACCCTGCTCACCGCCCGCTGCCCGGTCGTGGTGGCGCCCGCCATGCACACCGAGATGTGGGAGCACCCCGCCACCCGGGACAACGTCGCCACGCTGCGCCGCCGGGGCGTGATCGTGCTGGAGCCGGCCGTCGGGCGGCTCACCGGCAAGGACACCGGCAAGGGGCGGCTGCCCGAGCCGTCCGCGATCTTCGACGCCTGCCGGGCCGTGCTACGCCGCGGCGGCGCGGTGCCGACCGACCTCGCGGGCCGCCACGTGGTGGTGTCGGCCGGCGGCACCCGGGAGCCGCTGGACCCGGTGCGCTACCTGGGCAACCGCTCCTCCGGCAAGCAGGGCTACGCGCTCGCGGTGACCGCCGCGGCCCGCGGGGCGCGGGTGACCCTGCTCTCGGCCAACGCCGAGCTGCCGGACCCGGCCGGGGTGGACGTGGTGCACGTCTCGACCGCGCTGGAGCTGCGCGAGGCGGCGCTCAAGGCGGTCGCCGACGCGGACGCCGTGGTGATGGCCGCGGCGGTGGCGGACTTCCGGCCCGCCGCGTACGCGACCGGCAAGATCAAGAAGGTCGAGGGGGTCGAGCCGGCTCCGGTCGCGCTGGTCCGCAATCCCGACATCCTGGCCGAGCTGTCGGCCCACCGGCCCCGTTCGGGTCAACTGGTGGTGGGTTTCGCGGCGGAGACCGACGACGTCCTCGCCAACGGCCGGGCCAAGCTCGCCCGCAAGGGCTGCGACCTGCTCGTGGTGAACGAGGTGGGCAACGGCAAGGCCTTCGGCACGGACGTCAACGAGGCCGTCGTGCTGGGCTCGGACGGCAGTGAGACGCCGGTTCCGGTCGGTCCGAAGGAGGCGCTCGCGGACGTGGTCTGGGACCTGGTCGCAAAGCGGCTGGAAACGGTCGGCAACTGATCAGAACCGGCTGCGGATCGCTTGAGAATTCCTGAAGCCGGTGACGTTCGGCGGAACCGGCCCGTTAGACTCCAGGAATCAAGTCTTTCCGGAGTTCCCCGGAGTCACCTGGGGAACTTCAGTCAGCAGCCGCTGCAACCCCAGGGAGCGCTGTGTCTCGCCGCCTGTTCACCTCGGAGTCCGTCACCGAGGGCCACCCCGACAAGATCGCTGACCAGATCAGCGACACCATCCTTGACGCGCTCCTGCGCGAGGACCCGACCTCCCGGGTCGCCGTGGAGACGCTCATCACCACCGGCCAGGTGCACGTGGCCGGCGAGGTGACCACCAAGGCGTACGCGCCGATCGCGCAGCTCGTCCGGGACAAGATCCTGGAGATCGGCTACGACAGCTCCAAGAAGGGCTTCGACGGCGCCTCCTGCGGCGTCTCCGTCTCGATCGGCGCGCAGTCCCCCGACATCGCGCAGGGCGTCGACACGGCGTACGAGGCCCGGGTCGAGGGCGACGAGGACGACCTGGACAAGCAGGGTGCCGGCGACCAGGGCCTGATGTTCGGCTACGCGTCGGACGAGACCCCCGAGCTGATGCCGCTGCCGATCACCCTGGCCCACCGGCTGTCGCGCCGGCTGACCGAGGTGCGCAAGAACGGGACGATCCCGTACCTGCGCCCGGACGGCAAGACCCAGGTCACCATCGAGTACGACGGTGACAAGGCCGTGCGCCTGGACACCGTGGTGGTCTCCACCCAGCACGCCAGTGACATCGACCTGGAGTCGCTGCTGACCCCGGACATCCGCGAGTTCGTGGTGGAGCCGGAGCTGAAGGCGCTGGCCGAGCAGGGCATCAAGCTCGCCACCGACGGCTACCGGCTGCTGGTCAACCCGACCGGCCGCTTCGAGATCGGCGGCCCGATGGGTGACGCCGGCCTGACCGGCCGCAAGATCATCATCGACACCTACGGCGGCATGGCCCGCCACGGCGGCGGCGCCTTCTCCGGCAAGGACCCGTCCAAGGTGGACCGCTCGGCCGCGTACGCGATGCGCTGGGTGGCGAAGAACATCGTCGCCGCCGGCCTCGCCCGCCGGGCCGAGGTGCAGGTCGCGTACGCGATCGGCAAGGCCGAGCCGGTCGGTCTGTTCGTGGAGACCTTCGGCACCGAGAGCGTGCCGGTGCTGACGATCCAGAAGGCCGTCTCCGAGGTGTTCGACCTGCGTCCGGCCGCGATCATCCGCGACCTGGACCTGCTGCGGCCGATCTACTCGCAGACCGCCGCGTACGGCCACTTCGGCCGCGAGCTGCCGGACTTCACCTGGGAGCGCACCGACCGCGTGGAGCAGCTGAAGGCGGCCGTGCAGGACTGACGTCCGTCCGTCGTGAAGCGGCGCTCGCCCTCCGGGGCGGGCGCCGCTCCGCTGTGTGCGTCCTGTCGGTGTGACCTGGTACTACTTGGGAGCGATGAGCAACTCAGGGGAGAGCGGGGGCGCCGAGCCGGAGCAGCTGGCGTTCATCCGGGAGACGGTCAAGCGGGCCAAGCCGCGCACCTGGCGCGGGGCCAAGCGGGCCGAGCACCTGCCGGTGGCCCGGGTCGTGGTGGACAAGGGCGTGCTCACCATCGACAAGTTCTTCGACTACGAGGTGCCGGCCGGGATGGCCGAGGAGGCCCAGCCGGGCGTCCGGGTGCGGGTGCGCTTCGGCGCGCGGGTGGTCAAGGGCCAGCGCGAGGGCGGGGAACTGCACGACGGGTTCATCGTCGCCCGGCTGGAGAAGAGCGACTTCCCCGGACCGCTCGCCCCGTTGGCGCAGGTGCTCTCGCCCGAGCCCGTGCTCACCCCGCAGCTGCTGCGGCTGTGCCGCACCGTCGCCGACCGGTACGCCGGGACGCTCGCCGACGTGCTGCAGCTGGCCGTCCCGCCCCGGCACGCCAAGGCCGAGGCCGAGCCCTCGCCGCCGCCGCTGCCCCGACCGGCGGCCCCCGCCCCCGGCGGCTGGCAGCGCTACCCGGCCGGGCCCGAGTTCCTCACCGCGCTGGCCGAGGGCGGTGCGCCCCGCGCGGTGTGGGCCGCCCTGCCGGGGCCCGGCTGGCCGTACGAGATCGCGCGGGCCGTGGCGGCCACGCTGGCGGGCGGGCGCGGGGCCCTGGTCGTGCTGCCGGACGGGCGGTCGGCGGCCCGGGTCGACCAGGCGCTGACCGAGCTGCTCGGACCGGGCATGCACGTGGCCCTGGGCGCCGACCTCGGCCCGCGCGAACGGTACAAGCGCTGGCTCGCGGTGAGCCGCGGCTCGGTGCACGCCGTCATCGGCACCCGCGCCACCATGTTCGCGCCCGTGCGCGGCCTCGGACTGGTCGTCGTCTGGTCGGACGGCGACGGCAGCCACAGCGACCCGCGCGCCCCCCACCCGCACGTCCGCGAGGTGGCGCTGCTGCGCGCCGCCGAGGAGGGCGCGGCGGTGCTGCTCGGCGGACACGCGGTGACCGTGGAGGGCGCGCAGCTGGTCAGCACCGGCTGGGCGCGCCCGCTGGTCGCCGACCGGGATACCGTCCGGCAGGTCGCGCCGCGGGTGCGCACCGTCACCGACCAGGACCAGCACCGGGACGCCGCCGCGCAGGCCGCCCGGCTGCCCTCGGTGGCCTGGGAGGCCGCCCGGGAGGCGCTGGCCGCCGGGCACCCGGTGCTCATCCAGGTGCCCCGGCGCGGCTACGTGCCCCGGCTGGCCTGCGGGCGCTGCCGCACCCCGGCGCGCTGCCGGCGCTGCGAGGGGCCGCTGGAGGCGCCCTCGGCGGACGCCGCGCTGCGCTGCGGGTGGTGCGGGGAGCCCGAGAACGACTGGCACTGCCCCGAGTGCGGCTCGTTCCGGCTGCGGGCCCAGGTGGTGGGCGCCCGGCGGACGGCCGAGGAACTGGGCAAGGCGTTCCCCCGGATCCCGGTGCGGACCTCCGGACGGGACGCCGTCCTGGCCACCGTCCCGGACGAACCCTCGCTGGTGATCTCCACCCCGGGCGCGGAACCGGTGGTGGAGGGCGGCGCCGGGTACGGGGCGGCGCTGCTGCTGGACGGGTGGGCACTGCTGAGCCGGCCGGACCTGCGGGCCGGGGAGGAGACCCTGCGGCTCTGGCTCGCGGCCGCCGCGCTGGTGCGGTCCTCGACCGAGGGCGGCACGGTGGTCGTGGTCGCCGAGCCCTCGGCCCGGCCGGTCCAGGCACTGGTGCGCTGGGACCCGCTGGGGCACGCCGGGCTGGAGCGGGACGAGCGGGCGCAGCTGCACTTCCCGCCGGTGTCGCGGATGGCCTCCGTCAGCGGGAGCCCGGCGGCGGTCGCCGACCTGCTGGGGCTGATCCGGCTGCCGGCGGAGGCCGACGTGCTCGGGCCGGTGCCGGTGCCGGCGCTGCGGGGCGAGGAACAGGAACGGGCACTGCTGCGGGTGCCGCCCGGGCAGGGCGCGGCGTTGGCGGCGGCGCTCAAGGCGGCGCAGATCGCGCGGATCGCGCTGCGGACGGCGGAGCCGGTGCGGGTGCGGGTGGATCCGACGGACATCGGCTGACGGGTGGTGCGGGGGCCGGCCCGGGGTTTCCGGCGCTTTTCCCGTGGTTCGGGTGGTCCCGGCGAGGCCGGGGGCCGGGGTTTCGGGGGTTCCAGGGGTTTCGGGGGTTCCGGCGGTCTTGGGCGGAGTGGGGGCGGGGTGAGTGGGCCACCCCGCCCCGGGGTGGCCGGTCGGTGGTGCGGGTGGTGCGGTGGTGCGGTGATGTCGTGGTGCGGTGGTGCGGTGGGCTCCTCGGGGGCGTCAGCCGCGCAGGGGGAGTCCGGGCTGCGGGCGCTCGACGGGGGTGCGGTCCAGGGCGGTGCGGTCGATGGCGCGGTCGATGGTGCCGCGCTCCAGGCTGGTGCGGTCCAGGCCGCCCTGGCGGGCCGCCGGGACGGTCGCGGTCAGGCCGCCGGTGGGCGCGGCGGGCAGGTCCTCGGAGCGGTCCGGACGGGCCGGGCCCGGGACGGCGCCGCTGGCGGCGAGGAGTTCGCTGGTCGGGCGGCGCATGCCGTAGCGGCGGTGCACGGCCTGCTTGGTGACCCCGAGGGCGGAGCCCACCGAGTCCCAGGAGAAGCCGAGCGCCCGGTCGAACTCGACCGCCGCCGCCACCAGGGTCTCCACGCTCTCCCGCAGCTCCTGCGCCAGGCGCACGGTCGGTGCCGGCGCCCGCCCGTACACCACGAAGCCGGCCGAGGTGCTCGGACGGCGCGGACGGTAGACGTTGCCCAGCTGGGCGGTGAGCGTCCGCAGCGCGTCGACCTGGCGCCTCACCCGCTCGATGTCCCGCACCAGCAGGTGCAGGCTCGCCCGCGCCCGGGCGTCGTGATTGATCTGCTCGGCCATGGCCTACGTGCCACCTTCCGTACGGTTCGGCTCGGCCGGGGCGCGGTGTCCCGTGCTCCCGGCCCCGGTCAATCTCTCTTGACCAACGCCGAAGCGGGGGCCGGGGTAACGCCGCTCGGCAGAGTCGGGATATGCCAGTGCGGTGTGCCGGGGGTCCATGGCCGTGCCCGTGGGCCCGCCCCACGGGCATGGGGGACGCCGGCGGTGCGTTGCATAGACTTGGCGGGAACAGCCGTTGCCCGCAGTCCCTTCCGACTCCCGACATCCCGACGGACAGGAGCCCGTACCCCGTGGCGATCCAGCCCATCCGTCTCTTCGGAGACCCCGTCCTGCGGGCCACCGCCAAGCCGGTGACCGTGTTCGACAAGGAACTGCGCAACCTCGTCCGCGACCTCACCGAGACCATGCTGGACGCCCCCGGCGCCGGCCTGGCCGCGCCCCAACTCGGCGTCTCCCTGCGGGTGTTCACGTACCACGTGGACGGCGTCACCGGGCACCTGATCAACCCCGACCTGTCGCTGACCGAAGAGGAGCAGGAGGGCCCGGAGGGCTGCCTGTCGCTGCCCGGGCTGCGCTACGACACCAAGCGCGCGTACGGCGTGGTGGCCAAGGGCTTCAACATGTACGGCGATCCGGTGACCCTGGAGGGCACCCAGCTGCTCGCCCGGTGCATCCAGCACGAGACCGACCACCTGGACGGCATCATCTTCATCGACCGGCTCGACCGCGAGCAGCGCAAGGCCGCGCTGAAGGCGATCCGGGAGGCGGAATGGGGCGAGGGGCCGGCCCCGGTCGTCAAGGTCTCGCCGCACAGCACCTTCGGCGCCGCGCGCTGAACCCGCATTCCTCCGATCCTCTTCTGCAGAAAGGCACTTGATGCGCCTCGTCTTCGCCGGCACCCCCGAGGTCGCCGTTCCCGCCCTGGACGCCCTGCTCGCCTCCGACCGGCACGAGGTCGTCGCGGTGGTCACCCGCCCCGACGCCCCTGCCGGGCGCGGGCGCAAGTTGGTGGCCAGCCCCGTCGCGCAGCGCGCCGAGGAGGCCGGGATCGAGGTCCTCAAGCCGGCGAAGCCCAGCGACCCGGAGTTCGTCGCCCGGCTCACCGAACTCGCCCCCGACTGCTGCCCGGTGGTCGCCTACGGCGCGCTGCTCCGCCCCGGCACCCTGGAGATCCCCAAGCACGGCTGGGTCAACCTGCACTTCTCCCTGCTGCCCGCGTGGCGCGGCGCGGCGCCCGTCCAGCACGCGGTGCTGGCCGGCGACGAGGTCACCGGTGCCTCCACCTTCCTGATCGAGCAGGGCCTGGACTCCGGCCCGGTCTACGGCGTGATCACCGAGGAGATCCGGCCGACCGACACCAGTGGCGAACTGCTCACCCGGCTGTCCCTCTCCGGCGCGCGGCTGCTCGCCGCCACCATGGACGGGATCGAGGACGGCTCCCTGCACGCCGTGCCGCAGCCCGCCGAGGGCGTCACGCTCGCGCCGAAGATCAGCGTCGAGGACGCGCGGATCGACTGGAACCACCCCGCGCTGCGGGTCGACCGGGTGGTGCGCGGCTGCGCGCCCGCGCCCGGGGCGTGGACCGAGTTCCGCGGCGAGCGGCTGAAGGTCACCGGGCCGGTCACGCTGCTGCCGGAGTCCGCCGAGCTGGCGCCCGGCGAGGTGGCGATGGTCGGCAAGAACAGCGTCCGGGTCGGCACCGGCAGCCACGACGTCGAACTCGGCGAGGTCCGGCCGCAGGGCAAGAAGGAGATGCGGGCGGCCGACTGGGCCCGCGGCGCCCGCCTGGAGGCCGGCGAGCGGTTCGGCTCCGAGGGCTGAGCGCTCCGTTCGGCGATAGTCTTCGTACCACCCGGCCCGAGCACTCGGTTTCGTGCCGCCCGGCCCCGAGCACGTCGTTTCGTGCCGACCGGCCCGAAGCACCCCGTTCCGTACCACCCGATTCCGTACCACCCGAGCCCGAACCACCCGATAACCACCGCAGCACCTTGAGGCACCTGTGACCACCCCCAGCGCCAAGCGCGCACCCCGTCCGCACCGCCGTCCCAAGAAGGACCCGGCCCGGATCGTCGCGTTCCGCGCCCTGCGCGCCGTCGACGAGCGCGACGCCTACGCGAACCTGATCCTGCCCTCGCTGCTCCGCGAGGCCGAGCAGAAGGGCATGGACCGGCGCGACGCCGCCCTCGCCACCGAACTCGTCTACGGGACCCTGCGGCTGCAGGGCACCTACGACGCGGTCATCGCCGCCTGCATCGACCGGCCGCTCAGCAAGGTCGACCCGCCGGTGCTGGACGTGCTGTCGCTCGGCGCCCACCAGCTGCTCACCACCCGGATCCCCACCCACGCGGCCGTCTCGGCGACCGTCGAGCTGGCCCGGGTGGTGCTCGGGGACGGCAAGGCGAAGTTCGTCAACGCCGTGCTGCGCCGGATCAGCGCCCAGGACCTGGACGCCTGGATCGCGCAGGTCGCCCCGCCGTACGACCAGGACGCCGAGGACCACCTGGCGGTCGTCCACTCCCACCCGCGCTGGGTGGTCTCCGCGCTCTGGGACTCGCTCGGCCGCTGGCAGCCCGACGCCTCCGGGCGCGGCGACGTGGAGGCACTGCTGCGGGCCGACAACGAGCGGCCCGAGGTCACCCTGGTCGCCCGCCCCGGCCGGGCCACCGTCGGCGAGCTGGCCGACGCCCTGCCCGAGGCCGAACCGGGCCGCTGGTCGCCGTTCGCCCTGCGGCTCGCCGAGGGCGGTGACCCGGGGTCGGTCGCGGCCGTGCGGGAGAACCGGGCGGGCGTGCAGGACGAGGGCAGCCAGCTGGTCGCGCTCGCCCTGGCTTCCGCACCGCTGGACGGCCCGGACCGGGTCTGGCTGGACGGCTGCGCGGGCCCCGGCGGCAAGGCCGCGCTGCTCGGCGCGCTGGCCGCCGAGCGCGGGGCGGCGCTGGTCGCGAGCGAGAAGCAGCCGCACCGGGCCCGGCTGGTGGCGCGGGCGCTGGAGGGCAACCCCGGTCCGTACACCGTGATCGCGGCGGACGGGACGCGCCCCGCCTGGCGGGCCGGCGGCTTCGACCGGGTGCTGGTCGACGTGCCGTGCTCCGGCCTGGGCGCGCTGCGGCGCCGCCCGGAGGCGCGCTGGCGGCGCCGGCCGGCCGACGTGGCGGCCTTCGGGCCGCTGCAGCGGGACCTGCTGCGCTCGGCGATCGAGGCCACCCGGGTCGGCGGCGTGGTCGGCTACGCGACCTGCTCGCCGCACCTCGCGGAGACCCGGGCGGTCGTGGACGACGTGCTGCGGGCCGAGGGCGGCCGGGTCGAGTGGATCGACGCGCGTCCGCTGCTGCCCGGCGTCCCGGCGCTCGGCGACGGGCCGGACGTGCAGCTGTGGCCGCACCTGCACGGGACGGACGCGATGTACCTGGCACTGCTGCGGCGCACGGCCTGACGGAGCGCGGTCGACCGGCGGCGGCCGCTCGGGCTTCGGCCTGAGCGGCCGCTGTGCCGTGGGCGGCGGTGGGGGAGAGGCCGACGGGACGGCGGATCCGCGCCGGGGAGGGTCGGCCGGAGCTGTTGACGGTGGCCGACGGGTGCGTGGCGCCCGGTATCGGACGGCGGAGCCGGGCCGGGTGCGGCCTGTGGTGGCCTGAACCGGTTCGGGGCGCGCGGGCGCGCGGTGGTCACGGCCGGGGGCGCCCGGGGCCGGGGAAGCCGGTGAGGAAGGCGTGGGCCTGGGCGCGGAGGTCGTCGACCGGCGGGTCCTCGCAGATCACCTCCATGCCGAGCGCGGTCGTCTGGTCCCAGTGGAAGTAGGACTGGAAGGCCAGGTAGGGGCGGTGGTCGTCGCTGGGGTCGAGGCCGACGGCGAAGGTCGCGAAGCGGGTGCGCTCGCGCCCCGAGCGTCCGAACTCGGTGCGGGAGAGCTCCCACTCGAACTCGTAGGGCTCCGGTTCGGCGGGCAGGTCCAGCAGGGCCTGGGCGAGCCGGCGGACTTCGTCCGGCTCGGCGAACGGCAGCGACTCGGATCCGTAAGGGCCGGCGGCGAACAGCTCCCACTCCCGGCCGTTGTGGCTGACGGTCAGTGCCCAGTCGCCCTCCTTGTCCTGCCAGTGGCAGTGGAGGGTCCGGTCCTGGTCCATGGTGGTCAACCCCCTTGTGGTTCCCGGTGGTTCGTCGTCCTTCATGGTGGGCGCACCGGGCGGTGGGAGGGAAGTCGGGAGTGAGCCGTTCTCGGCCCGGCCGCCACGGGATCGCGCAGCCGGTCGTGGCGGGACGGCGTCCACGTCCGCCCCGCCTCCTTCGGTCAGTCGGCGGCGGGGGCCGGGTGCCAGGGGCGGTCGGGGCGGGTGGGGAGCGGCGTGGAGGTGAGGCGCAGGGCGTAGACCTCGCGGTCGGTGGCCTCGTGCGGGACCGGGCCGAGGTACTGGTGGCCGGTCAGGTGGCACCAGGCGGGCAGGTCGAGCGGGGCGGCGGGGTCGGTGGTGTGGATGTGGACCACCGCGCCGGCCGGCAGGTGGGCGATCCGGGCGCGCAGGCGGAGCAGGAGCTGGACGCAGAGCAGACCGGTGCCGTCGACGGTGAGGTCGGGGGCGGTGCCGGTCGGGACGGTGCTCTCCGGGGCGCCGGGGGTGTCGGACATGGTGCTGGCCTTCGCGGGTGGGGGGCGGTGCGGGGTGCCGGTCCAGGCTATGACGCGGGGTGGTCGGCGGGTGCGGTGGGGCTCCCGGAAGGGGCGTTCAGCGGAGGCGTTGGCCGGGGGCGGTGCCGCCGAGGCGGGTGAGCAGGGCGGAGAGGCGGGAGAGGTCCTCGGGGCTCCACTGCTCGGCGGCGAAGTGGTCGGCGGCGACCTGGCGGGCGGTGTGCAGCATCTCGGCGAGCCGGTCGCGGCCGGTCGGGGTGAGCGCGGCGTACGCGACCCGGGCGTCGCGGGCGGCGGCCTCGCGGGTGACCAGGCCGATCCGTTCCAGCGGCGCGAGGCCCCGGGTCACGCCGGAGGCGGTGAGGCCGAGCGCCTCGGCGAGGTCGACCCGGCGCATCCGGCCGCCGGGGGCCTGGGCGAGGTGGAGCAGCATGGTGAAGTCGGACAGGCTGACGCCGTGCAGGCCGCTGAGGCTCGCGTCGAAGCGCTTGACGACGGCGGTCTGGGCGCGGACCAGCCGGAGGGCGGTGTCCAGTGGGTCGGGGGGCGCGGGGGCTGCCGGGGTCGTGGCCGGCGGGGCCGGGTGCTGCGGGGCCGAATTCTGCGGTGCCGGGGGCTCCGGGGTTGTCATTGCCACCTCCTTGACTGCTCAAGTATATCCCCGCAGGGAGCCGTCAAGGAGGTGGCGAAAGGGGGGAGGGGCTGGGTCAGCGGGCGGTGTGGGCGGCCCGGCGCTGTCGCTTGCCGAGGGGCGCCTGGGAGAGGTCCTCGGCCTGGGAGCGGAGGTTCTTGTGGCCGTACCCGCGTGCGGCGAGCCAGTCCCGGGCCGTCCGCTCGGCCCGCTCGGTGGCCGTCAGGATGTCCTCCTCGGCCTCGCCCTCGTCGAGGAAGCGGAAGGTGAAGGCGGACCGGGCGGAGAGGTCGTAGCTGAGGTGGCCCTCGCGGGTGAAGGCCGCGTGCAGGACGTCGTGCTCGGGTGCGGCGGCGAGGAGTTCGGCGCGCTGCTCGTCGCTGAGGCCGTCGAAGACGCCGCGCACCAGGATGCGGAAGGTTCGGATGGTCATCCCCCGACGATAGGCAGGAGGGGCCGCCGACCGCCAACGCGATTTTCCGCGCGACCGCGGTCGCCGGCCCCTCGGGGGAGCCTGCGGTCAGCCCTCGACGCCCAGTTGGGACAGCAGGGTCGTGTTGTCCTCGATGTGCCAGTCCTCGACGATCCGCTCGGTGCCGACGTGCTGGATGTCGATGGCGCCGAACTCCACGCGCTGGCCCCGGCCCCGCACCCCGTTGAAGGTGCCGGTGAAGTGGCCGCGGAAGACCAGCCGGGCGGTGATCCGGTCGCCGGTGACCAGGACGTCGGACAGTTCGCAGGTGAGGTCCGGCACGGCGGCGCGGAAGGCCCGGGAGGCGGCCACCGGGCCGGCGGGGCCCTGGGGGCGGCCGGGCGGCAGCGTGTTGTCCCGGAACCGCGGATCGATCGCCGCGTCCAGGTAGCGCTGCTGCCCGGTGTTCCAGAAGGTGTACAACTGCTGGGCCAGACGCACCTCCTGGGTCGCGCGCCGGGCGCCGAGCGAACGGTCCGCGGTGAGCGCCTTCGGCTGGACCAGGTCGGGTGAGCGGTCGATCAGGCGCTGCGGCCAGGCGTTCGAGGAGCCCGGGCGGGTGGTGTCGTGCACGGGCGCGGCCGCGGCGGTACCGCCGACCAGGGCGGCGAGGGCGGCGGCCGTGGCGGCCGCCCGGGTCAGGAGGCGGGAGCGGTGCGGTGCCGCTACCGTCGGACGGCGCTCAGACAAGCCGACCGCCCCCGTCGACGTGCAGCACGGTGCCGGTGACGTACGGGTTGTCGACGGCGTAGAGGACGGCCTTGACCAGGTCCTCCGGGCTGCCCACGCGGCGGGCCGGGTTGCGGGCGGCGACGCCGCGCAGGAAGGCCTCCTTGTCGGCGCCGAGGCCGTCCCAGGAACCGGTGTCGACGATGCCCGGGGAGACGGCGTTGACCCGCACCGGCGCGATCTCCACGGCCAGCGCCTGCACCAGGAAGGCGAGCGCGCCGTTGGTGGTGGCCATCACCGTCCGGCCCGGAGCCGGGCGCCAGGCGGCGACTCCGGAGAAGAAGGTGAACGAGCCGTTCGCGGACACCAGGTCGGCCAGGTGCTTGGCCAGCAGCAGCGGTCCGATCACCTTGGCCGAGAAGGCCCGCCGCACGTCGGCCGGGTCGAGCTCCCGCAGCGGGCCGTTGGCCGGTATCGCCGCGGTGGACACCAGGTGGTCGAACCGGCCGACCCGCGCGGCGAAGTCGGCGATCGAGCGCTCGTCCGCGATGTCGAGCGCGAGCACCTCGGAGGGTCCGGCCAGCTCGCCGGCCGTCCACTCCAGCTTGCGCGGATCGGGACCGGCCAGCACGAGTTCGGCCCCGGCGGCGGAGGCGGCCTTGGCGAGCGCCCGTCCGGTGTGCGAACCCGCGCCGACCACGACGAGGCGTCGGCCCTTCAAGGAACCGTCGGTGGACATGGGAACTCCTTCGCAGTGGTGGGATCGGTCGGCTGCCGCCGTCGGCGGCGGCCGTACCTCGACCCTCTCCCGAGCTGCGGTGATGAGTCCAAGGCATGCTGTTCAGCCCAGCGATAACATTTCTTCATGGCAACGCTGCGGCAGCTCGAATACCTGGTCACGGTGGTCGACACCGGCTCCTTCACACGTGCGGCCGAGCGGCTGCACGTCACCCAGCCCGCGCTGTCCCACCAGATGCGCGCGCTGGAGCGGGCCGTCGGCGGCCCGCTGCTCGAACGCCTGCCGCGCTCGGTGCGGCTCACCCCGCTGGGACGCTCGGTGCTGCCGCACGCCCGGGCCGCGCTCGCCGACGTGGAGCGGCTGCGCGCGGTGGCCCGGCGGACGGCCGGTCTGGAGGAGGGCGAGCTGGAGGTGGCGGCGATCTACTCGGTCAGCCTCGGCATCCTGCCGCCCGTGCTGCGTGCCTGGCGCCGGCTCCACCCCGGGGTGCGGATCCGGCTGCGCGAGTACCCGCACGCCGACCGGCTCCAGGCCGCGATGGCCGCGGGCCGGGCGGATGTCGCCGTCGGGCCCGCGCCGGTGGACTGGGAGGGCCCGATCCGCGAGCTCGGCGTCGAGGAGTTCGTGGTCGTCCTGCCGGCCGACGACCCGCCGGCCGACCGGTCCACCGGCACGGTCCGGCTCGCCGAACTCGCCGATCGGGCCTGGGTGCACTACGCACCCGACAACGGGCTCGCCGGTCTGCTCGACCGCGTCGCGGCCGAGGCCGGCTTCCACCCCCGCGCGGCCGTCCGCGCCGAACAGACCTCCGCCGCACCGCTGTTGGCCGCCGCCGGGCTCGGCCCCGCGCTGGTGCCGGCGAACATCGTCCCGCCGCACTTCGACGGGGTCGTGCTCCGCCCCGACCCGGCCGTCCGCCGCACCCTCACCGCCTACACCCGGACCCGCCCCGACCCGCTGACCGTGGCCTTCGCCGACCTCCTGGCGGGGCAGGCGAGGGTCGGGCTGTCCGGAGTCGCGCCCGGCGAGGAGGAGGGTGCGCGACGCGAGGGGGACGAGGGGCCGGCGGCGGGGTGAGGGCCGGGGGTTCGGGGCGGGAGGGGCAGGGGTTCGGTGCGGGAGGGGGTCAGCTGCGGGCGGGGAGGGGGTCAGGTCCGGGCGGGGAGGGGGGTGCAGACGGCGCCGGTGGCCAGGGCGGCGGGTTCGGCGTCCAGGGTGGCGAGGGTGAAGGCGGTGGTGAGGGCGCTGATGCCGCTGGTCGCGCGGAGCAGGTAGTGGTTGCCGCCGGGGATCTCGTAGCGGGCGAGGTCCGGGACGACCTCCCGGGCGCGCAGCGCGTACTCCAGGGACTGGGCGGCGTTGGCCGCGCTGTGGTCGCCGGTGCCGTGGACGATCAGGACCCGGCGCCCGGCCAGCTGGGCGACGGGCTCGCCGCTGGGCAGCCAGGGCGCGATGCCGGCGACACCGACGACGGAGGGGTGTCCGGCGCACCGGAAAGCGGCGCGTCCGCCGAGGGAGTTGCCGATCAGGACCACCGGCGCGCCCTCGTGGCGTCGCGCGAGTTCGTCGAGCGCCCACCGGGTGTCGACGGCGGTGTCGGCGTCGTCGCCGTTCCAGCCGCTGTAGCGGTAGCGGAGCAGGTGCACGGCGAGGCCGTGCGGCCGGCCGCGCTCGGTGAGTTCGGCGGCGAGTTCGCGCAGACCCAGTTCGGCGACCTTCGACGGACCGGTCCGGCTCCGGACGAACCCGCCGGGCAGCAGTAGGGCGACGCCGCTGACCGGTCCGTCCCCCCGGCGCGGGGTCAGTTCGGGGGTGCGCGGACGGTGCGCTCGGAACACGCGGAATCCTCCCTGGTTCGTACCGGTGGATTCTACGGTTCCGGCGGCGCGTCACGGTGCGCGAGCAGCGACCACAGGACCCAGCCGGTGACCCGGGTGCGGGCCACCATGACCTCGGCCCAGCGGGCGCCGAGCGGCGAGGTCCAGGTGTCGATGACCTCCACGACGTCGCCGGAGCGGGCCAGTCCGACGACGGGCTCCCCGCCGGAGTGGTCGCTCCGTACGTTGGCGGCGGTCGCCGAGACCTCCCACCGGCCGGCCCCGACGGGCGGGGGCCGTTCGGCGGCCGGGGTGACCGCCGCCGGGACGAGCAGGATCGTGAGGGAGATCGCCGCCGCCGTCGCCCGGCCGATCACCGCCACGGGGGCCTCGGCGCGGCGCTGTGCGCGGATGGTGGCGGAGGTGTGAAGAGCGGGGGAGCCATGCCCTGCAGAACGAGTCGACCCGGCGTACACGCACTGTCGGACGCCGAGGCCCACCCGGTCGAGTGAGGGAGGAGCGGGAGCGAGACCGCGCCGACGTCGGTCGGTGTCAGGGCGGGCGTGGTCCCGGGAGGGCTCGACGTCGTCGGCCGAACGGCCGGTCGGGTGCGGGGAGGTGAGGATTCGTCATGAGCGGCCCATTCCACGCCTCTCATGTGCAGGTGATGGCCCGGGTTTTCCCTGCTCTTTGTTTCGGAGCGCCCCGGGCCTCTGCGACGATCCGATGATCGTCGCCTGCTGTGGCGGGCGACGCGTCGCAGGGCGTCGCAGGGGAGAGACCGGCATGGCCGTTGGGCCCGAGGACAGCGTGGTCCGGGCGGGGTGGGGTGCCAGGCTCGCCTGGGACAAGGAGACCTGGCTGGTGGTCTGCGGCGGGGTGCTGGGGGCCCTGTTCGCGAGCATGGGGCTCGCGGTGCTGTTCGGTCCCGCCAACGGGTTCGGCGGCGACAGCCTCGCGTACATGGGCATCATCAGCATCCTCGGGCTGATGCCGTGCGGCGCGGGCTTCGTCTGGGCGCTGATCCACCCCCGGCGCGGGCTGCCCGCGGCCGCCGTCGGCGTGCTGCTCGGCCTCGGGATCTTCGTCGGCTTCGCCGGTGACGGCCTCAACGACTCCTGGACGGCGCCGCTGGACCGGCCGTCCACGACCCGCGCCCTGGGCAGCTGGGCGGACGGTGACCTGGTGGTGCGGGTCCGCCCCGATCTGGTGGTCGCGTACCGCAGTGCCACCGGGGCCGTCGCCTGGCGGTGGACGCCGCCCGGGGAGGACTCGGTGTGCGCGATGAGCCGCGGGACCGGGCCCGGCGCCTTGGGGCAGGCCGGCGCGGAGCAGGCCGGAGGGGGGCAGGTCGGCGCGGGGCCCGGCGCCCCGGGGCGGGCCGGCGCGGGCGCGGTCGGGCTGATCGGCCACTCGCCGCACGACCGGCCGTGCTCGGCGGTGACCGCGCTCGACCTCGCCGCCGGCACGGAGGCCTGGACCACCGCCGTGGACGCGCCGCCCCGGGGCGGGGACGCGGCGGCGCCCGACGTGGTCGCCGTCGCCGGGCGGCAGGCCGTCCTGCAGGAGAGGTCCGGCTGGCGGGCGGTCCGGCTGGCGGACGGCGCGCCGGCCTGGCGCGGCACGGCCGACGCGGGCTGCACCCCGCTGCAGGTCGCGGGCGGGGCGGCGGACGTGGTGACGGTCGCGCAGTGCGGCGCGGCGGAGCCCGTCCTGACGTCGCTGGCCGCCGCGGACGGGCGGGAGCAGTCGCGGATCGCGCTCCCGGCGGCGGGCGGGCTGAAGAACCTGGCGGTGGTGTCGGTCGAGCCGCTCGCGGTCTGGGTCGACGCCCAGGGCGAACGCGGCACGCACGCGGTGCTCAGCTACGACCGCGCGGGCAGGCAACGGGCGGCGATCCCCGTCTCCGGTGCGGAGTACGACCTGGACGTGATGCTGGGCGGGCTGCACGCCTTCGACCAGTTCGACGCCCGGCCGCTGTTCGGCGGGGTGGTCGTCGGGGACCTGTTCATCGTGCCGGGCGAGAAGCCCGGTGACGTCAGCATCAGCGGGGGCAGGCACCCGAGCCGCAGCGCGACGGGCCGCCTGGTGGCGTACTCGCTCGCGGACGGCGGGCAGCGCTGGACGGCGGGGCTGGACGACCAGGTCACCGGGCTGACGGTGGACGGGACGTCGGTGTGGGCGATGACGCGCAGCCGGCTCGCCCGGGTGGACACCGCGACGGGCCGGCGGAGCGCCGAGCTGGACGTGAACGGCACGGCCTCGCTGTACCCGGCGGACCTGGCGGTGTCGGGGTCGGGCGCCGGGTCGGGGTCGGGGGCCAGGCGGTTCACGGTGGTCGCGGAGGACGGGACGCGGGACGAGCCTCCGGTGCGCGGCATGGGCTGAGGGGGCTCGCCCGGGCCGGGGCGCACCGGGGCCCGTCCGCGGCGGGGAGACGAGGCCCGTGACCGGCGGAACTGAGCCTTCCAGACGGTTGTGTCAGGCTGGTGGGGGAGCACCGCCGAGATCGGGAGGCTCATGATGGCCGAGATCAGGGTGAACGGGGTGGCGCTGCACTACGAGGTCCACGGCGAGGGCCCCGGCGTCGTCCTGGTGCACGGCTCGTGGAGCGATGGGGACACCTGGGCGCGGGTGATCCCGGGCCTGGCGGAGTCCGCCGGCGTGGTCACGTACGACCGCCGGGGCCACAGCCGCAGCGAGGACCTGCTCACCCAGGGTTCGGTGCACGAGGACGCGGCCGACCTGGCCGGGCTGATCCAGGGACTCGGCCTCGCACCCGCCTTCGTCTACGGCGACTCCTACGGCGCCCTGGTCACTCTCCGGCTCGCTGCCGCCCGGCCCGACCTGCTCCGCGGGATCGGCGTGCACGAGCCGCCCGGCACCGGCATCCTGCTCGCCGACCCCGATCTGCGCCCGATCGGCACCGCCTTCGCCGACCGGATCGCCGCCGTCCGTGAGCTGCTGGAGCAGGCCGAGTCGGCCGCTGCCGCCGAACTGTACGTGGACAGCCTCGCCTTCGGGCCGGGCGCCTGGGAGCAGCTGCCCGCGCCCGTCCGGCACACCTACATCCGCAACGCGCCCACCTACCTGGACGAGCTGCGCGACCCCGACGCGCTCGACCTCGACCTCACCGGGCTGGGACGGTTCACCGAACCTGCACTGCTCACGCAGAGTGACGACAGTGCGCCGATGTTCGGCGAGGTGCTGGACCTCGTCGACCTCGCCCTGCCGAAGGCGGAGCGGCACTTGTACACGGGCGCCGGGCACGCCCCGCATCTGTCGCAGCCGGAGGAGTGGGTGCGGGTGGTCCTGCCGCGGGCCGTGGCCTGAGGGCCGGGGGTGGGGGCCTGAGGGCCGGGGGCGGGGCGGGGCCCTGGTGCCTGGCAGCCCCGGGGCGGGGGCGCGAGCGGCCGGCTATTCGGGGGCCAGCATCTCCTCGCCGCGCGGGGTGCGCCGGTAGAGCACCTCCCGGCCGCTGCGCACCCGGCTGACCAGCCCGGAGCGGTGCAGGACGCCCAGGTGGTAGGAGACGGTGCCCGCGCTCAGGAAGTGCCGGGCGGCCAGGTCGGCGGTGGTGATCGGGTCGACCAGGGCGGCCAGCAGGTCCGCCCGGGTCGGCCCGAGCAGCTGCGCCAGCGCCGGGGTCGGGCTCTGCGGGACGGCCGTCGGCGTGCCGATCGGGTACATCAGCGTCGGTGCCCGGTGGCAGCCGTCCACCGGGTCCAGGATGACGTGGATCCTCCGGCTCACCAGGGTCGGCATCAGCAGCACCATCCTGGCCGGCAGGGTCACGTCGAAGCGGCTCTCCAGCCGGATCAGCCCGTCGGCCCAGGAGAGCTGCGGGGAAAGGGAGTTGAACAGCGAGCCGGAGCCGTACCGGGCCAGGTAACGGCCGCGCTGGTCGATCTCGGCGTCCAGCACGGCCCGGGCGTCCGGCCAGTACGGCGCGAGCGCCGACTCCCAGTAGTGGCCCAGTTCGTCGGCGACCCGCTCGGCGAAGTAGCGGGGGCCGCGCCGCAGCGTGCGCAGCACCGGCTCGGGCAGGCGGCGGCCCGCCAAGTTCGCCTGCGGGAGCCCGCGTTGGGCCGTCTCCAGCTCCGCCAGTACTCGCGCCGGGTCGGTGCGGCGGACGGCCTCCAGCTGTTCGGCCACCGTCGGCTCCGGGCCGTCGGGGTGCGGGGAGAGGAAGTCGGGGATGTAGCCGCCGTCCTGGTCCAGGGCCAGCCCGGACAGCAGCTCCAGCTTCTCCCGGCGCAGCAGTCGGCGGGTGCGGCCGACCCAGGCGTACGGCCCGGTGGGGGAGTTGCGCGCCGAGGCCATCAGGGTGTTGACCGCCTCGTGCAGTGGCGAGAGCACGAAGCGGGTGCGGGCGAGGCCGGTGGAGTCGATCGTGAGCCGGATCACGGCGTCCTTCCCCTGTCGGACCAACGGGCGGGCTGGTTGTCGGGCTGGCGGGCTTGCGGACTGGCGGGCTGGCGAGCGGGCGGTCTGACGCTTCGTCAAGCGGGTCGGCTCGTGGATGTGTCAGGCCGGCGGGTTGCCGGGTGGCCGGATCTTCGGGTCGCCGGACCGTCGGGCCGGCGGCTGACGGGCGGTCGGGTCGGTCGGCTGCTGTCGGTCGCGTGTCGTTCCTTCGCATCGTCGAACGCCGGACCTGACCGGATTTGCCGGCCATTCGGCCCACGACGTTTCGACCCTGGTCGAATCCTGGCATGAAAGCTCGCCTTCGACGCGGCCCGGGACCAAGCTGACTCCGTGACCGCGTCAGTACGGACGCGGTGCGACCGGAAGGACGAACATGACGAGCACGCGCGGCCGCGTCGCCGCCCTGCTGGGCGCCGTCGCGGTGGTCGCCGGTACCACCCTGGCCACCCCCGCCGTCGCGGCGCCGGCCGGACCGGACCGGCACGGCGGGATCACCGGGCAGGCGCCCTGCCAGGGCATGCCCGAGTACACCTGCGGCACCCTCACCGTGCCGCTCGACCACGGCGGCGCCGTCCCCGGCACCCTGCAGCTCGACGTGGCGATGACCGGGAACGCCGACGCCCCCAAGGGCGACCTGCTGTTCCTCACCGGCGGCCCCGGCCAGCCCGGCCTGCCGCTGCTCCAGCGGGTCGCGACCAGGCTGGCCCCGCTCCTCAAGGACTACCGCCTGGTGATGTACGACCAGCGCGGGACCGGTCAGCGGGCGCTGCAGTGCCCCGGGCTGCAGGAGGACATGGGCTCCTCCGACCTCACCCCGCCGCGCAAGCAGTCCATCGCCGACTGCGCCGCCGCCCTCGGCCCGAACGCGCGCTTCTACAGCACTGCGGACACCGTCGCCGACATGGACCTGCTGCGCCAGGCCCTCGGCGCCCGTCGGCTGACCATCGACGGCGTCTCGTACGGCAGCTTCGTCGCCGAGCGGTACGCGCTCGCCCACCCGGCGCACGTGGCCGGTCTGGTGCTCGACTCGGTGGTCCCGCAGCAGGGTTACGACCCGCTCGACCTCGTCGCGCTGCCCGCCACCGCCCGGGTGCTGCGGGCCGCCTGCCAAGCCACCGGCTGCACCACCGACCCGGCCGCCGACCTCGCCGCCACCGTGCGGAAGTACGGCAACGGGGTGCAGATCCTGGACGCGCTGACCAGCTACGAGTTCGCCGACCCGAACTACGGCGGCGTGCCGGAGGTGCTCCACGAGGCGGCCGCCGGGAAGCCGGAGAAGCTCCAGGCCTTCATCGCCGACGTGCACACGAACGACGCCGCTCCGGCCGAACTGCTCAGCCAGGGCCTGCACGCCGCCACCCTGTGCGCGGACGGGCGCTACCCGTGGGGCACGTCGGACACCCCGGTCGCGGGCCGGGCGGCCGCGCTGGAGCGCACCCGGCAGGCGCTGACCACCGAGCAGACCTGGCCCTACGACGCCGCGACCGCGACCGGGCTCGGCAGCCTGCTGGTCTGCCAGGACTGGCCGCGCGAGCAGGTGCCGCCGACGCCGCCGGCGCACCGCAAGCTGCCCCACGTGCCGGTGCTGCTGCTCGGCGGTGACCGGGACCTCTCGACGCCGTACGAGTGGCTGTACCAGCAGGCGAAGTCGGCGCACGACCCGAAGATCGTGATCGTCCCCGGGGCGGCGCACTCGGTGCAGCGGACCACGGCCGGGCAGCAGGCGGTGTACGACTTCCTGCTCAAGTAACCGCGGGGGTAGGCGCGGTGGGCCGCTCCCCACGGGGGTGGGAGCGGCCCGCCGCGGGCCCGGGGCGAGGGCAGGGTGGCCCGGCCAGGGAGCTCGGGGACTCGGGAGTTCGGGAGTTCGGGAATCCCGGGAGCTCGGGAGCTCGGGAGAGCTCGGGAATCCCGGGAGTCCGGGAGTCCGGGAGCTCGGGGCGCGAGGGTGTTTGGGGGCTTCCCGGGGCTCCGGGGCTGGGCGGCGCGGCCGGCGGCTCAGTGGTCGGCCGCGCCCCAGCCGTCGTCCGGCAGGGCGCCGTCCGGCTCGGGGCAGTCCACGTGGTCGCAGTCCCAGAGCACGGCCTTGTACAGGACGAACTCCTCCAGCGGAGGCTCGTCGTAGGCCTCGCGGTTGGTCAGCACCAGCTCCACCCGGACCTCCTCGGCCGGCGAGAACATCAGGTTCCGCTGGTCGGGGAGGTTCTCGTACGTCACCGTCCGCCAGCTGTGGCCGGTGGCGGTCAGGGCCGCCATCAGGGCGGACTCGGTGACGCGGGTGCCGAGCGTCACCGACTCGCCGCCCGGCAGCGGGAGTTCGAGTTCCCCGTGCCAGACCGGCAGGGACAGCGAACGGAGTTCCCGGCAGCGGCAGAACACCGTCTGGACGTCGCCCCAGCCGAAGCCGTGCGGCCAGCGGGTGGCGCGGTGGATCCGACCGCCGTCCCACGGTTCGCCGTAGCGGGCGGCGAGTTCGGGCAGCGAGGCGCCGCAGTGCAGGTCGCCGAGGCCGCCGGTGGTGGCCAGACCGGTGAGGAGGGGGAGGAAGTCCGTCACCCCAGGCACCCGCGCACCGCCTCGATCAGCCGGTTCGCCCGGGCGTCGCCGTGCCCGATCATCCGGTTGGCGACGTAGGCGAAGCCGATGCCGAACTCGTCGTCACCGAAGGCGAACTGGCCGCCGGCGCCGTCGTTGCCGAAGCTCCGCGCGCCGAGCAGCGGGCGGAAGGCGGGGGAGTCGAGCAGGACGCCGGAGCCCCAGCGGGCGCCCATGTCGAAGCCCAGGAAGCCCGCGCCGGAGGAGACTTCGCGCACCGCGTCGGTGACGGTGTCGGGGGAGAGCAGGCGGGGCGAGCCGTCCAGGCCGGTGACCGCCGCCGCGTAGAGGCCGGCCAGGCCGGTCGCGGAGGCGACGGCGCCCGCGCCGGGCAGCTCGATCGCGTGCAGGGCCGGGTCGTTCCAGCCGTGCGGCGCGTCCAGGCCGGGGAAGACCAGCGCGCCGTTCATCGTCACGATCCTGGTCAGCAGGTGCTCCGGGCCGGGCATCGGACGGCGTCCCTCGGCATCCACCAGCCGTGCCAGGCGCGGAAGTTCGCTCTCGGGCAGGCCGATCCAGACGGGCAGGCCGAGCGGCTCGGCGAGCTCCTTGCGCAGGAACGCGCCCGGGGTCAGCCCGGTGATCCGGCGGATCAGCTCGCCGACCGCGAAGCCCAGCACATGGCCGTGGTACTCGTACGTCGTGCCGGGCTCCCACAGCGGCCGCTGCGCCTCGATCGCCCGGATCACCGGATCCCAGGCGGCGATCTCCTCGAAGGAGAGCACCGCGTCCAGGGCCGGCAGACCGGCCCGGTGGCCGAGGATCATCCGGGTGGAGACGGCCTGCTTGCCGTGCTGCGCGAACTCGGGCCAGTAGCGGGCGACCGGGGCGTCCAGGTCGAGCCGGCCCTGCTGGGCGAGCAGGTGCGCGCAGATGCTCACCGCGCCCTTGGCACAGGAGAACACCGGCACCACGGTGTCCTGCGTCCAGGCACGGCCGGTGCGTTCGTCGGCCGTGCCGCCCCACAGCTCGACGACCTTGCGGCCCCCGGCGAACACCGTGACCGCGGCGCCCAGCTCGGGGAACTCCTCGAAGTTGGCGGCGAAGACGCCCGCCACGGCGCCGAACCGTTCGTCGGCCCAACCCTGATACTGGTGCATGATGTGGTGCCCCGTTCTGCCTTCAAGATCGACCGGACCACGCTACGGGAGCCGGACGGCCGTGACGAGCGGATTACCTCAGGCCGGGGCTGGTGGGACGGGTGTGACGGACGGACACGCGCCGACCCCGGCTCTCCGGTCGTCCGGCGCGCTTCGGTCGTCCGGTCTTTCCGGCCTGCCGGTCGTCCGGTCGTTCGGCGCGCTTCGGTGCCGGAAGGAGGACGCGGGCCTAGCCGGGGGTCGGGTGGGGCAGGCTCGGGCGGAGCGTTCGTACAGGACCGCACCGATGAAGGAGCCCGGAATGACCGCAGTGCACGAATCCGTCCTCGATGCGATCGGCGGGACGCCGCTGTTCCGCCTCGCGCGGCTCGGCGCCGGTGTCGGGGCGCCGGTGTACGCCAAGGCCGAGTTCCTCAACATCGGTGGCAGCGTCAAGGACCGCGCGGCGCTGTCCATGGTGCTGGCCGCCGAGCGGGAGGGCCTGTTGCGGCCGGGCGGGACGATCGTCGAGGCGACCTCCGGGAACACCGGCATCGGCCTGACCATCGTCGGGCGGCAGCGCGGGTACCGGGTGATCGTCGGGGTGTCGGACCGGTCGGCGCCCGAGAAGGCGGACATCCTGCGGGCGTACGGCGCGGAGGTGGTGCTCGGCACCAGTGCCGTGGCGAGGGAGGATCCGCGGCACCTGTTCAACGTGGTGCAGCGGCTGGCCGAGGAGATCCCCGGGGCCTGGCTCGCGAACCAGTACGACAACCTGGCCAATCCGGACGCCCATGTCCGGACCACCGGCCCCGAGATCTGGCAGCAGACCGGCGGCCGGGTGACCCACGTCGTCGCGGGCGTCGGCACCGGCGGCACGATCACCGGCACCGGCGGGTACCTGAAGGAGGTGTCCGGCGGCGCGGTGACCGTGGTCGGCGCGGACCCGGAGTCCTCCACCTACGGGGGCGGGGACGGCAGCCCCTGGTTCGTCGAGAGCATCGGGCACTTCCTCCACCCCGAGACGGTCGAGGACCGCCGGCCGCAGGCCTACCGGCCCGAGGTGGTCGACTCCTTCGAGCGGATCCCGGACCGCGAGTCGCTGCTGACGGCGCGCCGGCTCGCGCGGGAGGAGGGCATCCTGGCCGGCCCGTCCTCCGGGACGGCGGTGGCGGCGGCCCTGCGGGTGGCGCGGCGGCTGGGCCCGGAGGACCTGGTCGTGGTGCTGCTGCCGGATTCGGGCCGCTCGTACCTGTCCAAGGTGCACAGCGACGCGTGGATGCGGGAGTGGGGCTTCCTGGAGGAGCCGGCGGAGGACGGGCGGACGGCGCTGCGGGAGGCGCTGGCGGCGGCCGGCCCGCTGGCGGTGGTGCCGGCCGACGCCACGGTCGGCGGGGCGGTGGAGGCGCTGCGGGACGTGCCGGGCGGTGTGGCCCCGGTGGCGCTGGCCCGGGCGGCGCGCCCGTTCGGGGTGAGCGCGACGGAGGTGGTGGGCTCGGTGTCGCGGGAGGTGCTGGCGGCGGCGCTCGCGGACGGCGGTGCCAAGCCGGACGATCCGCTGGGCGCGCTGCTCGGGCCCGCGCTGCCGACGGTGGGGGTCGGGCAGTCGCCGGCCGAGGCGCGGGCGGCGTTGGCGGGCGGGGGGCCGGGCGCGGCGCACCCCGCCGTCCTGGTGCTGGTGGACGGACGGGTGGCCGGGATGCTGTCGCGGGAGGACCTCTCGGACTGACGGGCCATCAGATGCTCCTCGCTGGGGCCGGTATGGCGGAGGTCATCCGGTCCGGGGTGCGGTCGAAGACCTGGTCCGGGCGTGCCGGGAGCTCTTCGGGAACCCCTCGGCGCCCGGTTCGGCCTGGCCGGTGCAGCACGCCGTGCTCGCCGCACTGCTCTGGAGCGCCGTGCTGCTCGCGCTCTGCCTGCCGCTCACCGTACGGAAGTTCGCCACGCACGGGCGGTGAGCAGGGGCTCCGGCACACCCGTGGAATGTGCTGGACAGCGGGGCCGGTGTGGACTTGGGTGGAGCGCCATGGAGTACACCCACCTCGGCCGCACCGGCCTGACCGTCTCCCGCCTCTGCCTGGGCACCATGAACTTCGGCCCGCACACCGAAGAGGCCGACGCCCACCGCCTGATGGACACCGCCCACGAGCACGGCATCAACTTCTTCGACACCGCCAACGCCTACGGCCGCGACAGCGAGGGCAACCTCAAGGGCCGTACCGAGGAGATCATCGGCCGCTGGTTCGCCCAGGGCGGCGGCCGCCGCGAGCGCACCGTCCTCGCCACCAAGGCCTACGCCGACATGACGGACTGGCCCAACGGCGGCAAGCTCTCGGCGCTCGCCATCCGCCGGGCCGTGGAGGCCAGCCTGCGCCGACTGCAGACCGACCACATCGACCTCTACCAGATGCACCACATCGACCGGGCCACGCCCTGGGAGGAGATCTGGCAGGCGATGGAGGTCCTGGTCACCCAGGGCAAGATCATCTACGTCGGCTCCAGCAACTTCGCCGGCTGGCACATCGCCCAGGCCCAGGAGGCCGCCCGCTCCCGCCACTTCCTCGGCCTGGTCAGCGAGCAGTCCCTCTACAACCTGCTCGACCGCACCGTCGAGCTGGAGGTCATCCCCGCGCTCCAGCACTACGGCCTGGGGCTCCTCCCGTGGTCCCCGCTGCGCAGCGGCCTGCTCGGCGGCGTCCTGCGCAAGGAGCGCGAGGGCACCCGCGGCCGCAGCGCCCTGGGCCACGCGAGCGAGATCCTCGCCGAGCACCGCGACCGCATCCAGGCCTACGAGGACTTCGCCGACGAGCTCGGCACCGACCCCGCCGACCTCGCCCTGGCCTGGCTGCTCTCCCGTCCGGCCGTCACCGCCCCCATCATCGGCCCGCGCACCCCGGCCCACCTGGACGCGTCCCTCCGTGCGCTCGATCTGGAGCTCGACCGGAAGACCCTGGACCGCCTCGACGAGCTCTTCCCGGGCCACCGGCCCGCCCCGGAGGACTACGCCTGGTAGGTGACCGCGCCGGTAGGCGGCGCGGTCGTCGCGGAGGCTGCCGGCCCCGCCCCCGGACGGAGGGGGCGGGGCCGGTCGGCTGTGGTAGCAAGGCGGGCATGAGGGAGACGAAGAGCCGGGGGGCGTACCACCACGGGGCGTTGCCGGAGGCGCTGATCGCGGCGGCGTTGGAGGTGCTGGACGAGCAGGGGCAGGCGAAGGTCAGTGTGCGGGAGGTGGCCCGCCGGGCGGGGGTGTCGGCGGGGGCGCCGTTCCGGCACTTCGCCGACCGGGAGGCGCTGTTGACCGCGTTGGCGGACCGGGTGCTGGCGGACCTGATGCGGTGGCAGGAGGCGGAGGTGGCGGCCGCCGGGCCTGGCGCCGGGTCGACCGCCGGGTCGGGCGGGGAGTCGAGTGGCGGGCCGGGCGGTGGCTCGGGTGGCGGCTCGGTGATGCGGACGGTCGGACTGGGGTTCGTCCGGTACGCGATGCGGCATCCGCGGCGGTTCGAGCTGGTGCGCTCACGGGTGTTCACGTCCGCGCCGGAGCCGGAGCTGCGGGAGCGGTTGGACGGGATCGACCGGGCGTTGACGGACGTGGTCGTCGCGGACCAGGAGGCGGGTCGGCTGCGGCCGGGCGACCCGGCGCTGGTCACGCTGGCCGGGCAGGCGCTGGTGTACGGGCTGGCGCAGATGATCGTCGACGGCTACCTGCCGCCGGAGCGGGCGGAGGAGCTGGCCGGGCAGGTGCTGGACACCTTCGGGCAGGGCATCGCGATGGTCAACCGTCCTGCGACGTAGCCGAATTGTGGTGGTGACGAGCCTTGACCGGGTCGTCGCGCGCTGATGTAATCACCGATTACATGGGTGCGGGCAGGGGGAGGCCGGGATGCACGCGGAGAGCACGTCCGTCGGGGCGGGGGGCACGTCCGGTGGGTCGGCGGGCGCGGCCGTCGGGGCGGAGGGCGCGTTCGTCCGGTCGGTGTCCGCCAAGCCGCTGCGGGGTTACACCACCGCCGCCGCCACCGGCGACACCGTCGTCCTGCTGATCGGCATGCGGATCAACCGGTTCTGGGCCGTCCACCACTGGGGCCCGGTGATGTTCGCGATGTTCCGGATGCTCTGGGAACTGCGCCGCGGCTCCGAGCGCGGCCGGGAACGCGGCCTGCTCGCGCGGGTGCTGCTCACCGCCTCGCCGCGCACCTACTACGTCGTCCAGTACTGGGAGTCCAAGGAGAAGCTGTACGGCTACGCCACGGCGCCGGACGGCTTCCACCACACCGTGTGGGGCATCGCCAACCGCAAGCTGCGCGAGGGCAAGGCCCGCGGGCACGTCGGGCTCTGGCACGAGACGTACATCGCGCCGGAGGGCGGGTACGAGTCGATCTACTTCGACATGCCGCCGTTCGGCCTGGCCCGTGCCACCGGGGCGGTCCCCGTGGAGCAGCGCGGACGGCACGCGGCGCAGCGGCTGGCCTACCGGTCGAGCGAGACGGGCGGGGCGGGCGATTCGGCCGGCGCCGGGAAGCGGCTCGGGGAGGGGGCCGTCGGGGAGGCGGCCGCCGGGGACGGCGTGGGCCCGACGGCCGCGCCGGGCGCGTAGGTGGCGGGGGCGGGGGGCGAGTCGGGCCCCAGGGTGGCCGCGAGGTAGAGCCATGGTCCGATGACGATCAGGGCACCCGCCGCCAGGACGCTCAGCAGACCCAGCAGTACCTTTGCTCCGGCGTTCATCGGCGTCGCCTCCCGGGCCTCGGCCCTCGGTCGTCCTCGGTGTGCCCGGTGGTTCTCCGCGGCGTCATCGCGATAGGAAAAGCCGCAGGTCGGGCGCCTGAGTACGGGTACTCAGGAGTGTCGTGAGTCGGTCGGTCGCCCCGGCGTGAGAGCGTCGGGGGATGGCGGACGAGGTTGTGGTGCACGAGGTGCCGTACCGCGCGCAGTGGGAGTCGCCCGAGCTGGTGCGCGAGATCGTCGACGGACGGCTGAACGCGTCGGCGGACCCGCGGTGGGGCGAGTCCGGGGCGGCCGATCCCGAGGAGTACGCGTGGTGGTCGTGGCGGCTGTGCGGGGTGGCCTGCCTGCGGATGGTGCTGGAGCACTGGTGGGGCGTGACACCGACGGCGATGGCGCTCGCGGGTGAGTGCATGGCCGCCGGTGCGTACGTGCGGGACGGCGAGAACCTGCGCGGGCTGATCCACCAGCCGTTCGCCGACTACGTCCGGCGGCGGTGGGGACTGGTGGCGCAGGCAGGGGAGTTGACGCCCGAGGAGGTGGCCGCCGAGGTGGTCGGCGGTCGGCTGGTGATGCTGTCGGTGCACCCGTCGATCCGGGAGCCGGGCGGGCCGGCGCCGGTGCGGCGCGGCGGGCACCTCGTACTGGCCGTGGGCGCCACGGACACGGCGCTGGTGATCCACAACCCGTCCGGTTTCCCGGGGGAGTCGCAGGCCTTCGCGCGCGTGCCGTGGCGGTCGTTCGGGGCGTTCTACGCCGGGCGGGGGATCGTCCTGGGGCCGCCGCCCGGCGTCTGAGGGGGCGCGCCGCCGGGGCCGCGCGGTCTGCGGCCGGCCGGCTCGGCGCTGCTGACGGCCGGTCGGGTCGGCGCTGCCGACGTCCGCCGCTGCCGAAAGTCGGCCGGGCCGGCCCCGCTGACGGCCGGCCCGGGATCTGCCCTACGGCTGGTCAGGCAGCCCCGCCGGGTTGACCGGCTGTCCGCTGCGACACAGCGCCGACATCGGCTTCAACGCCGCCGCCAGCCGGTCGAGTTCGGCGCGCGGGTAGTCCTCCCAGACCCGGGCGGCGGCGAGGTCGGTGGCGGCCTCCAGCGACTGGTGGCCCATCCGGCCGAGCTCGGTGAGCGTGCCCCGTTCGGTCAGCCAGCCGCGTTCGACCAGGCGCTCCGCGGCCGCCTCCCACTCGGCGTCCGTCCACCCGCGCAGCGGCTGTATCATCTCCCGCCGCATGTCCATCGCGCACCGGACCACCAGCGCCTCGCAGCCGTCCAGTCCGGCCGCCACCAGCGCGGCCACGTGGCCGTCCCCGCGGTGCTCGCGCATCACGGTGGCGGCCTGCCAGAGCCGCTCGTACCGGCCGCTGGGCCGCGGGAGCGCCGCGTTGGCGGCGGCCAGCACCCGGCCGGCGCAGTCCAGTCGGGACGCGGCCCGCTCCAGGGTCTCCGCGACCAGCTCGACCTGCTCCGGGTCCACCCGCTCCAGCAGCCGGGCCAGCGTCGCCGCCGAGCCCTTCAGACGGGCGGCCAGCGCCTCCTCGGGGCTCGCGAGCGTCCACACCTCCGGCAGCGCGCGCTCCACCATCGCCGGGGCGAAGGTGAAGAAGGCGGCCACCACCGGCGCCGCGTCCACCGCGCCGAGCGGGGCCGAGCGGCTCGCGAAGTAGCCGTGCAGCCGGCCGTGCAGTCCGGCCTCCTCGAAGGCGGCGCGCCCCTCGGGCTGGAAGTAGGTGACGGCGTGCACCGGCTCGAAGAGCCACCACAGCGCGCGGGCGGGGTGGACGAGATCGGTCATCGGGAGACCTTCCTCGGACGGAGCTCCGGGTGGGAGCGGGAGCTCGGCTGGTCGGGACGGTCCGGCGGGTGCCGTGGCGGCCCGTGTTTCGGGACGGTCCGCGGGCGTCGTGGCGGCCCGGGGACGGGTCGCTCCGGCGGGTGCGCGGACCGTTCCAGGGCTGATGACCACGGCGACGGCCCCGGTAACCCCGGCGCGGGTGTGATGACGGTCACGCGGGGGTCACCGTGTGCGGTCGGCGGTGGGACGGCGCGAGATGATGGGGCGAGGTGCCCGATCCCGGGGCGCCCCAGCCCTCATGTGAAGGTAGTCGGTCATGGCCCAGATCAACCCCAGCATCCTGTCCGCGGACTTCGCCCGGCTCGCCGACGAGGCCGAGGCCGTCCGGGGTTCCGACTGGCTGCACGTGGACGTCATGGACAACCACTTCGTGCCCAACCTGACCCTGGGCGTCCCGGTGGTCGAGTCGCTCGCCCGCGCCACCGACATCCCGCTCGACCTGCACCTGATGATCGAGGACCCGGACCGCTGGGCCCCCCAGTACGTCGAGGCCGGCGCCGGCTCGGTCACCTTCCACGTCGAGGCCGCCGCCGCGCCCGTCCGGCTCGCCCGCGAGATCCGCGCCAAGGGCGCCCGGGCCTCCATGGCGCTCAAGCCCGGCACGCCGATCGAGCCGTACGAGGACCTGCTGCCCGAGCTCGACATGCTGCTGATCATGACCGTCGAGCCCGGCTTCGGCGGCCAGGCGTTCCTGGACATCATGCTGCCGAAGATCCGCCGCACCCGGGAGCTCATCGCCAAGCACGACCTGGAGCTGTGGCTGCAGGTCGACGGCGGCGTCTCGGCGAGCACCATCGAGCGCTGCGCCGAGGCCGGCGCGGACGTGTTCGTGGCCGGCTCGGCGGTGTACGGGGCGGAGGACCCGGCGGAGGCGGTCCGCAAGCTGCGGGAGCTCGCCGACCAGGCGTCGGCGGACGCCTGGTGGGCCTGCCGGCACTGAGTCGGGGCGGGGGCCGGGCCTGGGGGCTTACGGCCCGGGGCTTACGGGGCGCGGTCGGGGGCTGCCTGGGGTCGGGGGCGGGGCGGCCTGGGCGGGGTGCTCGCGACCGGGTGCCCAGCGCCGGGCGTCGGCCGGCGGGGCGCCGGACGGGGCGGGCACGGGTGGAGGAACGTCGGCCGCTGCCGGATGATCGGTGAGGGAGCCCTCCTGCGGGCTCCCCTCCGCCAGCCCCTCCTCGTACGGTGGTGGAACCGCGATGAGCAACCTCGACCTCAAGCCCGCCCCGACCACCTGCGGCCGCGAGGCCGGCCCCGGCCCGGTGAGGGATCTGCTGACGCCCCGTCACGTCCCGCTCGGGGGAAGCACGGTGGTCCGCCGCCTGCTCCCCAACCTGGGCCGCCGGATGGTCGGCGCCTGGTGCTTCGTCGACCACTACGGCCCCGACGACATCGCCGACGAGCCCGGCATGCAGGTGCCGCCGCACCCGCACATGGGCCTGCAGACGGTCAGCTGGCTGCACGAGGGCGAGGTGCTGCACCGCGACAGCCTCGGCAGCCTGCAGACCGTCCGGCCGTACGAGCTGGGCCTGATGACCTCCGGCCGGGCGATCTCGCACTCCGAGGAGTCCCCGCGCCCGCACGCCCGCCACCTGCACGGCGCCCAGCTCTGGGTGGCCCTCCCGGAGGCCCGCCGGCACACCGCCCCCGCCTTCGAGCACCACCCCGACCTGCCCGTCGTCACCGCCCCCGGGCTGCGCGGCACCGTCATCCTCGGCACCCTCGACACCGCCACCTCGCCGGGCACCACCCACACCCCCCTGGTCGGCGCCGACCTCGCCCTCACCGAGGGCGCGGACCTCCGGCTCCCCCTCGTCCCCGACTTCGAGTACGCCGTCCTCGCCATGTCCGGCCGGGCCGACGTCGACGGCGTCCCCGTCGAACCCGGCTCCATGCTCTACCTCGGCTGCGGCCGCCCAGACCTCCCCCTCCACGCCTACACCGACGCCGCCGTCCTCCTCCTCGGCGGCGAACCCTTCGACGAGAAGATCGTCATGTGGTGGAACTTCATCGGCCGCTCCACCGAGGACATCGCCCAGGCCCGCGCCGACTGGATGACCGGCACCCGCTTCGGCGAGGTCCACGGCTACGCCGGCGACCGCCTCCCCGCCCCCGAGCTCCCCGCGCTGCCCCTGAAGCCCCGCGGGCGGGAGCGCTGACCCGGGGGCACGCGCCCGGGCGTTCCGCGCCGCCGGCCCCTCCGGGGGAGGCCGTTCGGAGGGCGGCCCGGGGGTCGTCGCATCGCGCGTTCCGTGCAGGCGCGGACAAGGGACGGGCCCCGGGGACGGGCTCACCCGGGCGCTTCCTGTTCTGCGGCCGACCGGCTTGGCGTCGTGACGTGTCCCAGGGCGTGAGAACGGCCTTCAGGAGGGGCCCGGCTCGCCGTGCCGGAAGATGTCGACACCGTGTGTTCGGGGGCCTCCCGCAGCGTCGACGGTGATGCGAAGCGGGCCGTTCCCGAAGCAGCTGCTCCGCTGCGGGCCGGTGTCGTGGGCGGCGGTCTGCGCAAGGGCGTACTGGAACGGGAGGCCGATGGTCGCCGCCGGGAGGAGGACGCAGAGCAGGCCGTGCCCCAGGCTGAGCCGCAGGTCCTTCCGTCGCAGGGCGGTGAAAAGCTGCCAACCGCCCCAGCAGAGCGCGCCGATCCCCAACGCCAGGCCGGTCCAGGCCAGCGGTAGGACGTAGGCCGGGGCGCCGGGGCCGTCGTGGCACCGGCTGACGAGCGCATGGACGTCGCCGTCCGCGATGACCGTGGGCACGGTGCACAGCCAGCTCGCGCAGACGAGGACCAGTGGGCCGCGTGCCCGGAACGGGCGAGGGGGGGCGCTGGTCGTCCGACGTCGGTCCGGTACCGGTCCGGGTTGACGCGGACGAAGGGCGGTTTCCGGGGGCCGTGCTGCTCCCGCGCATCAGGAAGTCGTCCATGTTCTGCGCGCCGGCCCGGCTCTTCGCGCAGTCGGCTCGCTGGGACAGCCCGTCACCGCCCGCGCCCCACTGTGCGTGGAGGCTTGTCGGCGCAGGGCCTCCGGATGTCGTTCATGTGTCCCCTGCCCCCGATGCGCCGGTGACGACCGGCATACGTACGGTCATCCTACTGCTCGGTTCGTGGGGGAGGGGGACGACTCCGGGACTACCGACGCCGGCACTCCGCCCAGACCGTCTTGCCCGGGGCTGCCGAGCGCGGGGAGGTACCCCAGTCGTCGGCGAGGGCGGCGACCAGGAGCAGTCCTCGACCGGACTCGGCGTCGGTGGGCAGGGCCGGGGGAGCGGTCGGCGGCGTCCGTTCGGCGCGGGTGTCGGATACCTCGATGCGGAGGACGCCGGGGTGCTCGGCGAGCCGGACGGCGAAGTCCCGGCCGGGGACGCGGCCGTGGCGGGCGGCGTTGGAGGCGAGTTCGGCGGTGATCAGGGCCAGGGTTTCGTTGAGCGGGGAGTCGTAGCCGTACCCCCAGTCGTCGAGGCGGCGGGAGACGAGTCGGCGGGCGAGCCGGGCACCGCGCGGGGTGGGGCGGAACCGCGTGGCGAACTCCCGGAGAGGAGTGGTCGCTTCGGGAGTGCTGGGGCTGTCCAGGGATGTCATGGGCAGGAGCGTGCCGGGCGCGGAGAGGCCGTGACCAGCGGCGACGCGCGTACGGCCGGGCCGTGTACGGCCGGCGGGCAGCCGTGTACGCGGGTGTCGAGGAGGTCCTTGCGGGTAGGCCGCGCACGGGAACGAAGGTGGACGACCGGCGCGTTCTGACGCTGAACGAGGTGCGCGGCGGCGCTCTGGGAGCGGGCGGCCGGTGAACCCCTCACATTGACGGTGTGCCAGGTGTGCCAGGTGCGGCTGATAGCGGCGGAGTCCGGTGCCGTCTGCGGCCGAGCGGGCTGAGGCCGGCGGTTCACGGATTCGGGGGCGGGAGGCGGTCACCGCGTGCTACCGTCCGGCTACAGATCAAGAGATGACCCCGGCGGTGCTGGAACACCCCGGGGTCGGGCACAAGGAAGCAGCACTCCTCATGCACGTGCACTTTATCGCGCCCGAACGCTATGTACGGGCGTCACACGAGATCGTCCGCCACCCGCGTCTGCGGGCCACCGCGAAGACACTGCTGCTGTGGGCGCTGTCGCTGCCGCCCGGCAGCCGGGACACCGTCCTCACCATCGGCAGGCGGATGCCCGAAGGGCGCACGGCGATCGCCCGCGCGCGGGCCCAGCTGATCGAGGAGGGCTACCTGCACGTCCGGCGCTCCCAGCACCCGACGAAGGGCACGTGGACGACCCGCGTCCTCGTCAGCAGCGTGCCGCTGACGGAGGCGGACGAGATCGAGGCGGCCTGGTGCGATTCGGTCCGAAACCCGGCACTCGGTGAGGGGGAGCGTCGGGAAGTCGGCACCTCCCCCAAGGGGGAGAAGACCGAGGGGAACACCTCCTCCCGCGCGGGGTGCGGCGAGGGAGAAGCAGCCGGGTTGCTCGGTCGGTTGACCGCCCGGGACCGGCGGTTGCGGTTGGGGGCGGCTGAAGTCCTCGATCTCGCGCCGCTCGTGGCGGACTGGCTCGCCCGGGATCCGGACGTCGGGCGGCTGCGGGAGGCCCTGTTGGGCGGTCTGCCCCCGCATGTGCTCGCGCCGGCGGGCTTCGTGCGAGCACGCCTGGAGCGACGGATGCCGGGGGCGGTCGTCGCCGCGCCCGGCGCTGCGGCCGGTGGCATGGGGGAATGCGCGAGTTGCGCGGATCCCGTGCCGGGTGGCGGCGTGATCTGCGGACGCTGTAGGGGAGTAGCACCTCCTCAGGCCGGGCCGGATGTGGCCGTGGTCGAACGCAACCGCCGGGGCGCGGAACGCGCGCGCGGCCTGCTGCGGGGTGCGGCCGTCGCACCAGCCGCGTAGCGGGTGAATTCGCAGTATTCCGGACACCCCGACCGGTTGCGTTCCGTAGGGTTCCGCTAGCCGATCGTGGGCGGATGTCCGGGTGGACTTGGCGGGCCGGAGGTGGTCGACATGGCGGAACAGGACGACGGGGCAGGCCTTCTACGCGCCTTCGGGCGGCAATTGAAGCTCCTGCGGGAGCGGGCGGGTCTGTCCCGGGCCCAGTTGGGCGCCCGGTTGGGGTACGGCGAGGACCTGATCGCCTCGGTGGAGCTCGGGCGGAGGATTCCCCGGCCCGAGCTGATCGACAGGGCGGATCACGAGCTGAACGCGGGCGGCGTGCTGATCGCGATGAAGGACGAGGTCGCCCGGGCCCGGTACCCCGCGTTCTTCCGGGACGCCGCCAAGCTGGAGGCGGAGGCGGTGGAGCTGCAGACCTACGACATCCATGTGGTGAATGGCCTGCTGCAGACCGAGGAATACATGCGGGCGCTGCTCGCGATGCGCAGGCCTCTCCTGGAAGAGAGCGTTATCGAGCAGCGAGTGGCCGCCCGCTTGGCTCGGCAGGAGCTGTTCGCATCCCGGGTCTCCCCGCTGATGAGTTTCGTCATGGAGGAGTCCGTGCTGCTGCGGCGACTCGGCGGTGTAGCGGTGATGCGCGGCCAGCTGGAGCAGATTCTCCTGGTCGGGCAACGACGCAATGTGGAGGCGCAGGTCATGCCCCTCGACCGTGAGGACAATGCGGGTATCGACGGCGGCTTCACCTTGTTCACCCGCAAGGGCGGCGAACAGATCGGTTACATGGAGATGCAGGGGCATAGCACACTGGTCACTGATCGCGAGGAAGTCCGCGCCCTCGCCGCACGTCATGGGATCATCCGCGCGCAGGCGCTGACCCCTCGTGAGTCACTGGCGTACGTCGAGAAGTTGCTGGGAGAGCTATGAATGCCGACGAGAGCACCGGAGAGTCGCAGGCCTTGGCCTGGTTCAAAAGCAGTCATAGTGGTGCGGAAGGCGGACAGTGCGTGGAAGTGGCGCTGACAGGAGCCCTCGTCCACGTCCGTGACTCGAAGGACCCGGAAGGGCCGGTCCTCCGCATCGAGTCGGCTGGTTGGGCGGCGTTCGTCCGGTTCGCCTCCGCGAGTCAGGTCTGACCGCAGACCGTCCGGGGCGGGACTGCGCGTCACTGCCGCCTCAGCGGGGCGGGGTGGACCAGTCGAGGAGGGGGCCTTCGGAGCCGGGGGGTACCAGGGGGAAGGTCTCCCGGCGGAGCCAGCGGCGGACTTGGCGGGCGGGGAGGTCGAGGAGGACGACGGCGCCGTGTCCCCGGAGCATGACGCGCAGGTGGGGGCGGCCGTGGCAGGGGCAGGGCGGCCAGATGCGGACGTCGCCGAGTCCGCTGGGTTTCTGCAGGCCCTCCCAGAGGAGGTCGCGGGCGAAGCGCCAGACGCCCGCTTCCGCGGCGGGCCCGAGGAACTCCAGGGCCACGGCGAGGGGGTCGTCGCTGCGGTAGCCGAGGCGCACCGGGACGTCGACGGCGTCGTGCTCGCCGAGGACGAGTCGGGCGTCGAGGAGGAGGTCGGTGCTGGTGGCCTCCGGGAGGGGGTGGTGGGTGGGCATGGGTTCTCCTGGGTGGTGCGGGGCGCGTGCCGGGACGGGCGGCCCGTGGGGCGTGGGGGAAGGGCGTCCGGCCGGTGCGCGGGGGCGGGGCGGGCCGGTGCTCTCGCCCCCGGGCCCTGGGAGCTGCCGGGAACAGGGGGAGGCGGAGCCGCTCCCCAGGCTAGGCGGCGCAGGTGGGGCAGGTGTTCCGGCGGTGCACCGCGACATGACGATCCGTGCACCGTCCGTCCGGGCCGCGGGCGGTGGCGGGGCTGCTTCGCGTCGTGGGGGGTGCGGGCCGGGGGGTAGGGGCGTTTGTAGGTGATGCTCCGTCAATGATGGTGGCGTGCAGGGCAGTTGGTGGGGGCGAGCGCGCTGGTCGGGGGGTGTCGGACGCTCCGTGTGGGTGTGGCCCGGGCGTGTCGCGGCCCTCGGTTCCTCGGTTTGTCGGAGGCTTGTCCGGCCGGTTTCACCCCCTGTATCAATGCCCCCCGGGAGGCAATTGATCATGAAGAGGTGGAGTCGGCGCGCGCGTCCGGGAGGCGAGGCGCTCCAGGCACTGGTGGACGGCCTGGCCGAGGAGTTGGGGCGGTCCGTCGTCCTCGACGACCCGCTGGTGCGGATGATCTGCACCAGCCGGCACTTCGGGGACGAGGACCCGGTACGGGTCCGCACGCTGCTGCAGGGCATCGCGGACGACGAGGCCATCCACTACGTGCTGGCGCAGGGGGTCGCCCGGTGGACCGGCCCGGGCGTCCTGCCGGGCCGGGACGACCTGGGACTGCAGCCGCGCTACTGCGTCCCGATCCGCGAACGGGGCCACGTGCTGGGCATCCTGATGGTCGTGGCGGCCAAGCCCCTCACACCGGCCGAGACCGAGGCCATCGACCGGGCCGCCCGCGCCGTGGCCGTCGAGATGTACGCCGAGCGGCTCGCCTCGGACGCCGCCGAGGAGCGCACCCGCCGGCTGGTGCACCACCTGGTCGGCTCGGACGTGGCACTGCGCTGCGCCGCGCACCGGTGCCTGCTGGACGACGGACTGCTGCCGGCCGGCCCCCACGTCGTGGTCACCGGCGTGGCCGTCGCCGGCCGGCGCGGGCCGTCCGGGCACGTCTCGGTGGCGCTGCGCGGCGCGCTCGAACCGTTCCGCCGGACCCGGACGGCCCGCGGCCTGGCCGCCGTCGACCAGGACCGGGCGGTCCTGGTGCAGGTCTTCGAGAAGGAACCGACGGACGAGGACCTGGACCTGCAGTCCCGCGCCATCCTCCGCTCCCTGCGGACCTTCCTGGACGCGGACGCCGTCCCGCTGGTGGGCGTGGGCGGACGCCGGACGGGCCTCGCCGACGCGTGGATCTCCCACGACCAGGCCCGCGCGGCGCTCCGGGCGGCCCGTCGGCTGCCCCGGCTGGAGGGCATCGGGGACTGGGAGCGGCTCGGGGAGTACGCCGTCCTGCTCCACCTGCCCGACAGCGTGCTCGACGCGGCGCTGCTGCCCAAGCCGCTGCGGCGCCTGCTGGACGGCGGGGGCAGCGCCCGGCTGGAGGAGACCCTGCGCTGCTTCCTGGACAACGCGGGCTCGGTGCCCAGGACGGCGGAGGCCCTGGAGGTCCACCGCACCTCGCTGTACTACCGCCTGCGCCGGATCCAGGACATCACGGGCCTGGACCTGGACGACGGCGCGCACCGACTCGTCCTCCACCTGGGACTGCGGCTGTGGGACCTGCTCCAGCAGCCCGGGGACGTCCCCGGGTCTGACCTGCGACGTCAGGGGTCGGGAGGGGGCGCCGTCCTTGCTACAGAGCGATGAAGCTCCGTCGGGCAATCCCTACGCCGGTCGGTGGTCAACGGCCCCGGACCGTCGCCAGAATCCTCCGTACGAGCTGCCGCTCATCCCCCGGAGACCCGCCGGTCCCCGGACCTTCCGAACGGACCCGAACGAGCACCATGCACCAACTGATCACGAACGACGGTGGGCGCCTGGCCCACCGTGACGGCGGCGACGACCAGGCCTACGACGACGGCGGCAACGGCTGCATCGACGTCCTCGCCCCGCCGCCCGGGGGCGACCCCGACGACTGCCTGTACGTCGCCCTGCACGTCCACGGCGCGGCCTCGGTCCGCCGCCACGGCGCCAGCACCGACCTTGCCCCCGGGGACCTGCTGATCGACACCACCCCGCACCCGGCCGGCCTGCTGCAGGACGCCGGGTGCCGGATGATCCGGTTCCGCGTCCCCTGCTTCCACCTCGGCGTCCGGCACGGCGACGTCCGGCGCACCGGCGGCCTACTGGCACGCGGGAACGAGGGCATCGGCTCGCTCGCCTCCCAGTTCCTGCGCACCCTCGCCGGCCAGACCCGCACCCACCGCGCCCGGCCCGGCGACCACCTGGCGCGCAGCGTCTCCGACATCGTCGCCGTCCTGGTGACCGAACTGCTCCAGCGGGAGGACCCCGAGCACCGGAGCGGCGCCGCCGAACTCCTCACCCGGCTCCGCGCCCACATCGAGGAGAACCTCGCCGACCCGGACCTCTCACCCGAGTCGATCGCCCGCTCGCAGCACATCTCGGTGCGCTACCTGCACAAGCTGTTCCAGCAGGACGGCACCACCGTGGGCCAGTGGGTGCGGGGGCGACGCCTGGACGCCTGCCGCCGGGAGCTCGAACGGCCCGCCCGCCGGCAGCCCAACGTCGCCGCCGTCGCACACCGGTGGGGCTTCGTCAGCCACTCCCACTTCAGCCGGGCGTTCCGCGAGGCGTACGGGGTCTCGCCCCGGGAGTGGCAGGCGTACGCGGCCGGGGGCGGCAGCCGAGACACCGCGTCCTGACTGACCGGGCCGCCGCCATGAGCCGGACCGCGGTCCGCCTGCGGCGGGCCTCGGCCCGGCGGCATCCGAAGAGCAGCCCCGGCACAGCCCGGCACCCCGCCCCGGCGCGGCCGTCGTGGACGAGCACGACGGTCGCGCCAGGCGGGGTGCCGCACGTCTCCCGCCTCGCAGCAGGCTCCCGGCGGCCCCGGGGCGGGGCTCGCCCGACTGTCCGGAGCGGGCGGTGGGGTGGTCGGGGCGGCCGGCCGCGGTCGCGGGGGTGCTGTGCTGCGTCGGGCGGGGTGCCCAGCGCCGGGGCGGAGAGCCGGGGCGGTGAGCCGGGGGACCCGGACGTGCCGATGGGCGGCCAGGCGGGGAGGGCCTGGCCGCCCGGTGGCGGTCGCGGATCGGAGGAGTGGGGTCAGTGATCGGTGTGGAGCTCCGCGGTGTAGCCGCCGGGGAAGCGGACCATGGCGCTGTCGCGGCCGCCCGTCCGGACCGGGCCGGACAGGACGGTGGCGCCGGCCGCGGTGGCGCGCTGGAGGGTGGCGCCGAGGTCGGGGACGCCGTAGCCGGTGAGTTCGGTGCCGTAGGGGTGGGGCAGGTGGCCGTCCGTCACGGTGACGACCGTGGTGCCGAAGCCGGAGGTCAGGCGGATCAGCCGGTAGGTCGTGCCGGGCAGGCCGATGGCGGCGCCGTCGGCGCGGCGGTCGTCGGAGACGATGCGGCCCTGGGTGAAGGAGAGGTAGCTGCGCAGGAAGGCGCCGACCGCGTCGGGTGAGAGGTAGAGCCGGTTCTCCGGCACGCTCGCCAGGGCGGGGTAGGACGGCGGCGTGGTGTGCACGTAGAGCTGGGCGTTGATCCCGCCGGGGAACTGGATGACGGCGTCCCGGCCGATCGGGTCGGCGAAGGGGGCCACGGTGACGGCCGCGCCGTCGGCCCGGGCGGCGCGCACGGCCTGGTCGAGGTCGGTGACCAGCCAGCCGGTGCGCTCGGTGCCGAAGGGGTACGGGACGGGCGTGGTGTAGTCGAACACCGACAGCGTGCCGACCGGCGAGACCACCAGCTCGGACAGCGTCCGGCTGGGCGTGGGCGTCACCTGGGTGGCGACCGGCCCGATCGTGGTGCCGCCGAAGGTGGACGTCCAACTCGCCACGAAGGCCTGCTCGGTGCCCGGCGCCACGTACACGTGGGTCGAGTCGTACTGCGGACCGACGGCGAACTGCCGGTGCGCGCCTCGGGCCGCCGTGGCCTGGTCCGGGGCCTGGTCCGTGGCCTGCGTTGTGCTCTGGGCCGTGATCTGGGCCGTGATCGGGGCCGTGCCCTGGGTAGCCGAGGCGGCGGGGATCGCGGTCAGCGCGGCGATCGCCGTCACCAGCGGGACGATGCGGCGGGCCAAGCGGAGTTGCACGGGTGACCTCCTGGTCCTGGTGCGCGCCCGGCGCCCGCTGGAAAGGGGGGTCGGGTGTGGGTTCGGGGGGAAGAAAGGGAGGGCGTGGGAACGTTGGGGTGGGGGTGTGACGGGGTGTGGACGTATGGAAGGCTGGAA
>NZ_JBVJJY010000016.1:0-191725 GCF_055585785.1 Kitasatospora sp. NPDC053308 | reverse complement strand
AGGCGCAGGGACTCCCCCACCGGCTGCTCCCCGGCCGGGCGCAGCGTCTGCGCGTGGTCGAGGAAGGTCTGGACCTCGTCGAGCAGGGATTCGTACCACTCCCCCTCACGGACCTTGATCATGCCCTCCTCGTCACGCTTGCTCGTGAACCCGCCGCCCTTGATCCACCCCATGAACCTGTACAGCGCCGGGTCCTGGGCCGCGGCATCGAGATGACGCCGGGCCAAGCCCACGGCGACCGGGTCGGCTGGGGGCAGCGGCGCGGCGGCGGGGCCCCGCAGGCCACTGCCGCCGTCGGTGTCGTGGTCGTCCTGGCGGTCCTGGTGGTCCTGGACGTTCACGCGTGACTCGTGCACCGGCGCCGGGGCGTTCGGCGGCTTGTTGGCGGAGGGCTGGGTGGCGGGGCTCTGGGTGACGGGGCTCTGAGTGAGGTGGGTCGCGCCGTTCGGCGGGGCGGGGGTGTGCGGGGCGACCGGGGCGTCCGGCGTCGTCTCCGGGTGGGAGCGGTACTGGTCGTGGGTCAGGTCGCGCAGGACCGGGCCCGAGTGGAGGACCTCCTGGATCCGCTGGAGGTGGCGGGGCAGGACGGTGAAGTCGTCGCGGTGGGCCGAGGTGCCCATGACGCCGTTCTCGCCCGCCCAGCGGTCGCGGCGGCGCAGCGCGAAGGCGTCACCCGGTTTCCGGGCCGGTTCGACGTACTCGTCCGGCAGGCCGAGGAAGTGCAGCAGTTCGTGCAGCAGGACGCCGGGCGCGCTCCGGTCGTACCAGTGGAGCTGGTCGCTGCGCCCGTCACCGGGCAGGACGGTGATGCTCTGGTGGGCGCCGGTGGCGTTGGGGGCGCCCTCGACCCGCAGGTGGACCTGGTCGCCGCCGGGCAGGCGGAAGCGTTCGTTGAAGCGGTCGGCGACCACCGTGCGGGCGCGGTCGAGCATCCGGGCGGCGGCGGCCGCGTCCAGCGGGCGGCGGTCGGGCCCCTGGAGGTGCAGGTTCAAGGTGAACTCGGTGACCCAGTGGCCGGGTCGGGCCTCGAAGCGCCGTACGTCGTACCTGATCGTGGTGTCGGCGCCGTGCAGGCCGCCGAGGCTGCGCTGCCGGTTCTCGTACTGCTCGCGCACGCCGGGGCCGGCGATGTCGCCCGGGCCGCCCTGGCCGCGCACCCGGGGGTCGAAGCGGACGGTGTCCATCCGGGCGGGCGGTGCCAACGTGCGGATGTCGGACCAGGCGGAGGCGGGCAGGAGCGGAGGCGGCCCGGCGGGCGGCCCGGCGGGCGGCGGGACGGCGGGGGGCGTGTCCGGGACCGGGTCGGCGGGGCGGGTGAGCGGGCCGGACGGGGTGCCCTGGGTGGGGGTCTGCTTCTCCTCCGGCTCGTGGGTGGGCTCGGGCTCGGCCCCGGGCTGTTCCTCGGCGGGGCGGCGGCCGAAGACGTTCTCGTGGGCCGCCTCGTGGGCGCGCCAGTGCTCGCCGTCCAGGTCCTCCGGTGCCCAGTGCTGCCGGTAGGCGTCGAAGAAGCCGTCGCCGTACTCGGTCTTCAGCTTGCGGACGTCCGCCTCCGGCACCTGGCGGCCCTCGGCGAGGCGGTCGTAGCCGGCGGCGGCGTGCTCGCGGGCGGGCAGGACGTCGCGTTCGAAGGCGACGTGGTCCGCCAGGCCCTCGGTCAGCCGGTCGCGGGTGCGGCGCCAGATCTCCAACTGCTCGGTCAGGCGGGTGCGGTGGTCGGTGTCCCGGTCCCGCAGCAGGGCGCCGAAGGTGTCGTCGAAGGCGGTGCGGATCCGCTCGGTGTAGCCCTCGCGGACCCGCCGGGCGGCGCTGGAGGCGGGCGCGGCGGTGGCGGCCGGGCGGCCCAGGGCCATTTCGACCGTGGCGGCCGTGTCACCGCCGCGGTCGGTGTGCTCCGGGCCGCCCAGGTCGTGCGGGACCTCGGTGCGGGCGGTGTCCTCGGCGGCGCGCAGCGCCTCCTCCCGGGCGCCGTGCAGGGCCAACAGGCGGTTGGCCTCGGCCGGGGAGGTCAGCCGGTCCAGTTCCGCCCTGAGCCGGGCCGGGTCTCGGTCGGCGGCGGTGTGCTCGGCGACCAGGCGGTCGGCGCGGCGGGCGAGCTCGGCGCGGGCGGCGGCCACCGCGCGCGGGGACGGACCGTCTGCCAGGCCGAGTTCGCGCAGCGCCTCGGGGCCGAACTGGTCGGCGGCGGTGTCCTTCCACGCCGCGGCTGCGTCGTCCACCGCGGTGACGGAGCGCTTCAGCACCGCTTCGCGGACCGCCTGGACGGTGAACTCGTGGGGCAGTGCGGCCCGGTGGCGGTCCAGGGCCTCCTGGAAGTCCGCGTCCAGCCGGGCCCGGCCCAGGCGGGTCGGGTCGACGGGGGTGAGCGCCTCCCCGCCGGCCTTGCCCTCCTCCTCGATCAGTTGGAAGGAGTCCCCGTCGCGGTGCAGCCCCTCGATCCGCTCCCGCAGGACGTCGGCGACCCGGTCACGGGCCTCCGGCGACAGCCGGCCGTCGTGCGGCACACCGGCCGCTTCCAGCAGGGCGCGGTCCCCTTCGGTGAGCGTGTCCGCCGACCACCGGGCGTGGGCGTCGTCCACCGCCCGGTCGACCTGCCGGATCGCCTCGGCGCGCGCCTGGCGCACGTCCAGTTCCCGGGCGGCCTCGCGCAGGCGGCGCTCCAGCGCCCGGGCGGCCAGGGCGTTGCGCTCGGGGGTGAAGTCGGTTCGCGCGGTGAACAGTTGGGCGATGTCATGCTCGGCTTCGGTGCGGAACTTCTCCGTGGCCTCCTGGCGGATCTCCGCCGTGGTGTGGTCCCCGGAGTGCTCGGGACCGAGCCCGCGGTCGGCCAGCAGCCGCTCGAAGCGGCGGGTGGCGAAGGTGAGCGCGAGTTCGCGGCCGCCGGCCAGCTCCAGGCGGTCCGCGGCGGCGGCGAGGATCTCCTCGCGCTCGTGCGGGCGCGCCTCGATGTCCTCGCGCATGGTCTCCGCGGCCCGGCGCCACACCGGCGAGTCCGGCTTCACGAGGGCGCGCAGTTCCCGGGGCAGCCGGCCGGCCCCCTCGGTCAGGCGGTCCTCGATCGCACGGCGGGTCGCCTCCCGCTGCTCGGCATCGGCGAGCCTCGCGTCGTGGTCCTCGGCGAGGGAACGCTGCCGGTCCTGCCAGGCCGTGCGCCGCTCGTCGCCGGCGGGCGCCTTGGCGTGCTCCGGCGCGTCGACCTGGTGGTAGAGGTGGCCGGAGGCGGTGGCGGACGGGACCGGGGCGGTGTCGGGGGTGTGCGGGCCGCTGGGGGCGGCCGGCTCCGGGTCGGGCCGCGAGCCCTGCGGGGCGGGGCGGTCCGGGCCGGGGCGGTCCGGGCCGGGGCGGTCCGGGCCGGGGCGGTCCGGGCCGGGGCGGTCCGGGCCGGGGCGGCCGGGATCGGCATTCAGCGCGTCGGGGCGGCCGGGGTCGGTCCGGGTCGGGTCGGCGCGGCCGGAGTCGGCATTCACCGGGTCGGTCCGGTTCGGGTGGGCCGGTGCGGTGCCGCCGCCGGAGCTGGTGCGGACCGTCTGCTGCGCGGTGGCCTCGTTGCGGACACCGTCGTTCGCACGCGGCTGCGCGTGCCCGCCCGCGCCGCCCTCGGTCGCGGGCGAGGGCGTGTGCAGGGGCGGTTCGGAGCTTTCCTCGGCGACGGTGGTGCGGTGGTCCGGACGTGGCCTGCGCTGCGGCTGCTGCGGCTTCACGGCGCCGCCCTGGCCGTCCGCCCCCGCGGAAGCGGTAGCGGTGGCGCCGCGCTCCCCGCCGGTGACCGGCTTCCCGGCGGCGTCCGTGCTCCTGGGGTCGCCCGTGCTCTCGGGCCCGCCCGTCGTGGGGGTCGCGGACCTGGCCCCCTTGGGGACGGCGGTCCCCCCGTCCTCGGACTGGGTCCTGACCTGGCGGGAGGGCGCCTTCGGGTCCCAGCCGCCGTCGACCGAGGAGCTGAAGCTGCTCTTGCCCTCGGGGTCGGCGAGGACGCCGTCACCGTTCTCCTCCCGGTGGTGGCTGCCCGAGCCGAGGGGGGTCGAGCCGGACAGTGAGGCGCCGTCGGACCGGAGCGAGGCGCCGTCGCCGCCCGCCGTCCTCGTCCCGGCGATCTGGTCGATGTGCCCGGGCCGGGGCACCGGGAACGGCGCCGAGTGGCCGCCCATGTTGCTGATCACCGAGAGGAACGTCAGCGCGTGCGTCGGGCCGTAGAACCCGCCGTTCTCCTCGGTGATCCGGGAGCTCTCCAGGCTTCGGACGTAGTCCGCGTAGCGGAGGGTCAGCGGCGAGGCGAGGCCCATGATCATGTGCCGCATGCCGCCCATCATGAAGCCGCCGAGGAAGCTCATCCCGCCGGCTTGCCACTCGCCGTTGTAGATCGTGTTGTAGATGCCCTCGGTGAGGTACTGGTTGATGCCGGCCTCGAACTGGCCGCCCAGGACGGCCCCGAGGTGGAACATCTTGTTCATCTTGCTGACGCCGCCCGCGAGTTCGGGCATCTTCTCGACCAGTAGCTTGAGCTCGGGCGTCAGGGCGACCTTGCCGTCGCGCTTGGCGAGGTTCTCCAGGGCCTCCTTGAGCGCCGTCTGGCTGCTCTCCTTCGCCACCGTCTTCAGCGAGTGCTGGACGAACTGCCTGCCGATCTGCTCGCCCATCTCCCGGGCGAACGTGCCGCCCAGTTCCCGGCCGAGCTCCTTCTCGAAGAGCTCGCCGAGCTCGCGCACGAACTTCTCGCCGGTCGCCGCGCCGACCCTGCGCCCGGCCTTGAACCCCTTGGCCAGGTACTGGGCGTTCTCCTTCAGCAGGTTGGTGATGCCGTTGGCGAACCGCTCGGCCGCCTCGTCGCCGAGCAGCCGGCCGAAGCCCTCGCCGGCCTCCTTGCCGGCCCCCTTGAGGGCGCCGCCCGCGACGCCCTCCCCGAGGTCCTTGCCCGCCCCCTTGAGGGCGCCGCCCGCGACGCCCTCCCCGAGGTCCTTGCCCGCCCCCTTGAGGGCGCCGCCCGCGACGCCCTCCCCGACGTCCTTGGCGACGCCCCCGGTCAGCCCCTTGACGACGTCGTTGAGCGCGCTCTCCACGAACAGCTTGCTCAGGCGCGGGCCCAGAAGCTTGCCCAGGCCCTCCCCCAGGATGCTGAGCGGGCCGCCGATCGCCCCGCTGATCGCGCCGAAGATCGCCGCCTGCTTGGTGAGGTCCTTGTCCCACTCGTGCCGGTCGCCGCGCTTGAACTGGATGCCCTGGATGATCGCGTCCAGCATCAGGCCGCCGACGATGCCGCCGAAGGTGTGCATGACGATCAGCAGGACGAGCTTCTTGATGAGCTGGAGGAGGAACTGCCTCGTGAGGATCTTCTGCCACTCCAGCTCGATGAGGGAGACGCCCCCGGTGTAGACGGACCAGGCGATGGCCAGGGCGATCTCCAGGAGCAGCTGGACGAGCTGGCCGATCGCCATCCACTTGGTGTACTCGACGGTGTTGGCGACCTTGCCAGCCAACTCGGCCAGTTGGGTGCAGAGGTCATGGGTCTGGTCGAGCGGGCCGGGCTGGCTGTCCGTGCCGATGAACTTGCCCCACTCCTTGCGGAAGGCGTCGGCGGCCTTGCCCTCGATCCGCTGGTCGCAGTTCTTCACCGCGTCCTGGATGTAGCCGGCCAGCTTCGGCAGGTCCTCGGCCAGGGCCAGGTAGTCGTCCCTGACGTCGCGCAGCAGCCCTTCGTCGGACTCGGGCCACGGCATGCCGCTGATGATGTGGAAGAACTGCGCCAGGCCCGGGGAGACGTGGATCGAGGAGTGGGACACGGCGCGGGGCCTCCGGGGAGGGGACTGACGGCAGGAGGGACTGGCGGGGCGGGTGGACGGGGCAGCAGGAGGGGACGGGCGCTACCTCGTCAGACCCACGTTGTGTTCGTCGGTGCGGTGGAAGAGGGTGACCGTGTCCTGGCCGTGCGCGGCCATCGCGTCGATCTTGGCGCTGATGTCCGTCGTCAGCCCGTAGAGGTCCTGGGTCGGCTTGTCGATCTTGTCGTGGTACTGCTTGCCGATGTCGTCGCCGCCGCCCGCCCTGACGTTCTTGTCGTGGATGTCCTGCATCTCCCCGGCGACCTTCTTGACCAGCGCGGACACGTCCTCGAAGTTGCTGAAGGCCTTCCTGGCGTCGCCGTCCAGGCGCAGCGTGTCACCCATTGAACTCCTCCTGCCTGCGGGACTTGACGGTCCGCTCCGCGCCGGGGCGCATCGCGGTGAGCGGGGCGAGCAGCGTGTCGAGGTCCAGGCCCGTACCGGCCCCGAACAGGTCCTCGTCGCCGCGCTCACCGGTGAAGTTCATGCGCAGGCTCTGGCCGACGCCCTCGAAGGTGCGCATCTCGGCGGTGATCCGCTCGCCCATCCGGGCCTTGGCCTCATTGAGGACGTCCTTCAGCAGGGCGCTCAACTCGGCCGGGGCCATGGACTGGTAGCCGGTGGTGTGGAAGGTCAGCGCGATCAGCTGACCCTGCGGGCCGACCTTCGCGGTGACCATCCGGTCCTTGCTGGTGGCCTCGGCGGTCATCGCCTGCATGCGGCGGGTGGACTCGGCCAGCTTCTCCTGCTGCTGCGCCAAGTCGGCCAGAGCCTGGTTCAGTTGCTCCACGAACGCGTGCGACATACCTCTTCTCTCCTGTTTCGGGGTCTCTGCGGGCCGGGTGCGGTCAGCGGCCGATCACGCCGCTGACCGCACCGGTGTCGGTGCCCCACACCTCTTCGTCCTCCGCCAGCCAGGTGGTGCGCTGGCGGCCCTTCTCGCCCTGGCCCCCGGCTCCCATGCCGCCGCCCATCGGCGGCGCCATCGGCATGCCGCCGCTGGTGGACACCGAGCGGCCGCGCATGGCGGCGGCCTCCTCGGCGGCGAGCGCGGCGGCCTTCTGCGCCGCAGCCTTCTCGGCGGCCGCCTCGGCGGCGCCCGCGGCCCCCGCGAGCCCGGACTTGCCGCCCGGTCCCTGACCGAAGTTCTCCTGGACGCGGGGGCCGAGGCCGGCGCCGGAGCCGAGGATGCGGGGGCCGGAGGCGCCGCCCGTGCCGGTGGGCGCCAAGGCGCTGCCGGAGCCGAGGCCGCCGAACAGGCCGGGGAGGGAGGCGTAGGAACCGGCACCGCCGGCGCCGAGGTCGGTCGTCCAGGTCGAGGAGCCCGTGGACGACCCGCGCCCTCCCCCACCGAGGCCACCGAGGCCACCGAGGTCGCCGAGACCACCGAGGCCGCCGGAGCCGAGCCCGCCGGTCAGCGGCCCGCCGGAGCCCCGCGAGTTCCACGCGCTCTGCAGGTCGCGCGAGCGCTGGAGGGAGTCGGGGATCGGCTTCCTGTCGGCACCCAGCAGGGTGCCGTCCTGGGCGATCGAGCCGCCCTTCTCCAGGACGTAGGGGTTGCCGTTGGCGTCCAGCACCGGCTTGCCGTCGGCGTCGACGACCGTGCCGTCCTCGCGCACGGTCGAACCCTTGGGCACCTTGGCGTTGGTGCCGTAGACGCCCCCGCCGGTGCCCGGCGGCACGTTCGCGCCCGGGGGGACCACGATCGGCTTGCCGTCCTTGCCGAGCACCTCCTTGCCGTTGGCGTCGTAGACCTTGCCGCCGTCGCCGATGTAGCCGCCGGGCGGCAGCAGCAGCGGTTTGCCGTCCGTGCCGAGGAGGACCTTGCCGTCCTTGTCGCGGATCGGCGTGCCGGCCCCGGCGGCGCCGGCGCCGCCGGTCCCACCGCCGCCGCTGCCGGAGCCGCCGATGACCGGCGGAGGGGGGCCGCCGAGGTCGACCTTCCTGTGGTTGCCGCCGCCTCCTCCGCCGATCCCGCCGGTGCCGCCGTCTCCTCCGCCGATCCCGCCGGCTCCGCCGCCCCCTCCGCCGGTGCCGCCGTTGTTGGGGTCAGGGACGTCCTTGGGCGGGAGTGTGACACCCACCGGCAGCAGCCCGAAGTGCAGCTTGCTGATCAGCGGCTGGTAGGAGTTTCCGAGCCCGGTCAGCGCGGTGTTGCCGGGCTTGTCGAGCAGGGTGGCGACCTTCTCCAGCCAACGGGCCTTGGCGCGGGCGTCGAGCGCGGTGTAGAAGTCGGCGTTGTGCGGATCGCCGAGCTCGGTGGTGTAGTTCCACGCGGTTCCGGTCCATGTCGGCGGACTCTTGGCCATGACCTCCGTCAGGACCTCGTAGATGCACTGGTACGGGAAGCCGACGGCGTACCAGGTCTGGCGCGCCTTGTAGAGATCACCGATGGTCACCCCGATCTGGCGGGCCGCCGCCTTCAGCAGCGGCCCGTAGTTCGCCGACGTCAACTGGTTCTTGAGGTCGTCGAGTTCGAGGGCGAACCGCTGGAGGAGGGTCTTGAACTCGCCGGCCGCGCTGCCCTCCCAGCTGCTGCCCGGGGCGTCGATCTTGGCGGCCCAGTCGCGCGCGGCGTCGCCCTGCTGGGTCAGCCACTTCACGGTGTCGTCGATCCCGGTGGAGGCGGCCAGCAGGCTCTGCGGGTGGATGACGTCGTTGCCCTTGGTGCTGACCTTGTCCGGGTCCGCCAGCACGTCCGTGTCCGGGAGGATCGGCCCGAGGATGTACTCGCCCTGCCAGTTGAACTTGGACAGCGCCCCGGCGGGGTCGTTGCCCCACTTCGAGTAGTCGATGTGGATCGAGATCAGGAAGTGGTGCTCGCTCGAGCCGTCGAGGAAGTTCATCGCCCACCAGACGTCGGCCGGCTTGCCGCCGTCGCCCGAGCGCTGCGTGGTGGAGTTCGGGCCCTCGTCGTTGGCGTCGAAGTACCCCGTCTCGTTGCTGAACGATCCGGTGAGCCAGGGGGCCGCCTTGGGGCCCGCGATGTCCGCCCGCTTGACGATGTCCACCGGCGTCTTCTTGGAGTTGAACGCGGCGATGATGTCCTCCCAGAGCAGGTTCTCCTGAGCGGGGGGCTGGTCGGTGGTCACGGGTTCTCCAAGAACGGGAAGCGAGTGGGGCGTTCGGGTACGGCCGGGCCGGCAGTGGGCGCTACCCCCCGCCCCCGCCACCGCCACCGCCACCACCGCCACCGGCGGCGATGACGTCCTGGAGGATCTGCATCACCTGGGCGGCCGTCAGGGCGTCCTGGTGCGCGTCGTCCATCTGCCGCAGAAAGAGCCGGATGTCGCCCTGGGCCTTGGCCAGCTGCTGGTGGAACTTCGTGTAGTCCTGCAGCACGCCGCCCGCCAGGTTGGCGGCGAACAGGTCGTGCAGGTGGGTTCCACTCTCGAAGGCCCCGGTCAGCAGCTCGGTGAAGGGCGTCTTGGTGGTCACTCCGCCCTTGCCGGAGAAGGCCAGCATGGTGGCGAACCCGGGGTCGTTCTCCAGGTTGGTCAGGGCGGCGGCCAGCACCCGCTCCGCGAAGTCCTTCAGGTCGTCGTGGTTGACGCTGAGGGTGGTGACCTGGGGAAGCGGGACGGACGAGGACATCAGCCGATGCCCCCGGCGGCGCGGTTGTCGGCGTCGCGCAGCAGGCCGTGCATGGTGCGCAGGATGTCGGCGCCTGCCTTGATGTCGTTGTCCATCTCGGTGTTCTGGGCGACGAGGAGGTCGTGGAAGGCGCGGGCGGCGTTGGCGAGTTCGCCGTCGAGTTTGTCCTGGGCGGTCTTGACGGCCGTGGCGAAGTCTCGGGTGGTGTTGAACATGGCCTGGCTGGCCTGGGTCAGGGCGTCGGCCGCCTCGTCGATGTTGGCGTGGTTGAGCAGGATGCTGGCCATCGGTGGTCCTCTCGGTGGGTGGTCGGGTCGTCGGGGGCCCGCGAACCGTCAGGGGGTGAGGCCGTGGTAGACCTCGTTGGAGGGTCCGGAGCCCCAGTTGCGGCCGATGTCCAGGGCTTCCTCGTGGGCGGTGTTGACCTGGCGGTGGCCGGCGCCGAACTTGCCGTGGAAGTCGTTGTAGGCGTTCTGGAGCTGCTGGTAGCGCCCCTGCCACTCCTCGATCTTGCCCTGGTACTCGGTACTGCAGGCGGCCCTGAAGTGGTCCCGGACCTCGCTGTTGACGTCCTCGACCTGCGCGGCGGCGCGCTTCATGGCGCCGAGGTGGTGCTCGAGGTTGGACAGGATGCCCTGGACGGAGGCGTCGTCCGTCTGCAGGTTGGGGGCCACCATCGGGGGCTCCTTTCGTCGGGCCCGGGCGTTCGGTTCGCCGGGTTCATCTCGGACAACGGGGTGGTGCGGAGCGTTGGTTCACCGGGGGCAGGGCGCTCCGGCCGGGGCCGGTGCCGCGGGGCTCGCGGTGGCGGTGCCGGTGAGGGCGGCCGGGTCGAGGCTGGGGCCGGTGGGCAGCAGGGCCAACAGGGCGGCGGGCACGCCCGCGGGGGTGACGTCGCCGTAGCCGAGCTGTTTGGCGACGGCGGGTGAGGCGAGCGGGTACTTGGCCGCGTTGTCGGTGACCAGGTAGAGGGTGGCGCCGGTGCCGGCGGTGGACAGGGCGCGTACCAGGGCGCCGCCGCCGGGGCGCACCGCGATGGTGTCGGCGGGGGTGCAGGCGGCCTCGATGCCGGGCTGGGCGGTGGGGGCGGGGCCCTGGACGGCGGTGTCGTCGACGAGGGCGAGGGTGGTGGTGGGGCTCGGGGTGCCCGGGTGCAGTTCGGCGCAGACGTCGCGGCCCTGGGGGGCGGTGAGGAGTTCGGGCACGGTGGTGGGCAGGGCGGGGGTGGCGGGGGCGGGGGTGGGGGGTGCGCTGTGGGCGGCGAGGTCGGCGGCGCCGATGGCGGCGGGGGTGGCGGCGGCGCCCTGGTAGGCGCTCTGCTGGGTGCGGGGGTCGGCTTGCAGCAGGTGCAGGGTCATCGGGTCGAGTGGGGTGAGTCCGGCGGGGGTGAGCAGGTAGGGGTCGCCGCCGGGGCCGGTGAAGAGCTGTCCGATGCGGGTGGGGCGGGTGGCGAGGTCGGGGCCGGGGGTGCCGCGCTGGTCGAGGTCGGGGGCGGCGAGGTCGGGGCCGGCGGGCAGGGCGTCGAGGAAGGACTGGGTGACGGGGCGGGCGGTGACGGCGGCCTGGCCGAGGGCTTGGCGGGCGCGGGTGCGGGTGTCCAGGCGCAGGCGGCGGCCGTGCCACAGGAGGTGTTGGGTGCCGTCCGGGGCGGCGACCAGGAGGGCCTGGTCGTCGGTGAGGGCGGTGCCGTGGGTGGTGGGGTCGATGGCGAGGGCGAGTCGGGGTTGGCTGGTGCCGGTGGGGCCGGGGCCGGTGGTGGCGCAGGCGAGCCAGGGGGCGGTGGTGAGGCGGTCGGCGTCCGGCAGGCCGTCGGGAGCGCCGAGGATGCCCAGCGGGGTGCCGCGCGGGGTGTCGGCCAGGGAGTGCACGCTGACCTGGTCGACGGTGAGCCGGTCGCCGGCGAGCAGGCGGGCGGTGGTCTCGTTGAGGAGGGGGTGGAGGGCTCCGTCGAGGTAGAGGTAGCGGGCGCCGTTCTCCTTGACCAGGACGAGGGTGCCGGGTTTCTTCCAGCCGGTGGCGCCGCCGGGGACGAGGACGCCGTAGACGGCGGCGATCAGGCAGGCGAGGGCGGCGATGACCAGGCCGGTGGTGATGCCGCGGGAGGTGCGCCCGGTGGGGACGTCGGGGGCGTCGGGTTCGCCGCGCAGGATGCCGGTGGCGAGGCGGCCCATCACGAACAGGTGGGCCTGCACCTGGTCGCGCTTCGACTGCATGGTGGTGGTTCTCCTCGGGGGGCGGGGCTCGGGGTGTGCGGCGGGCTCGGGGTGTGCGGCGGGCTCGGGGTATGCGGCGGGCGCGGCCGGCGCGGGGGTCAGCCCGCGAGGGCGCGCAGCGCGTGGAGGGTGCCGGCCGCGGCGAAGGCGAGCGGCAGGACGCTGACGGCGGCCAGGGTGTGCAGCAGGTCGGCGGCGCGGCCCCAGTAGGGCAGCAGGCGCCGGCCCGGAACGGTCCAGGAGGCGGCGGCCAGCAGGGCGGCGGTGGCGAGCAGGGCCGCGAGCAGCCCGAGGCGGGCGGCGGGGTCCAGGTCGAGGGCGAGGTGGGCGGTGAGCAGGGCGGGGCCCAGGGCGCCGGGCAGGAGGACGGCCAGGCGCTGCGGGGTGGAGCCGATGCCGCGGGCGTGCAGCAGGAGCAGCAGGGACAGGGCGCAGGTCAGGGCGGTGGGGGCCCAGCCGTGCTGGCCGGTGAGGGTGGTCAGGGTGAGGGCGAGGACGGGGGCGAGGGCGAGGTGGAAGGCCGTCAGGTAGCCGTCTGCGACGGTGCTGCGGGTGCGGACGGTGGCGGCGGGGACGGCTTCGATGCCTTCCTGGAGTTCCTCGGCGTTGCGGGGCAGGGCGGGCAGGCGCAGTCCGGACAAGCGGAAGCACAGTCCGGGCAGGAAGGCGGCGGTGGCGACGGGGGCGACGGCCAGGGCGGCGGCGGTGGCGGGCGGGGTGAGTCCGGCGAGCAGCAGGGCGCCGGCGGCGGTGACGTGCAGGGCGAGCAGGACCAGGCCGAGGAAGGGCGGGGCGGAGGAGCCGACGGCGGCCAGGGCCAGGACGGCGGCTCCGGCGCCGGCGCAGCCGCCGGCGAGCAGGCGGGCTCCGGTGGCGGAGGGGCCGGTGCCGGTGGTGAGGAGGGCGCCTGCCAGGGCGAGGTAGGGCACGGCGGTGGCGCCCAGGGCGGTGCCGGCGCCGGCGTCGCCGACGGCGCGGGAGGCGCTGAGGGCACCGAGGAGCAGGAACAGCGCGGTGACGGCGGCGGCACCGGCGCGCAGGTGGGGCGGGCCGGGCAGGAGCAGGACGGCGAGGCCGCCGGCCAGGGTGGTGACGGCCAGGGCGAGGGTGGTGTGGTGGGTGAAGGCGGGGCGCCAGGTGTCGGGGCGTTCGCGCATGCCGGTGGCGAGGCCGTCGGGCAGGTCGTCGTAGTGGACTTCGGGCAGGGGGTCGCGGCGGGGGCGCAGGTGGAGGTCCTCGCCGTCGCGCAGGCCCAGGGCGTCGGCGCCGAGTTCCTCGTCGAGGGGGGCCTCGCCGAGGCGTTGGAGGATCCAGCCGTCGTGTTCGGCGCCCTGTTCGTCGAGGTCGCGCCCGGCGTGGTCGAGGACGGCGGGCAGCAGGTCGGCGAGGGGGATGTCGGCGGGGACGACGAGTTCGAACACCGCGTCGGGTGCGTGGAACGTCAGTCGGCACAGTCCGGTGGCTGCGGTCCCGTTGGCACTCCCGTTCAAGGTTCTCCTCGTGTCCGTGCGGTGGTGTCCGCGCCGTGCGCGGGGGTGGTTCCCCTTCTGGGGCACGGGCCGCGGCCGGCACCGGGTTCAACCCTGCGGCGGGTTGGGGTTCCGGCGGCCGTCGGCCGGGCGCTGAACCCGGTGCCGGCCGCGGCCCGTGGTCCTGGAGGACGGCGCCCCGGACGGCGGGGTGCTTCGCGGCCGTCCCCCGGTGCGAGGAGAGCTTTCGTTGAGTGTGGTGCTGGTCGACCGTCCGCCGCGACGCCCCGGGCCGGCGATGCCCGACGGCGAGATCCAGTTGCAGGAGCCGCCGGTCCTGCCGGAGTCGCAGAGCGGCATGTCGAGCATGATCACGATGGCACCGATGGCGTTGAGCTCGCTGTCGATGGTGTTCGTGTTCCTGCGCCCCGGTGAGGGCGGCGAGATCATGACGTACGTGGCGATGGGCATGATGGGCCTGTCCGCGGTGGGCATGCTGGTGACCTCGCTGATCCGGGGCTCCAGCGACCGCAAGCGCGAGTTGCGGGCCGAGCGGCGGGACTACCTGCGCTACCTGGCGCAGATGCGCCGTCAGGTGCGCGGGCACGTCGTGCGCCAGCAGGAGGCGCTGGCCTGGCGGCATCCGGCGCCGGGGTCGCTGGCCTGGCTGGTGCGCACCTCGCGGCTGTGGGAGCGGCGCAGTGCGCATCCGGACTTCGGCGACGTGCGGGTGGGGGTGGGGCACCAGCGCCTGGCGGTGCGGCTGGCACCGCTGACGACCAAGCCGGTGGAGGACCTGGAGCCGCTGTGCGCGCACGCGTTGCGCCGCTTCATCCACGCCTACGGCACGGTCGCCGACCAGCCGATCGCGGTGTACGTGCGCGGCTACGCCCAGGTGCTGGTGCGCGGGGGCGAGGGGAACGGGGGCGAGCGGGACGGCGGGGACGGCCGGGAGGCGGCGCGGGCGCTGGTGCGGGCGATGCTGGCGCAGTTGGCGCTGTTCCACGCGCCGGACGAGCTGCGGATCGCGGTGGTGTGCGACGCGGAGCGGCGGGGGCTATGGGAGTGGGCGAAGTGGCTGCCGCACGCGCTGCACCCGGTGGACACCGACGCGCTGGGGCCGGTGCGACTGGTGGCGGGGTCGGTGGCGGAGCTGGAGCAGGTGCTGGGGGCGGAGTTCGCCGGGCGCGGGCCGTGGGAGCCGGACGCGCAGCCGGGCCGGGACGAGCCGTTCACGGTGGTCGTGCTGGACGGGGTGCCGGTGGGTGCGGGAAGCCGGGCGGCGCTGGCGGGGTGGCGCAACGCGGTGCTGCTGGACCTGGGCGGGGCGCTGGAGTGGAAGCCGCTGCGCCACCGGCTTCGGCTGCGGGTCGAGGAGGGCCGGCTGGCGATGGTCGGCGCGGACCGCAACCACCGGGACGAGGTGACCGAGCTGGGGCGGGCGGACGCGCTGTCGCTGCCGGCGGCCCGGCGGCTGGCCCGGCTGATGGCGCCGTACCGGATCGGGGCCCAGTCGGAGGGCGGGGAGCCGCTGGCCGGGGACTTCGACCTGGTGTCGCTGCTGGGCATCCGTGATCTGCACCGGCACGACGTGGCGGACGGCTGGGCGCGGCGCGCCGCGGCCGACCGGCTGCGGGTGCCGCTGGGCATCGCCGCGGACGGCACGCCGGTGGAACTCGACATCAAGGAGTCGGCGCAGGGCGGCATGGGGCCGCACGGGATGCTGATCGGGGCGACCGGGTCGGGCAAGTCGGAGCTGCTGCGGACGCTGGTGATGTCGCTGGCGCTGACGCACTCCTCCGAGGTGCTGAACTTCGTGCTGGTCGACTTCAAGGGTGGGGCGACGTTCCTGGGGCTGGACCGGCTGCCGCACACCTCGGCGGTGATCACCAACCTGGCCGACGAGGCGGCGCTGGTGGACCGGATGCGCGACGCGCTGCACGGCGAGCTGGTGCGCCGCCAGGAGCTGCTGCGCTCCGCCGGCAACTACAGCTCGCTGCTGGAGTACGAGGCGGCCCGGACCGGCGGGGCGGCGCTGGAACCGCTGCCGACGCTGTTCGTGGTGGTCGACGAGTTCTCCGAACTGCTGGCCGCGCACCGGGACTTCATGGACCTGTTCATCATGATCGGCCGGTTGGGGCGGTCGCTGGGGGTGCACCTGCTGCTGGCCTCGCAGCGCCTGGACGAGGGGCGGATGCACGCCCTGGAGTCGCACCTGTCGTACCGGATCGGCCTGCGGACGTTCTCGGCGATGGAGAGCCGGGGCGTGCTGGGAGTGCCGGACGCGTACCACCTGCCGTCGCAGCCGGGCAACGGGTTCCTGCGCAGCGACATCGCGACGCTGACCCGGTTCAAGGCGGCGTACGTCTCCGGGGTCTACCGGGCGCCGCGGCCGGCTGCGGTGCGACGGCAGGCGGCGGCGGGGCAGGTCGCGGTCTACGGCACGGAGTACGTGGCGCCGCGTCAGCCCGTCGCGGTCCCGGCCGAGCCGGAGGCCGAGGAGGTGGCGGAGAGCCGGAGCCTGCTGGCCATCGCGGCCGAGCGGCTCGTCGACGCCGGGCCGCCCGCCCACCAGGTGTGGCTGCCGCCGCTGGGCGTGCCGCCGACCCTGGACCAGTTGCTGCCTCCGCTGGCGCCGGTGGCCGGGTACGGGCTGACCACCCAGGACGATCCCGCCCGGGGCACCCTGCGGGTGCCGGTGGGCGTGGTGGACCGCCCGTTCCAGCAGATGCGCGACCTGCTGAGCGCCGACCTGTCGGGGGCGGGCGGTCACGTGGGCGTGGCGGGCGGGCCGCAGAGCGGCAAGTCCACCCTGCTGCGCACCCTGGTGGCGTCCCTGGCGCTGACCCACACCCCGCGCGAGGTGCAGTTCTACTGCCTGGACTTCGGCGGCGGCACGCTCTCCTCGCTGCGCGGCCTGCCGCACGTGGGCGGGGTGACCGGGCGGCACGACCCGGAGCGGGTGGTGCGCACGGTCGCGGAGATCAACGCCATCCTGGCCCGGCGCGAGCAGAGCTTCGCCGAGTTGGGCATCGACTCGGTGGCGGCGTTCCGGCGGGCGCTGGCCGAGGGAGCGCTGCCCGGGGAGAGCCACGGTGACGTGTTCCTGGTCGTCGACGGCTGGAACACCGTGCGCCAGGAGTTCCCGGACCTGGCGCCGGCACTGACCCTGATCGCGCAGCGCGGCCTCAACTACGGCATCCACCTGGTCGTGGGCACCACCCGCTGGGGCGAGGTCACCGGCGCGCTGCGCGACCTGCTGGGCACCCGCTTCGAGCTGCGGCTGGGCGACCCGGTGGACTCGGCGATCGGGATGCGGATCGCCGCGACGGTGCCCAAGATCCCCGGCCGCGGACTGACCGGCGAGGAACTGCACTTCCTGACCGCGCTGCCCCGGCTGGACGGAAACGGCGGCACCGAGGACCTGGGCGAGGGCGTCGCGGACCTGGTCGACGCCGTCGCCGAGCACTGGCGGGGCCCGCGCGCCCCCGAGGTGCGGATGCTGCCGCTGCACCTGCCCGCGGCCGCGCTGCCCGCCCCCGAGGGTCGGTTGCGGGTGCCGCTGGGACTGCAGGACGTCTCGATGGCCCCGCTGTGGCACGACTTCGAGGAGACCCCGCACCTGGTGGTGGTCGGTGACAGCGAGGCGGGCAAGACCAATCTGCTGAAGCTGGTCGCGGCGGGCATCACCTCCGCCTACCGGCCCGACGAGGCGCGGATCATGCTGGTGGACTACCGGCGGGTGCTGCAGGGCGCGGTGCCGCAGGAGTACCGGCTCGGGCACGCGGTCGCCGTGGACGTGCTGCGCCAGATCGTCGACGGCGCGGCGCGGGCGATGGCCAACCGGCTGCCGGGCCCGGACATCCCGCCGGAGCGGCTGCGGCTGCGCGACTGGTGGGAGGGGCCCGAACTGTTCATCCTGGTCGACGACTACGAACTGGTCGCCGGCTCCCCCAGCGGCATCGCCGCCCACCCGTTCGCGCCCCTGCTGGACCACCTGGCGCAGGGCACCGAACTGGGCCTGCACCTGATCGTGGCGCGCAGCGCCAACGGCGTCGGCCGGGCCTCCTCCGACCAGTTGCTCCGCAAGCTGGAGGAGGTCAACACCCCGGCGGTGCTGCTGTCCTGCCCGCCGAGCGAGGGCTTCCTGTTCGGCAACACCAAGCCTCGGGTGTTCCCGCCGGGGCGCGCCCTGCACATCACCCGTCGTCGCACGGTGCAGGTGCAGACCGCGCTGGTGGACGACGGGGACAGCGGCAACAGCGTCGAAGGGGAAGGGGACTCGGTCCGATGAGCACCGTCCGGGAGGCCGCCGGGGCGCGGCGCTGGCTGACCCGCCGCCGCACCGGCGCCGACACCGCCGGGGCCGCTGCGGCACACGCGGCGGACCTGCACGCGGTCGGCCCGCACTTCGTCATCGCGCCGGGCTCCGCGCACGGCCCGGACCCGGCGGCGCTGCCCGCCGCGCTCACCGACGCGCTGGCCGCGCTGCCGCCCGTGGTGGGCACCGTCACCGTGCTGGCCGCGGCCGCCGACGCCCAGACCGTCCTGCTCGGCCGGCTCGGCGAGCTCGCCCGTACCGCCGCCGACCGCAGGGCCGCCACCCTGGTCCTGGCCGCCACCGGCCTCGCGGCGGCGCCGGAGTCCGGGCTCCGGCCCGCCCAGCGGATCGCCGAACTGGCGGCCACCAGCATCGTGGCCCCGGACGGGCAGGTCACCCTGCGCCCGGACGGGACCCTGCTGACCAGCGCGGCGGACGGCGGGTCCTCCTCCTGGTGGCTGTTCGCCCCGGACGGGCGCACCCGCCGGCTCGGTGCGGTGTGGCCGCTGCCGGGGACGGCGGCCGGTGCGGGGACGGGCAGCGCGAAGGCGGGGCGGGCGGCTCCGGCGAGCGTGCCCGCGACTGCGGCCAAGCCGGTCGCGACCGCCCCCGCGCCCGCCGCAGCGGTCGAGGCCCCGGTGCCGACACCTCCCGAGGCGGCGTCAGCGGCCCTGACGGGCCGGCCCGCCACCGTGGCGGCGCCCCCTCCGGCACCCACCGCACCGGCACCCACCGCACCGGCACCCGCCGCACCGGCTGCCGCCGTCGACGGCGCGGCCGATCCGCTGCCGGCCGTGCTGCCGCACGGCTTCTGGTTCCACGGCGCTCCCACGGCCGCACCGGTCGTCCCCCCGACCCTCCTGCTGCGCGCCGCGGCGGCGCCCGGCACGCCGCTCCTGGTGGTCGGCCGCCCGGACGCCCCGCTGCCCCCCGCCGCCGACGTCGCCGCCGCGCTCGCCGCCCTGCCGAGTCGGCCCGGGACCTCCCCGGCGGATCCGCTGCTCAGTGCGCCCTGGGCCCGCACCACCGAACTCGTCTCCCTGGCAGCCGAGTTGGCGGCAGAGCTGGGCCACGACGTCCGGGCGGCCGTCGGCCTGCCCACGCAGACCCCGAACGGCTGGTCCTCGCACGTCCTGGGCCCCGACGCGGCGCCGGGCTGGGAGCCGTGGCTGACCGAACTGACCGCCTGCCCCGAACTGGGCCGCGTGATCGCCTCCGCCTGGCGCCCCCTGCCCGCGGGTTTCGCGGCCTGCGGCCCCGCGCTGCACCAGGCACCCGTCGCGGGCTGGCGCCTGGAGGCCGTCCCCGCCGGACTGTGGCTGCGCCCCGAGGAGCCACCGCACGACCACGGCCCCCGACTGCTCGACCCCGCCCCCGAGGGGCCCACCCTGATCGTGGGTTCGGCCGACCGTACGGCGCCCGCCGAGGTGCTGGACCTCCTGGACGACCTGGTGGCCGCGCTCACCACCCCGGGCGCCCCGGTTCCACGGCTGCTCCTGCCCGGCGTCCCGGCGCCGGGCCGTTCCTCCGGTGCGATCCCCGACTCCCCCGCCCCGCAGGCCCCCCGGGCCGCCTCCGTCGCTCCCGGCTCCCCGGCCCCGGAGCCACCCGCCCCCGCCGCGACACCGACCGTCCCCGTCGAGAGCAGCGGCACCCTCGAGACCCCGGCCCCCGAGCCCGAACCCGAACCCGAATCCGGCCCGGCCGAACCCGAATCCGCCCCACCCGTCCCCACCGTGCCCCGGCTCCTCATGCCGTCCGCCGGGGCCGCCGCTGCCGGGCGGGTGTCCACGGCCGCCGAGCGGGCCGCCTTCCGGGCCCTTCTGGGCGGGTACTTCCACCGCTACGCCGGCCGCGCCGAACAGGCCGCGCTGCGGATGCCCGCGCTGCGTGCGCAAGCCCGTGACGATCTGAAGGACGACCTCACGGCGGTCTACCTGCACCACGCCGACACCGGAGTCCCGTTGCACCGCGCCGACTTGGTCGACATCGCCCGCCAACCCGGTTCCGGCCGGGGCCCGTTGGCCCCGTACCTGGCCTGCCTGGGGTCCGGGCTGCGCCGACTGCCCAACCACCGGGGCGCAGTGCTGCTGGGCGCCGACGCGGGTGAGGAGGTGCTGCGCCAGTACGCGCGCGGCGTGCTGCTGGTGGAGCCCGCACCGGTGGTGGGGACGGCCGAGGCGGAGGTGGTGCCGGGGACGGACGTCGAGTTCCTGGTGTGGTCCGCCACCGGGCGCCGCACGTCGGTGATCGCCGAGGAGGGGGACCCCGAGGTGGTGTTCCCGCCCGGTACGCACTTCCTGGTGCTGGACGTGCTGCCCGGCGGCGAGGAGCGCCCGGCCCGGGTGCTGCTGCGCGAGAGCGCCCCGGACGCCGCCCCGGACGAGGCCGGGGACGAGCAGGACCGGGCCCGTCTGCTCGCCTGGCAGGCCCGCCGCGACCAGGTGCCGCCCGAGCGCCGGCGTGCCCCGGCCCGCCCGGAGCGCCTGCGCCTGACCCCTGGAATCGCCGCCCGCTGATGCTCCCCGTCCACGTGGCCTCGCACCATGACGGATCAAGAGCGGTACGCCCAGTACCGGGAAGACGCGAAGCTGCTGGCGGCGATCGGGGAGCACGTCCATGCCCAGGTCGGCCGGGTCACGGTGCGGCTGCCCGAGGCTCTGGCCCAGGCCGCCGTGGCGGCCTGGGAGCGCGACGACGAGGACGACCTCGGCGAGGAGACCCGCGAGCAGTACGAACTGCGCGCGCAGGCCGGCGACTTGGCGCTGATCGGCCTGGCGGTAGCGGAGCGCGGCCGCACCGAGGGCGCGGAGGTCGTCGTCGACCTGCACGTCGCCTCCGCGGGCGCGGCCTTCCTCTCGTACGCCGAGGCCGCGGGGTCGGCCTTCCGGCCGTCCGAGTAGTCGGGCCGCCGGGCCTAGCCGGCGGCGGCCTTGGCGTGCGCGCCGCGCACCTCGAGTTCGCCGAGCAGCCGGGCGGTGGCCTCGGCGACGGCGTCCACGGCCCGGTCGAAGGCCTCCCGGTTGTGCGCCGCGGGGGCGCGGAAGCCGGAGACCTTGCGGACGTACTGCAGCGCGGCGGCCCGGAAGTCGTCCTCATCCGCGTCCGGCGTGACGGGCGGTCGCAGGGTCTTGATGTTGCGGCACATGACCCCAGTCTCTCCCGCCGACGCCGCCCGGGCGGCCTCCTCCCGTCACGTCCGTCTCACGCGGACGCCATCCGGGCGGATCAGGATGCCGGACGAACCGATTCCCTCCCCGGCCCCCGGCGACCCCGGCGCCACCGCGAGCCCGACGGCGACCCCGACCGACCCCACGGCCTCGCCCACGGCCACCTCCGGCACGCCCGGCGCCACGCCCACCGCCTCGTCCACCGCCCCCGCGTCCACGGCACCCGCCGCGCCGGGCCTGCCCGCCCCGGCCTCCCCCGGCCGGGCCGGCCCCCACCGCGGCCGCGCCCGCCCCCGTCACCACCCCGCCGAGCCCGAGCCCCAGCCCCAGCCCCAGCCCCAGCCCGACGGTCGCCCCCGCCACCCTAGCGGTCAGCACGGTCAACCTGAACTCCCTGACGTGCAGCGGACGTTGGAGCCTGACCGCGACCGTCACGGTGAGCGCCCAGGGCACCGGCAGCGGGACGCTGACGTTCAGCTGGTACCACAGCTCGGGCGGCCGCGCGGTGACCGTCGCGACCGACACCGTGGTGATCCAGAACGGCACCGCCACCGTCACCCGCGCGCACGACTTCGGCTCGGCTGACACCTTCCCCACCTGGGGCGTGCCGGGTCACCACCAGCCCGGCGGCGGCCAAGCCCGGCAAGACGTCCGACGAGACGGCCGCCTTCCTCTGCAACCCGCCCCGCTGACGTCCCGTCGCGCCTTCGCCCGCCCTGCCGTTCCGTCCCCGCCCTGGAGAAAGCCATGCCCACGCCCCGCCCCGCCTCCGCCCCCGACCCGGGCGCGGACCGGACCGTCATGCTCGGCGCGCGCCCGGTGACCGGTGACGGCACGGGCGCGGACCGGACCGTCATGCTCGGCAAGGGCGCGGGCCCTGGCCCGGATGCGGCCGAGGACCGGACCGTCGTGCTCGGCAAGGGCGCGGGCCCTGGCCCGGATGCGGCCGAGGACCGGACCGTCGTGCTCGGCAAGGGCGCGGGCCCGGATGCGGCCGAGGCGGAGGACGGGGCGCAGAGCGCAACCTTCCTCGACCCCCGCGTCTGGCGCAGCGCCCCGGTGAGCGGGGAGACCGTCACCCTCATCGAGCCCGAGGGGACCGGGGGCACCGCCACGCCGGCCGAGGCCCGGGAGGCCGAAGCGGAGCCCGTGGCCGTCCCGCTCCCCGCCACCGGCTCCACCGCCGCCACCGGCTCCCCCACGTCCACCGCCTCGCAGGAACGCCCGCTCGCCCCGGGCGAGTTGCGCCGCTTCGGTCTCGGCGTCCCGCCGCGGGCCGCCGCCGCGTGGCACGGCCAGGAGGCGACGGAGGCCGGACAGCCCCGGCGGCCCCGCCGGGTGGGGCGGTGGCTGGTGCCGCTGCTCGTCCTCCTGCTGGCCCTCGCGGCCTTCCTGTTCTGGCGTCATCTGCGCACCCCGGCGCTGGCCGTCACCGGCGTGGCGGTGACCACGGACCCGGCGGGCGCCGGCTGCGCAGCGACGGCACCACCTCGGAGGAGATCGTCCAGGAGGTGCGCTCCGGGGTGCACCACACCGACCTGGTACTGCGCTGGAGCTTCGAGGGGCAGGGCGCCCTCCAGGCCACCGCCACCCTGGAGCTGCTCTCCCCCACCCCCCGCACCGCGGCCGTCTCCTTCCCGTACCGCTGCTCCTGAGCCCGGCCGCACCGGCCGCACCGGCGGCGCTACGGGCTGCTAGCGGAGTGCGTTCGCCGACGACTGGATGAAGACGCACGTGAACCCGACGCCCCAGTCGTCCCGGTCGTCGCAGCGCAGTTCCCGGTCGCCGAAGGCGTCCAGCAGGTCCTCCAGCGGGACGACGGTCGGCTCGGTACCGGGCTCCGCGAAGTGCCGCACCTCGATCCAGCCCTCGCGGACGAACCGGACCAGCGGCGCGAGCTCCTGCGCCACGTGTTCCCTCAGCTCCCCGCCCACCAGCCCGGGCGGCAGGCCGCCGAGGATCCCGAACGGTCCGGTCAGCCAGCCGCTCGACTCCATGGCGCACACCCGGAACCGGTCCTCGTCCTGCGACAGGTCCAGCTGGTGGATGGTGAGCGGGGCGCCCGGGGCGTTCACGGCTGCCGTCCAACGCCGACGCCCCGCTTCGGTCGCCCGCAGCGAGAGATCCGGAGCCCTGGACCCGGCGTCCGGCGTCCGGACCCAGGTGGCCGGGTCGGCCACCACCTGCTCCAGCTCCGCGCCCACCACCTGCGGACTGTCCTCCTGGACGAACGCGGTGCCCTGCGCCCGGCGCAGCGTCAACCACCCGCCCGCGACCAGCCGCAGCACCGCCGACGCCAGCTCCGGCACCCGCGCCGCCTCGTTCTCGGGCGAGTCGTCGCGCCACCGCGGCGCCTCGGGGGAGCCCGCCCAGCGCAGCACCGACGAGACGTGGTGCACGGTGCCGCGCGGGCCGGTCCCGCCGACGGCGCGGCGCACCAGCACCTGTTCGGTGAGGGTCAGGTCGTCCCAGGTCTTCACGGCAGGGGATCCTGGCACATCCACCCGGCTCGCCCGACAGGGTTTTCCCCCGGGCGGCACGGCGGGCCCCGGCGCCGGCGGGCGGGCGGGCGGGCGGTTAGGTCGTTTGACGGTGTACCAACCGGCATGGGCGGCGGGTGCCCGCGTCCCGCACTGTACGTCATGTGACTGATCCGCCCGGGCGGGTGCTCCCGGCATGCTCGTCACGGGCCGCCGGCCACCGCCGGCCGGCCCGTCCGATGAACAGTGAAGGTGACGATGGAGAACTTCTCGAAGCGGGGCCGTGCCGCCACGGCCGACCGCAGTGCCCGTACCCGCCGCCGGATCGCCACGCTCGTCGGCGGGAGCGCCCTGCTGCTCACCCTTCCCGGGCAGGTCGCGCAGGCCGACTCGCTGCCGAACCTGCCGCAGCGGGCGGGTGGGTACGAGGCGTCGTTCTCGCCCGCGTACGACTACGACACAGACGGCTGCTACGCGGTCTCCGCGATCGCCCCGGACGGCACCCTCAACCCGGGCCTGAAGGTGGCGGGCGCCGTCAACGGGAACTGCCGGGACAAGTCCGACCTGGACCGCTCGCAGACCTACGCCCGGTCCAAGTGCAACAACGGCTGGTGCGCCATCGTGTACGCCAGCTACTTCGAGAAGGACCAGACGATCGACGGCGGTGCGGCCGGCGGGGGCGGCCACCGGCACGACTGGGAGCACGTGGTCTCCTGGGTGAAGCAGTCGTCGAACCAGGTGGAGTTCCTGACCGTCACCCAGCACAGCAGCCAGCACACCTACCCGCGTTCGGACGTGCGGTTCGACGGCAGCCACCCCAAGGTCGTCTACCACAAGGACGGCCCGGGCAGTCACCTGTTCCGGCTGGCCAACGGCAACGACGAGCCGCCGGAGAACCACTACCACAACTGGCGCCAGCCCCCCATCGTGGACTGGAACGGCTGGCCCAGCACCTGGCTGCGCGACCGGCTCAACAACGCCGACTTCGGGTCGGCGACGATCAAGACGACCGACAAGGACGACCGCTTCCGCAACCTGCTCAACGCCTCCAAGCCCGGCGGCATCCCGTTCAACCCCTGGGCCTGACAGCGCGGTTGCCGCCCGGGCCCGGTACTTCCCCCGTGCCCCGGGCCCGGGCGGCCGCCGAAACCGCGCCGCTCGTCGGCGGTGCGTCAGGTAGCCTCGCACGGCGCCGGGTCCGGGCATCGGGCCCGCATCGGACGACGAGGAACCCTGGAGACGCGACAGATGGTGAACCAGCCGGGTCTGGTCCTGCTCACCGGTGCCGCCGGCCGCATCGGCACCTGCCTGCGGGAGTCGCTGCCCGCCCTCGGGTACCGGCTGCGCTGCTTCGACCGCCTCCCGGTGCCCGGCGAGAGCGACGCGGTCGTCGCCGACCTGCGGGACACCGGGGCTCTGGCGGCGGCGATGGACGGCGTCGACGCGGTGGTCCACCTGGCCGGGATCCCGGGCGAGGCGCCGTTCGCCGACATCCTGGCCGCCAACATCGAGGGCACCTACCGGCTCTACGACGCCGCCCGGGCGGCGGGCGTGCGGCGAATCGTCAACGCCAGCAGCAACCACGCGGTGGGCTTCACCGAGCGGCCCGCCGACGGCGCCACCGTGCCGGTGGACACCCCGCAGCGGCCCGACACCTACTACGGGCTGTCCAAGTGCTTCGGCGAGAACCTCGCCTCGCTGTACGCCGACCGGCACGGGATCGAGACGGTCTCGCTGCGGATCGGCTCCTTCTCCCCCGAACCCCGCAGCGTGCGGATGCTCGCCACCTGGCTCAGCCCGGGCGACTGCACCCGGCTGGTGCACGCCGCCCTCACCGGGCCGGTGGCCGGCCACACCGTGGCCTACGGCATCTCCGCCAACACCCGGGCCTGGTGGGACCTCACCTCCGCCCGCGCCCTCGGCTACCGCCCCCAGGACGACGCCGAGCCCTTCGCCGCCGCCCTGATCGCCGAACACGGCGAACTTCCCGCCGACGACCCGGAGTTCCGCTACCTCGGCGGGCGCTTCACCCAGACCGGCCGCTGACCGCACCCGCCCGTGGACAGCGCCCGCACCGGGGTGTGGGGCGGCCGCCGCGCGGGAACGGTCCGCGGCATGACGGGCGATCCCGACACGGTGCTGGTGGTGGTGCGCGGGCCGAGCGGCGCGGGGAAGTCGAGCGTCGCCGCACGCCTGCGGGCCGCGTACGGGCGCGGCCTCGCCGTCGTCGCCCAGGACGTGCTGCGCCGCGTCGTCCTGCGCGAGCGCGACGTCCCGGGCGGGGCGAACATCGGGCTGATCGACGTGGTGGCGCGGCACGCCCTCGACCACGGCTTCCACGTCGTGGTCGAGGGCATCCTCGACGCCGACCGCTACGGCCCCATGCTGACCCGGCTCGCCGCCGACCACGCGGGGCGCAGCCACTTCTCCTACCTGGACGTCTCCTTCGAGGAGACGGTGCGCCGACACGCCACCCGTCCGCAGGCCGCCGAGTTCTCGCCCGCCGACATGGCCGGCTGGTACCGGGCCCACGACCTGCTGCCCGGCGGCCTGGAACACGTCGTCGGCCAGGGCAGCACCCTGGACGGCACGGTCGCGCGGATCCTCGCCGACACCGGTCTGACACCGCCCGGCTGGACGCCGCGCCCCTGAACCGGCCGGCCGCGCGGATTCACCGAGGGCAGAACGCCGCTCCCTTCCCCCGGCGCCCGGGATCCCTAGGCTGAAGGGGTGAGCACTCAAGCGCCGAACGAAGCCCGCGTCATCCCCCTGCGGCCGCAGGCCGCGCCGTCCGCGCCCGCGCCCGGGGGTGCGGCCCGCGGCCGGCAGCAGCCGGCCGGGGCCCGGCCGGCACCCGTGCCCCTGCCCGCCCCCGGGCCCGTGCCCGCGCCGCGGGAGCCGCTCTGGCGCGACGTCGTCGGGGACGTGCTGCGGCGTGAACGGCTCGGCCAGGAACGCACGTTGAAGGACGTCGCGGAGGCTGCCCGGATCTCGATGCCGTACCTGTCGGAGCTGGAGCGCGGACGCAAGGAGGCCTCCTCCGAGATCCTCGCGGCCGCCGCCCGCGCCCTCGGGCTCGGCCTCGGCGACCTGCTCTCGCTCGCCCAGGACGAACTGGCCCGCTACGCCCCCGGCCGGACGAGCCCGGCCGGGCGGTCGGGCCTGAGCCGGACGGCCCCCACGGCCACCGCGCGGTACGACGGCCTCTGCCTGGCCGCCTGACCGCCGGGCGGCGGCCGGCACACCCCCGTGGAACCGGCCGCCGCCCGCGGGTCGCGGGGCGCGCCGGAGTCAGGCGGGGGCGAGCCGCCGGTTCAGCACCTCGTCGGCGATCCCGTAGGCGACGGCCTCCTCGGCGGTGAGCACCTTGTCCCGGTCCATGTCCGCGCGCAGCGTCGCCGCGTCGTGGTGCGTGTGCCGGGAGAGCACCTCCTCCACCTGTGCGCGGATGCGGACCATCTCCTTGGCCGCGAGGCTGAGGTCGGAGACCGTCCCCTGCCGCCCGCCGCTGGCCGGCTGGCCGAGCAGCACCCGCGCGTGCCGCAGCACGAACCGCCGCCCGGGGTCCCCGCCGGCCAGCAGCACCGCCGCCGTCGACGCCGCCTGGCCGACGCAGAAGGTGGAGATCGGCGCCTGCACGAAGGTCATCGTGTCGTAGATCGCCATCAGCGAAGTGAACGATCCGCCGGGCGAGTTGAGGTAGATCGAGATCTCGCGCTCCGGGTTCTCCGCCTCCAGGTGCAGGAGCTGCGCGATGACCACGTTGGCGACGCCGTCGTCGATCTCGGTGCCGAGGAAGATGATCCGCTCGTTCAGCAGCCGGCTGAAGACGTCGTAGGAGCGCTCGCCCTGCGCGGTGCGCTCGATCACGTACGGAACGGTGTACGAGCCCATGTCACAGCCCCATCCGTCGGCGCGAGGAGGCCGGGCGGATGTCGGCGAGCGACTCCACCACCCGGTCCACGATCCCGTACTCCCGGGCCTGTTCGGCCGTGAACCAGCGGTCCCGGTCGCCGTCGCGGGCGATCGTCTCCTCGCTCTGCCCGGTGTGCTCGGCGGTGATCCGCTCGATGGCCTTCTTGGTGAACTGGAGGTTCTCCGCCTGGATGACGATGTCCGCGGCGGTGCCGCCGATGCCCGCCGAGGGCTGGTGCATCATGATCCGCGCGTTCGGCAGCGCGAACCGCTTGCCGGGCGCGCCCACGGTGAGCAGGAACTGGCCCATGCTGGCGGCGAACCCCATCGCCAGCGTCGAGACGTCGTTGGGGACGAGCCGCATGGTGTCGTAGATGGCCAGACCCGCGGTGACCGACCCGCCCGGGCTGTTGATGTACAGGCAGATGTCGGTGCGCGGGTCCTCCGCGGACAGCAGCAGCAGCTGCGCGCAGACCCGGTTGGCCGACACGTCGTCGACCTGGGTGCCGAGCAGGACGATCCGCTGGGCGAGCAGCTGCGCGGCGAGCTGGTCGTCGAAGCGGCTGGGCGGGGTGTCGCCCTCCCCCGCGCGGGGCGGGAGCGCGGCCGGTGAAGTCATCGGTCCTCCTTGTCGGGGCTTGTGCCGTCCCCTCCACTGTCCGCCCCGCGGGTGCCCCGGACGGGGTTTGTCTGCCCGCCGCAGATTCGCCACCGGCAGAGGCGCCCGGGGGGCGGGAAGCTGCCGGTGGACCTGCCGCTCGGCGCCCGGCTGCGGGCCTAGCGTGGGGTACGGCGCCGCAAGAGGAACTGATAGACCGTCAATTCATGATGCCCTGAGAGGACTTGAAGACAGACCATGTCCCGACTCCGCTCCCGGGTCGCCGCACTGGCCGCCCTCACCACGATCGCGCTCGGCGCCGTCGCCACCGGCTCCGGCACCGCGAACGCCGCCCCGGTTGCCCCGAAGGCCCCGGTTGCCTCGCCGGCCGCCGCCCCGGCCGTGGCCGCCGCGCTGTCCGAGCCCACCCACATCCCGATGAACAGCGTGCTCAACCGCAACCAGGCCTGGTACTCGCCGGACCGCCACATCATGCTGGCCATGCAGGGCGACGGCAACGTCGTCCTCTACCGCGACACCACCCCGATCTGGGTGGCCAAGGGCGCCATCCCCCGGGGCAACGTCCTGGTCATGCAGGGCGACGGCAACCTGGTGGTGTACGCCGCCGACAACACCCCGCTGTGGGCCAGCAACACCGACCGCAACCCCGGCGCGGAGCTGGCCGTCTACAACGAGGGCGCCATCGCCGTCCAGCTGAACGGCAAGGTCCTGTGGAGCAGCGCCCAGACCGGGCCGACCCTGCCCCCGTGCCCGCCGTGGGGCCCGCCCTACCCGGGCCAGATCACCTACCCGTGGTGCCCGGTCTGGCCGTTCCCGAGCTGACCCCGCCGGGGCGGACGTTCCCCCGGACGACGGCATCCGAACGGCCACCGGGCCCCGGCCCGTACTCCCGCTGCCCCGAGGGGCGGCAGGGGGTACAGGCCGGGGCCCGGTGGCACCGGTGGTGGGCGAGGGCGGATTCGAACCGCCACAGCCGAAGCGGGGGCTTTACAGGCCCTTGGGCTCTCCCGTGCCCAGCTCGCCCTCGGCGGAGAGTGCGCGGATCGAACGCGCGCGGGTGTGACCCCGACGACGGCTTAGCAAGCCGCTGCCTTACCACTCGGCCAACTCTCCCTGCGGTACTGCGCTGTCCTGTGCCGCGCCGGTGTGCGCAGCGCTGGTGTGCGCCGCGCCGGTGTGCGCCGCGCTGCCGGACGAGGATTCGGACCCCGATCGCCTGGTCCGGAGTCAGGTGTGCCTGCCTGTTGCACCATCCGGCGCGGGGCGGCACGCGAAAGGGCCGCCCGGTCGGGGAACGATCCCCGGGGCGGCCCGGCGGGAAGCCGGTCAGCGCGCTACGAGGCCGTTCCCGTGCTCTGGGAACTGCGGTGACGGGAGGAGCGCTGATACGACCGGACGCGGGTGGTGGTGACGGTGTTCACGGTCGTGCTCCTTCCTGGGCCCGTGTGGCGCGATGGGCCCACTGTGCCGCACCCGCCGCGGTGGGGACAACCGGTTTTCCGGGGCCCGAGGTTCAGGGGCTCAGGGGCCCGAGGTTCAGGGGCTCAGGGGCCCGAGGTTCAGGGGCTCAGGGGCCCGAGGTTCAGGGGCTCAGGCGTTCAGGGGTTCAAGGTGCGGTGAAGAGCGGGCGGAGCACCGCCCGGCTTCGGAAGGTGGCCCCCTTCCGTGCCTCTCAGCTGACTGGACGTGTGGCCCCGTCGGGGTTGCAGGCGGATCCGAGAGTTTTCCGTCCCTCGGAGCACCCCCTCCCGCCGGCCCTCGCACCTCCCCCTCGCACCTCCCCCTCGCGCAGTCCCCTCGCACCGCCCCGGACGCCCTTCGCCGGGCGCGCCGTAATCGCGGCGGCGGACGCTCGTTGGGCCGGACGAGACCGCTGCAGCGCGACGGAAGAGGGACCCCGCATGTCCGGCGTAGAGACCAGTCCCGCGACGCGGCGCACGGCCGTACGGCTGCCCCCGGCCCGGCGGCCGGCGCGGGCCGGGGAGGCGGGGCGCCGGGCCGGGCGGTCCCGCCGGGCGTGGGCCGTGGCCGCGGAGGGCGGCACCGCGCTGGCGAGCGGGGTCGGGTTCCTGCTGTGGGCCCGGGGCATCGACGTCGACCCGCTGACCCGCGTCGGGCAGGTCAGCGGCCTCGCCGCGCTCCAACTGCGGGCGGCGGTCGTCGCGTTGCCCGTCCTGGCGGTGGTGCTGTGGGCGGCGCACCGGGCCGGGCCCCGGCGCTATCCGCTGGTGCTGCGCCTGGGCTGCGCGGCGGCGGCGGGGCTCGTCACCGGGCTGGTGGCCGGCGGGATCGCGGTGGCCCTGCACGGCACGCCGTGGGCGCTCGGCGGGCAGGACGGCGACCCGGCCGTGCTGCAGGCCTACGCGATGACGTTCCTGCGCCGGCACGAGCTCCCCCCGGTCTACCCGCCCGGCTTCGTCGTGCTGCTCGCCGAGTGGACCCGCCACGTGCGGCACGGCCACGCCGGATTCGCCCTCCAGGACCTGCAGTTGCTGCTCAGCGCGGTGTTCGGCCCGCTGGCCTACCTCGCCTGGCGGGTGCTGCTGCGCCCGGTGTGGGCGCTGGCCGTGGCGCTGCCCGCCTCGGTGCTGTTCCTCGACCCGATCCGGCCGTACAGCCACCTGGTGATGGTGGTGCTGTTGCCCGTCCTCGGCCTCCTGCTCGCCCGGCTGGCCGCCGTGCACACCCGGTCGCCGCGCGCGGCGGCGCTGTCGGGGGCGGGCATCGGCGCGCTGCTGGGGGCGCTGTTCCTGGTCTACTCGGGCTGGTTCGTCTGGTCGACGCCCGGGGTGCTGGTCGCCGTCCTCGCCCTGACGCCCTGGCGCCGGGGGCGCGCCGCCCTGCTGCGCGCCGCGGTCTTCGTCGGTGCCACCGCGCTCGCCGCCGCCGCGGTCGGCTTCCCGCTGCTGAAGCGGATGGTGACCACCGGGACCTCGACGGTCGACCGGTACGCCTATTCCGACGTCTTCGGCAACCCCGCCTACGTCCTCGGCTGGCGCTCGGACCGCGCGGGCTCCCTGACCGGCTGGGGCAACTGGCCTTCTCCGGGCGAGCTTTCGGGGCAGTCGGCGGTCACCGTGCTGCTGCTCACGGGCCTCGCCCTGGCGCTCGCCCTCGGCCTGCGCCGCCCGCCGGTGATCGCCGCCCTGGCCTGCCTGGGCAGCGCCTGGCTGCTGCGGTTCTGGTTCGCCGCGCACATGGAGCGCGACCAGGCCGTCATGCTCTACCCGCGCACCACCTGGCTGATCCTCTACAGCCTGCTGACGCTGACCGTGCTGGCGGCGATGCTGCTCGGCGCCCGGCTGCGCGCACTGCGCCACCGCCTGCCGCGCCCGTCCCGGCCGCTGCCGCCCTCGCCGGGCCACCGGCTGACCGCCGGGGCGCTGTGCGCGCTGGTCCTCTTCGGCGCGATGGCGGCCTGCTGGTCGGCCGACCGCTACCTGCCCACCGACCCGGGCGAGGGCACCATGGGCCTGGACGCCTGGCGCGCCCACACCCTGCAGCGCGCCGACGGCACCTGCTCCCCCTACGCCCCGGCCGGCACCTGCCGGGCCCCGCAGGCCCTGGACGCGTGGGTGGACTCCCCTCCCGACCAGCTGCTGTGGTGCGGCAGCGTCCCCTTCGACACCGCCCACTGGCGGTCCTTCTGCGGCCGGGACCTCCCGCACCGGGGCTGACCGCACCGGGCCGACCGCACCGGGCGGCTCCGCACCGGGCGCCCGGGCCGGGCGCCCGGGCCGGGCTCAGTGCGGGTCGCCGAGCAGGTCGGCGGCGGCCTCGGCGAAGGCGCGGACGCGGGCGGTGGCGTGCTCCGCCGTCCAGACCAGGCCCCATTCGAGCGGCGGCGCGCCGTCCAGGGGGACGTAGGCGACGTCGGGGCGCGGGTAGTAGCGCCGGGCGTGGGCCCCGACGGGCAGGACCCCTTGGCCGGCCCCGACGAGGGTGAGCGCCTCCTGGACGGTCTCGGCCTCCGGGCCCGGCGTCGCGTCCGCCCGGGGCGACGGCACGCCGGTGCCGTCCGACAGGCGCAGCACCGGCACCCGCGCCAGGTCCTCGACCGAGGCGCCGCCCGGGCGGTCGAAGGGGTGTCCGGCGGGCACGGCGAGCATCCGGGCCTCGCGCACCAGGACCCGGCCGCGGGCCAGGTCGGGCTCGCGCACCGGCAGGGGGACGAGGCACAGGTCGGCCTCGCCCTCGCGCAGCCAGCGGACCGTCTCCGTCGCCCTGGCCTCGCGCAGTCGCACCTCGCAGCCGGGCGCCCGCTCCCGGAACAACTCACCGACGCCGATGAGGAGTTGGCCGGCGGCAGCACCGACGTAGGCGACCCGCAGACTGCCGGACAGGCCCCGCCCGGCGTCGACGGCCCCCTGCAGTGCCGCGCCGACGGCCGCCCAGGCCGGCCCCAGCTCGTCCGCCAACCTCCGTCCCAGCGGGGTGAGTTCGACCCGGCGGCTGGTGCGCTCGAACAGCGCCGCCCCCACCCGCCGCTCCAGCTTGCGGATGGTCTGGCTGACCCGCGCCGTGGACACCCGCAGCCTCTCCGCCGTGCGCCCGAAGTGCAGCTCCTGCGCGAGCGTCAGGAACGCCTCCGCCTCGTACCGCTCGATCACCCGAACCCCCCGTCGTTAAGCCCCGATTCACGATCATTGCGCAGAGGGCCGTTGTTCGCCAACGGTCACGGCGGAAGAGTGGATCGCGTCGAACCGAACCGGCCCGACCGGCCCGAACCGACCCGGACCGTTCCGGGCCGTTCCCCATCCCGTCCCGCGGAGGACACCATGACCGCCCACCCCCTGCAGGCCCTGGCCGCGAAGCCCGACGACACCGCAGCCGTCGTGGCCGAACTGCGCGACCGCGCCGAGATCACCGACGCCCTCTACCGCTTCGCCCTCGGCCAGGACCTGAAGGACCGCGAGCTGTTCGCCTCCGCCTTCACCGCCGACGCGGAGCTGGACTTCCGCCCCGCCGCCGCCCGTTGGGGCGGCGAGCCGCCGCTGATGACCGGCCGGGACTTCATCGTCGACACCATCCTGGCCATGTTCGCCGGCCGGGTCGACACCACCCACCAGGTCACCAACCCCCGCGTCGGCCTCGACGGGGACACCGCCCGCCTCACCGCCCTCGTCGAGGCCCAGCACCTGCTCACCGCCGACCCGGACACCCACGCCCTGCTCAAGAACCCCTACACCGTCGACCTGGTGCGCGACGGGGGCCGCTGGCTCATCCGGCGGATGCGCATCGACAACACCTGGTTCACCGGCGACCCCACGGCGGTCTTCGGCGGCTGACCGCCGGACCCGACGGTCGGCGACCGCCCGCAGGGCCTCGCGCGGCTCGTACTGGCGCTGCAACCCGTCCGGCTCGGCCCGCCACGAAGTCCTGGTGGACGCAGGGGCGAACCGGGGGCCCCGGATCAGCGTCGTCAGCGCCCATCCGCGCTCAGATCGGCAGATCCCAGCCCGGGCCGTCCTCGGAGCCGATCCAGACCCGTTGGCCTGTGGCCGAGACGGTGATCCCGAATCCGTCCTGGTGGGGCTCGCCTGCCTGTTGCCAGGCTTCGACGGCGCTTTCGACCTGGTCCCACAGGCGGAGCGGGCCGCGCTGAATCACGGTCCATCCGCCCTGCGGGTCGGGGATGGTGCGGGCCTGCGAACCGGTGGACACGTCCGACAGGATCTGTTGTCCGCCCGCCCCCATCCGCTCGGCCGACGGCGCGGCGAGTTGGGCGACCCAATTGCCGGTCCACGTGCTGATGACCTCGGGGTTGATCCGGGCCGGTCGCTCGTCACCGGGCAGCAGAGCGAGAGTCTGGCGGGGCGGCCGGTCGTGCGGCCGGGCGATCATGAATGAGGTGTACCCGGGCAGGAAGCGGCCGGTGGCCTCACCGGGGCCGGTTACGGTCAGCAGCGCGAGACCGAACCCGTACGACCACCCGGCGAGGGTGACCAGGATTCGGCCGCCGGGCTTCACCTGGTAGACCCACGGTTGCGGGAGGTATCGGACTGAACAGGTGGCGATCAGCCGGTCGTACTCGCCCCCGTCCGGGTCGCCGAGCAGCCCGTCACCGACGATCAGGCGGGGTGCGTAGCCGGCCGCCTTGATGGCAGCCGCAGCGGCGCCGCCGACGGCCGGGTCGTACTCGATGCTGGTGATGTTGCTGTCGCCGAGGCGGTGCGCGCCGAGGGCGGTCGAGTATCCGGTTCCCGTGCCGATCTCCAGGACCCGGTGCCCGGCTTCGGGGGCCAGCTGCTGCCACATCCGCAACACCAGGGATGGCAGCGTGGACGATGACGACGGGGCTCCGATGGCGGTGCCTTCGGTCACGTCGTCGGGGCGGGTGCGGCCGTCGAGTTGGGTGACGAGGGTCTGATTCGTGTAGACCCCCTCCAGCCAACCGGGCTCGCCCTCGCGGACGGGGCGGTAGCCGGTCGGGTTGCTCCCCTCGACCGGCAGGAAGTAGGCCCCCGTGAACAGCTCCCGCGGAACCGTCCTCGCGGCGTCGATCCACGCGGGATCGGTGTCCGGGTCTTCCTCGGCGAGTCTGTCCGCCAGGGCGGCGCGGAGTTCCGCGGGTGTGGTCATGCGTCGGGGCCTTTCTCCAGCTGGTCGGCGAGGGCATGGGCGATCGCGTCGGTGGTCTCCGCCGGCTGCCATGCCCACTGGCCGTTGGGGTTGCACTCAAGGAAGTGCCAGTCACCCGAACCGGTCACGGCGAAGTCGAAAGCGCCGTACACCAAACCGAATGCGGCAAGGTAGGCGGAGATCGAACGCGCGACCGTCTCCGGCACGGCTACGGGGGTGCAGGTCATCAAATGCTGCCTGTGGCGCCAGTCGAGATCGGGGCTGTCGATCCGGACCCCGAACAACCGCTCACCGACGGCGGTCACACGCGCGTCGAACGCCTTCGCCACCTTCGCTTGGAACAGGTGCGGGCACACGGACACAGCATCGGTGATCTCGGCCGGGTCGACGCCACGTACCCAGACCTGCTGGGCGGTACCCTCCGCATCGCGGTACCGGCTGTCCCATAGCGGCTTGTAGACCGCCCCGCCGGGCTGGTGCGCGCAGAACCGCCGGGCTTCGCGCGGATCCGCCGTGATGACGGTGGCCGGGACCAGGAGCCCGCTCCCGGCTGCCGCAGCGAGCTGCGCCGGTTTGTGCTCGGCACTGCGGATGCGCCACGGATGATTCACGTAGTGGGCATGGGGCAAGGAGGCGAGGATGCCGCCGAAACCCCAGAACGCCTGCGCGGCGGCGAACTTGGCGTCATGCTCGACCAGGCCCGGCGGCGCTTCGTAAGGCGAGGGCCTGCGGACCCATACCGATCTCACGTCGGCCAGGTCGAGAACCCGGCTCGGGGTGCGGAGAACGCCCCGCTGCTCACCCGTGGCGTAGTGGGCGGTCAGCGAGGCGTCTCCGGGCAGATCGGCACCGGGGTCCACCCGGACGACCGGGACTCGGCGCTCAGCCAGGATGCGCAGCACCACATCGGCTGTCACGTCGTAGGTGTTGGTCAGGACCAGGACGGCCCGGTGTCGATCCGGTGCCATGTCAGCCCGTGCCCTGGTCCTGGTCGTTGGCCGGGATGCTGTCCATGTCGGTGGGCGCGTTCTGCCCGCCACCCTGCCCGTCGCCGCCGCCCGTGTGGGTGGGCGTGCTGGTGTTGGTGCTGGTCCCGTGTGCTCCCAGCTCGACCGTGCGGCCGTGTTCGTCCACGATCACGGCGATCTGCGTTTCGGGGTCGATCACGGGCGTGAGGGCGGGGACCGGGGCGGCCTCGGCGTACGGGCCCATGCGGGTAGTACCCCACGGTGCGGTTGCCATCAGTGCTGTTCCTCCGATCGTCGCGGTACAGAGAGGTTCAACAGCTCAGCTTTAAAGCCGAGTTGTCATCCCACCCCGGCCGGCTCGACCTGTCCAGGGCCGGGGGCGGCCGGATCGGAGTCCTGGGGCTCGCTCCGGTCACGGCTGGGGGAGGCACGGCACACCGCGCGCCGGGGGTTGTCGGCGGCGCGTGCTCGCGTGAGCAGAGCGGGCGGTCGAGGGTCGCTACGCGAGGACCCGCTGTCCATGCACCAGCAGCGGCATTCGCGGACCGGACTCACGGGCGGCGAGGCATCGAGTGGCCTGCGTTCGGATCGGCCATCACGACGTGATGGCCCTCGAACTCCGCCAGGACGCTACCGCCCGCCGACGCCGTCGGGGTCGCGGAGCCGCGCGGCGTCGGCCGCGGACCCGCCCTCGGGAGGTCGAACCGGGCGAGCCGCTCCTCGCGGGTCCGGTCGGGAGCGGGCCCGCGTCAGGAACCGGTCTGCGCCAGGTCGGCGGTGGCGAGGGCCAGGGCGTGGTCGAGGGCGTCGCCGGCCGGGCAGGGGACGTCGGGGTGGACGCCGGTGCCTTCCCAGTTGGTGCCGGAGACGGGGTTGAGGGCGCGGGCGACGGGGACGGTGAGTTCGAGGTGGGGGTGGACGGTCCAGCCCTCGCGGGGGTGGGCGCCGCCGCGGGTGGTCTCGCCGACGGTGCGGGCGCGGCCGAGTTGCTGCAGGTCGTAGGCGAGTTCCTCGGCCGCGGAGAAGGTCTCGGCGCCGGTGAGCACGTAGAGCGGCTTGTCGGCGCCGAAGCGGGGGCCGGGGACGAACGGGGGCGTCCAGGACTGCTCGGCCTTCTCGCCCTGCCGGGAGACGAGGGTGTTGAGGTGGGTGCGGCCGTCGAGCAGGTAGCCGCAGACGAAGGCGACGGTGTCCGGGTCGCCGCCGCGGTTGCCGCGCAGGTCCAGGACGAGGGCGCGGGCGGGGGCCACCAGGTTGAGCGCGGCGGCCAGCGGCTGGGCGGCCCAGTCCAGCGGGAACAGGTAGGGCGCGAACTCCACGACGGCGACGCCGCCGTCGAGCAGTTCCACGCGCGGGACTCCGCCGAGGGTCTCGTCGAACTGCCGCCGCATCGCGGTGAGCGCGGCCTCGCCGAGGCCCTGCGGTACGGGCTCGGCGTGGTGCTTGAGGCCCAGGTGCAGGTCGCCGTTGACGGAGCGCAGGTCGGCGGTGACCTCCTCGGCCAACTCCTCGGCGGTTTGGGCCCGGTAGGCGTTCGCGGCGCGGCGCTCGCGCAGCAGGGCCGCCAATCGGTGGGCGACGTCGGGGAAGACGTAGTGCTCGGCGACCAGGTCGGCGATCGACGCGACGACGGCGGCGGTGTCCAGGGCGGGTGGTGTGGCGGTGGTGGTCACGGCAGGGAAGTAGACCAGCGGCTTGCGAAAGCGTCAAGAGCGTTTAACACTTGATGCCGTGAACCGAGGACCGGACGAGGACGTCCAGCAGATCAGTACCCCCCAGCAGCACACCGCGCTCGCCCACCCCCTGCGCCAGCGCCTGCTGTTCGCCCTGAGCGGGCAGCCTTCGACGATCAGCCGGCTGGCCGCGCAGCTGGGCGTGAACAAGGGCAGCGTCTCCCACCACCTGCGGGTGCTGTGCGAGGCCGGACTGGTCCGGGAGGCGGGGACGCGGCAGGTGCGCGGCGGCACCGAGAAGTACTACGGGCGCAGCGCCGAGCGCATGGTCGTCGCCGAGCCCCGGGCCGAGGGCACCGCCGCGATGCTCGGCGCCGTCGCGCAGGAGCTGGACCGCTCCCCCGCCGAGCACCTGCTGTCCCTGCGCCACCTGCGGCTCGGCCCGGCCAAGGCGGCCCGGCTGGCCGAGGCGCTGGAGCGACTGGTCGACGAGGTGGAGGAGGACCCGGACGCGCCGGTGCACGGCCTGCTGGTGACGCTGTACCGGCACGCGGACCCGACCGCCGCCGGGCCCCCGCGCTGAGTCCGGACTCGGCGCGGGGGCCTGGGAAAGTCAGCCGGCGGGTTACAGCATCACGAGCAGCTTGGTGCCCGGCACCAGCTTCCGGTTGACGGAGGTGGACTGCACGAACACGGTGTACGACGGGTTGTCGCCCGGCTTCACCGTGGCCTCCGCGGTCGGCAGGCCGAGCAGCCGGCGGGCCGCCGGGCCGGAGAAGACCCGGCCGGTCATCCGGCCGGTGGCCGGGTCCTTCTCCGCCACGGCGAGCTGCTTGCGGGCCTGGATCTTCTCGCGCTTGGACAGCTCGTAGAAGGCGCAGCCGGTCGTGTACGAGTGGCCGGCGGTGGTGACGAACTCGCGGATCGGCAGCGGCTGGTCGACCGGGACGAGGATGTACTTGCCGGTGTCCAGGGCGTCGAGGTTGGCGCTGACGTCGGCGGTGTTGAGGTCCTGGCCCATGGCGAAGAGGTTCTTGGTGCCGCGCACGCCCTGTTCGCGGCCGCGCAGGAAGCTGGTGGCGGCGCTCTTGACGGTGCCGATGGCCTCTTCGACGCCCTGGCTGGAGTCGGCGTCCCAGATGGCGATGTTGCCCGCGGGGAAGCCGTACTCCTGGGCGGTGCGCTTGGCCAGGGAGTTCGGGACGAGGATCGCCGAGGTCCAGTGGTCGGGGAGCTCGCCCATGGCGGTGTGGATGCGCTCGATCCAGGAGCGCAGGACGCCGGCGCCCTTTCCGGCGCCCATCCGGGTGTGCATCTGGCCGCACTGGGAGAAGCCGGAGGCGTTCTCCTCGCCGTCGGTGACGACGACTTGGAGGAAGGAGTGCTCGCCGTACCCCTCCCAGATGTTCTTCAGGTCGTCGATGGACTTCACGGCGGACTCGATCAGCGCGGTGGCGCCGTTGTCGACCTTGTAGAGGCCGCGCAGGGACGGCAGGTGCTTGACGTCCATGTCCCAGACCAGGTTCTGCACTTCGTGGTCGAACGCGTAGAGGCTGATCCGGGTCTCGTGGCCGAGGCGGTCCGATTCCTCCTGCAGGCCCTTCACGAACTCGTCGACGACGCGCACGAGTTGGTCCGCGTGCTGGCGCATCGAGCCGGACTTGTCGACCACCAGGGAGACGTGGTTGACCTTGTGCTTGATCCTGTTCGCAGACATGGGTCTACCCCGTTTCAAGGAATTGGTGTTTTCGGCGCCTTTTCGCGGCGCTCCCTCCGACGTGCTTTCCACCCTACGAGGGGGCACTGACATTCCGTCCGGGCATCGGGGCGTTGCGATCCGGTGACGCGGAACGCGCCGTTGCGTCGAGGGTTCGTACGAGCTCCGTCGCGGTGCGGCGCTCCGCCACCGGCGGCCCCCGCCCTGCCGGACGGCAGCACGAACGCGCCCCGGGCCGGCGGCTCGGGGCGCGTTCGTGTCCGGGGCCGGTCAGCCCTCGGCGCGGGGGGTGAAGACGCCGAAGGTGGCGCCCTCGGGGTCGCGGATCAGGGCGATCCGCGGGCCGTTGTCCATCTGCGTGTCGGCGGGTCCGTACAGGACCTCGGCGCCCAGGCGGGTCGCGCTCGCCGCGGTGGCGTCCACGTCGGCGACCTGGACGTACGGGCTCCAGTGCGAGGGGACCTCGGGCGGGAAGGAGTCGTCCATGGCCATCACGCCGCCGAACATCCGGTCGGCCAGGCCGACCATCGGGTAGGTGTCGTCGGGCCAGACCTGCCAGTCGAAGACCTTCTTGTAGAAGGCGAGGGCGGCGTCCTTGTCGCGGCTCGTCAGGTCGGCCCAGCCGAAGGCGTTCGGCTCGTTCACCACGCCGAAGCCGCCGAAGCGGCGGCCCTGCCAGACGGCGAACGGCGCGCCGGTCGGGTCGCTGAGCAGGGCCCAGCGGCCGAGGTCGCCGACCTCCATCGGCCCCATCCACACCTGGGCGCCCGCCTCCTTGGCGCTCTCGCAGGTGCGGTCGACGTCCTCGGCGGCGAAGGAGAGCAGCCACATCACCGGCTGCTGGGGGTTCATCAGCGGGGCCACGGCCGCGGCGGGCGCGCCGTCGTGGAAGAAGGTGGTGTAGCCGCCGTACTGCGGGTCCGGGTCGGTCTCGGCGCTCCAGCCGAACAGTTCCCCGTAGAACCGCTGGGCCGCGGGAAGGTCGCGGGCGCTCAGCTGCGCCCAGCACGGGGAACCAGGGACGATCTCGGTCACCTTCAACGCACTGCCTCTCGACGCGGTTTCCTGGGACCGGCGGCGACGGCCCGCCGTTTCCGCCGGTCGGGCGGCTGGCGGTGAGCCTAGTGGACCGGCCCCCGCCGGCCGGGCACCTCGCCCAGCGCGTCGGCCTCCGGACTCCGGACGCCGGACGCCGGGCTCCTGAAGCCGGACGCCGGGCTCCCGAAGCGGGCTCCTGAAGCCGGACGCCGGGCTCCTGAAGCCGGACGCTGGGCTCCCGAAGCGGGCTCCGGACTCCGGGCGCCCGGCTCCTGGCTACGCGGCGACCCAGGCGCCGGTCAGCGCCTGGACGGCCGAGCCGTCGAGGTCCTGGAGCTTGGCGCCGACGAAGGCGCGGGCGGCGTCGGAGGTGAGCAGCCGGAAGGCGGGCCGCTCGGCGGTGAGCCAGTCGGCGATCAGCTCCCCGACGGCCTGCGGGGTCTGGGCGGCGGCGAAGGCGTCGCGGGTGCGGGCGAGGTAGGCGGACAGGGCGGGGGCGTACGGTCCGGCCTGCTCCAGGGCGTCGGCGGGCAGGCCCACGTTGGCGACGAACTCGCTGGCCACCGCGCCGGGTTCGATCACGCCGACGGTCACGCCGGTGGTGGCGGCGACCGGGGCGAGGGACTCCATGAAGCCCTCGACGGCGAACTTGGCGGCGCAGTAGGCCTCGTTGAAGGGCTGGCCGATCACGCCGCCGACGCTGGTCACGGTCAGCACGCGGCCCTTGCTCGCGCGCAGCAGGGGCAGGGCGGCCTTGGTGACGTTCAGGACGCCGAAGAAGTTGACCTCCATGACGGCGCGGACGTCGTCGACGCTCTCCTGCTCCAGGGTGCCGACGTGGCCGGCGCCGGCGTTGTTGACCAGCGCGTCCAGCCGGTCGAGGCCGGCCAGGCAGGCCTCGACCGAGGCGGGGTCGGTCACGTCCAGGGCGCGGACCTCGACGGTGGTGCCGGCGTCCTTCGCCGCCGCGAGGAGGGCGTCGGCCTTGGCGGTGTCGCGCATGGTGGCGATCACGTGCCGGCCGGCGCGGGCGGCGGCGACGGCGGCGGCCAGGCCGATGCCGGAGGACGTGCCGGTGATCAGGACGGTCTTGGTGCTGCTCATGGCGGTGGCCCCTCACATGCTTATGGTTCATAACCAATATGAACCATAACTATGTGAGCCGATATTCAAGCTTGTCAAGCACCTGGCTAGGCTGGGGCCATGTCCAACCCCTCGGATGAGCTCACCGGCGAGGTCCTCGGCCTCTTCGCCGCGATCACCCGCCGCTACGGCCGGGAGGCCGAGGCCGCCGCCGCGGTCCACGACCTGACCCCGCTGCAGGCCAAGGCCCTGCTGGCCGCCGAGCACCCGGTCCCCACCCGCCGGATCGCCGAGCGGCTGCACGCGGAGCCGTCCAACGTGACCGTGATCATCGACCGACTGGAGTCCCGCGGGCTGGTCGAGCGCGGCGCCGACGAGAACGACCGCCGGATCAAGCGCGTCGCCGCCACCGAGGCCGGGCGCGCCGTCGTCGCCGACCTGCGCGCCCGGATGCCCTTCGCCGCCGATCCGCTGGCCCGGCTCACCACCGGGCAGCGCGAGAGCCTGCGCGAGCTGCTGCAGCTGGTCCTGGACGCCTGACCGGCGACCGGGCCCGAGGCGGGGCCGAGCCCAGGGCCGGGGCCGCGGGGGCCGCAGGGCGGGGCGGCCGAGGGCGCGCGGCGGCCCGACCTCGCCGAGGCGGGGCGGCACCGGGGCCCGTCGACCGGCCCGGACGCGCGCGCCCCGCCGGAGGCGGCGACCACCTCCGCCTCGACGGCCCCGGGGGCGGGCGCACCGCCGGCGGGCGGCCGGCAGCAGCCCCGGGAACCGGTCGACAGCACCTCTTTTGGTCACCTTGACGAGAACTGGTCGGAGCCAATAGCGTCGAGGTGACGAAAAGGGGGTCTCCGATGGCCGACATCACCAGACGATTCGGGCTGCGCCACCTGCGCGCCGTCCCCACCGCCCACGTGCGCCACCTGCGGCGCGGGCGGGTCGCCCACGACGGGGCCGGACTGGCCTTCTGGTTCCGGCCGCTGACCGCGGCGATCTCCGAGGTACCCGTGGACGACCGGGAACTCGCCATGCTCTTCCACGCCCGCACCTCGGACTTCCAGGACGTCACCGTCCAGGCCACGCTCACCTACCGGATCACCGACCCGGCCACCGCCGCCACCCGCGTCGACTTCGGGATCGACCCCGACACCGGCGCCTGGCGCGCCGCCCCGCTCGACCAGCTCGCCACCCTGCTCACCGAGACCGCCCAGCAGCACGCGCTCGGACTGCTCGCCCGCACCCCGCTCGCCGGCGCCCTCGTGGACGGCGTGGACGCGGTGCGCGAACGGATGTCCGCGGGCCTCGCCGCCGAGCCCCGGATCACCGAGACCGGACTCGCCGTGATCGCCGTCCGGGTGGTCGCGCTGCGGCCCGAGCCGGAGGTCGAGCGGGCGCTGCGCACCCCCGCCCGCGAGCTGGTCCAGCAGGAGGCCGACCGGGCGACCTTCGAGCGCCGGGCGGTGGCGGTCGAGCACGAGCGCGGCATCGCCGAGAACGAGCTCGCCAACCGCATCGAACTCGCCCGCCGCGAGGAGCAGTTGCTCGCCCAGCAGGGCGCCAACGTCCGGCTGCAGGCCGAGGAGGAGGCCGTCGCCGACCGGGTGCGCACCGACGCCGAGGCGCAGCGCCGCACCCGGCTGGCCGCCGCCGAGGCGCAGGCCGCGCGCGAGCTCGGCGAGGCCCGGGCGGCGGCGGAGGCGGCCTGGCTGGCGGCCCACCAGCAGGCCGATCCGGCGGTGCTGCGGGCGCTGGCGCTGATGCGGCTGGCGGAGCACCTGCCGCGGATCGACAGCGTGACGCTCACCCCGGACGTGCTCACCGGTCTGCTGGCCCGCCTCGGTGCCCCCGGGGAGCGGCGGTGACCCTCGCCCCGCGGGTGGTGCTGGTGCACCGGCGCACCGAGTACGAGGAGCTGGTGGCGCGTCACGGCACGCCGGGGCAGGCGGCGTTCTTCCTGGCCTCCCGGGGCCGTTCGGCCGAGGAGGTCGAGCAGCGCCACCACCGGCAGGCCACGGCGCTGGCCGAGGCGGCGGCGGCCGTGCCGCTGGACTGGCGGCGCAGCCGGGTGGAGCGGGCGGACCTGCCGCGCTTCCTGTTCGAGCCCGGGGACGTGGTCGCGGTGGTCGGCCAGGACGGCCTGGTGGCCAACGTGGCGAAGTACCTGGACGGTCAGCCGGTGGTCGGGGTGGACGCCGACCCGGGGCGCAACCCGGGTGTGCTGGTGCGTCACCGGGTGGCCGCGCTGCCCGGGCTGCTGCGGGCGGCGGCGCACGGCGAGGGGGCGGTGGAGGAGCGGACGATGGTCGAGGCGGTCGCGGACGACGGCCAGCGGCTGCTCGCGCTGAACGAGGTGTACGTCGGGCAGCCGGGCCACCAGACGGCCCGCTACCGCCTGGGGACGGCGCGGGCGCCGGGCGGTGCGGCGGGCGGCGCGCCCGAGGCGGGCCGGGCCGCCGAGTCGGCGCAGGCCGCGAAGGCCGCGGAGGCGCCCGAGGCGGCGGAGGCGCAGGCCTCCTCGGGGGTGCTGGTCGGCACCGGCACGGGCGCCACCGGCTGGTGCCGTTCGGCGTGGCTGGAGCGCGGCGGCCCCGGCGGCCCGTCCGGTCTGCCCGCGCTGCCCGCCCCGGACGCACCGGCGCTGGCCTGGTTCGTCCGGGAGGCGTGGCCCTCCCCCACCACCGGCACCAGCCGGGTGCACGGTCTGCTGGAGGCCGGGCGGCAGCTGGTGCTCACCGTGGAGTCCGAGCACCTGGTCGCCTTCGGTGACGGGATCGAGGCGGACGCCCTGGAACTGGCCTGGGGACAGAGCGTGCGCGTGGGCGTCGCCGCGACCCGGCTGCGGCTGCTGGGGTGACCGCCCGCACCGCCCGGCAGCCCCTGTCCCCGGTCAAAGGCGCAGGTGCGAGGCCCCGTTGAGGTCCAGCACGGTGCCGGAGGCCCAGGTGGCCTCCGGGGAGGCCAGGTAGAGCACGGCCGCGGCGACCTCCTCCGGGGTGCCGACCCGGCCGAACGGGCTCTGCCCGCGCAGGGCCTGCCCGGAGGCGCCGCTCAGGCGGTCGGCGACCCGGTCGGTGGCGGTGAAGCCGGGGGCGACCGAGGTCACCGCGATGCCGTGCGGGGCCAGGGCGACGGCCAGGGACTGGCCGAGGGCGTGCAGCGCGGCCTTGCTCGCCCCGTACGCGGGGTGGTCGGGCTCGCCGCGGAAGGCGCCGCGCGAGCCGATGTGCACGATCCGGCCCGGCGCGCCGCGGGCGATGAGGCGGCGCGCGACGCAGTAGCTGAGGTTCGCCGCGCCGAGCAGGTTGACGTCGACCATCTGCCGCCAGACGCGCTGCCAGTCCTCGTACGGCACCTCGGCCACCGGGTGGGCGTTGTCCGCGGAGGTGGCCACGGCGGCGTTGTTGACCAGGACGTCCACCCCGCCGAGCCGCTCGTCCGCGGCGTGGGCGATGCGCTCGGCGGCGGCCGGGTCGCCCAGGTCGCCCTCGACCAGGACGTGCCCCTGGCCGGGCAGCCCGGCCAGGGTCTCCTCGGCCCGGGCCCGGCTCGACGCGTAGTGCACGGCGACGCGGTCGCCCCGCGCGGCGAAGGCCTGCGCGACGGCCCGGCCGATGCCCTTCGCGGCCCCGGTGACCAGGACGCCCCTGGCGGGGGCCGGGTCGTCGGCGGGCGGGGCGGGACGGAAGTCGATCATGCCCCTCACCCTGGTCCCCGCCGCGCCCCGGTGTCAACGGCGCAGGGGCCCGGCCGGCCGGAGCGGCCGACGGCGCAGGGCCCCGGCCGGAGCGGGCCCTGGCGCGCGTCACAGGCCGGCGTTCTCCAGCCGGCCGAGGCGGTCGCGGCCCTGCTGCGCCCAGTTCTCCACCCCGTCCGGGTGCAGGGGGTTCGCCCACCACTTCATCTTCGTCCGCGGGAAGTACTCGCCCTCGGCCGCGTTGGCCTGCCCGGGGTAGGAGGAGCGCGGGTAGCCGGGGGTGCCGGGCTGGCCCGCGTCGTGCAGGAACAGCGCGTGGGAGTTCCAGCCGAGCGTGCCCGCGCCCTGCTGGCGGACCTGCCAGTCGTCGTCGGCCATCTGGGTCAGGGCCTGGCACACGGCCTCCACCGGCATGCCCGGGCGCTTGAGGGAGGAGTCCAGGGAGGCGGCGTGCGCGAGGCTCTCGATCAGTTCGATGTGCAAGGCCGGCTGGGCCGGGTCCGGGCGGCGCAGCACCAGGGTGAAGCCGTGCCCGGCGAACTCGATCCGGAAGACGGCTTCGGCGCCGTGGCCCGCGGCCGAGCGGATCGCGTTGGTGAGCCCGGCGACGGCGGTGCGGAAGGCGCCGGCGTCCTCGGTGACGTCCCGGTCGTTGCCCGGGCCCTGGGCCATGGCCTCGTTCGCCGCGCGGTGCGAGAGCGCCTCGCGGCTCTCGCCCTGCTGGGCCGTGACGCCGGACAGGACCGGGAACAGGTGCTGGGCCGTCGGGTAGCAGGAGGCGAAGTTGACCGGGTTGAGGATGTCCCGGCGCAGCAGGTCCGGGCCGATCTCGGCGGCGAGGTCCATGGTGTCCTCGAAGCCGTACGCCGGGTCGAGGACCACGTCCAGCAGGTACCAGTAGAGGGCGTCCGCCCCGTCCCGGTGCGGGAACGGCGCGTCGGCCGGCAGGGAGTTGAGGGCGAGGTCGATCAGCTGCCCCACGTCCGCCGGCAGCGCGGCGGGCAGCGGGGGCTGGAAGGCGGCGCGGTTCTGCTCGCAGAAGTCCCGTACGGCCTGCTCCGAGCCGAGGCTCTGGAAGAAGCCCTGCCAGGTCTCCCGGACCAGGTTGCGGTCCGCGCCCGCCCAGACCTGCCGGGCCAGGTCCTGGAAGGCCTGCATCCGCTCGGCCGGGACGACGCGGCCCGGCATCGCCTCCCCGATGGTGACGCGCTGCACCGCGGCCGGCCCGGGCGCGGCCCCGGCGGTCTCGGGCTCGTGCGTCGGGGCGGGGGCCGGGCCGCGCAGCACCCGGGCGGCGGTGGCCTCCGCCTCGCGCTCGAAGCGGTCCGAGGGGTCGGAGACCCGCAGGCCGCCGCCGTTGTCGGTGCCCGCGACGGGGCCCCGGCGCTGCTGGATGACGTGGGTGAGCTCATGGGCGAGGGTGTGCCGGTCGAGGCCGCCCTCGCCGAGCACCACGTGGTTGCCGCTGGTGTAGGCGCGGGCGCCGATCTCGGCGGCGGAGGCCCGGGCGGCGGGGCCGGTGTGCACCCGGACGTCGCTGAAGTCGGCGCCCAGGCGGGCCTCCATGTCCGCGCGGGACGCCTGGTCCAGCGGCCGGCCGCTGCCGCGCAGCACCTCGTGGATGGCGGAGCGCTGGACGGCGGGCGCCTCGTCCCGGTGCGTGTGCGGCCCGGCGTGCGGGTGGGCTCCGGCGTGCGGGCGGGGTGCGGGCCGGCGCTGCGCACCCTGCCGGCGGAGCATCTGGACGACCGCCGCGTTGCCCGCCGAGGCCTGGAGGCCGAGCAGTCCGACCGAGCCCGCCGACGGGGCCGGGGACGGCCTGCGGGCCTGCTGCCGCTCGGCGACGGCACCGCCGCGACCGGCCTTCTTCTCCTCACGCACGCGTGCTCACTCCCTCGTCGAGCGGCCCGCGGCCCGCGGTGCCAGTACCGAAGTACCGATCAGTATGCGGCCACCGGACGGACAACACACGCCCCGTTCCGGCAGGTTGAGGGGATCCGCCCCTCGCCGGCCCCGGTCCTGCCGCCGGGGGCAACCGCTCCTGACCGCCCCGGGCAACCGCCCGGTCCGCCCGGGGCAAGCGTCCGTTCCGGCGCGGACGCGCGTCACGCTTGGCACCCGATTCCTCACTCCTCGTGAAAGGATCTCCGTCGGCAACGGTTCGTCTCGACATCCGTGCCGAGCATTCGTATCGACCCAGGGACAGGCACATGGCGGAGCGTCAGAACGGCACGGTGAAGTGGTTCAACGACGAGAAGGGGTACGGCTTCATCACCCCGGAGTCCGGGCCCGACCTGTTCGTTCACTTCCGTGCGATCGAGGGAAGCGGCTTCAAGTCCCTGGTGGAAGGGCAGAAGGTCACCTTCGAGGCCGTCCAGGGGCAGAAGGGGATGCAGGCGGACAAGGTCCGGGTCGTGGAGTAGCGCCCGGGGCCGGAGCCGACGCGGCGGCCGCGGCGACGGCGGCACCCAGGGCGAACCGTCACGCCAGTCCGCGCCCACGGGACCACCGTCGGCGCGCCGGACACGTCGGGTCGCCGTCAGACGTACGCGCGGACGTGCGCCATCTCGACGGCCCGGTGCCGCTCGCGCCAGTGGCGGGCGCGCAAGGTCGCGCGGGCGGCGGTTCGCAGAGCAGGCAGGGGCGGGCGGGGGTCTCGGCCGGGTCGGTCACCGGGGTATCCCAGCAGGTCGGGGCCGGGGTCCGCGCCGCCCCTTCCGCCGGGGGCCGGCGCCCGCAGGGGCTCCCGCGGGGGCGGGCGGCGGCTGGTGCGGGCGGTCCGCGCGCGGTACGCGGAAGGCCCAGGGTGCCTGCTCCGCCCGACTGATCCCGGGCGATCGCCGTCCGGTCCGCGTTTCCGCAGGTCAGCTCGGAGTTTTTGACGAGCCGTGAGGTCCGCTCGGGCGGCGGCAGCACTTGCGGGGGGTCGCGGCGCATGGCTGTCTGAAGTCGCGGCGGGCCGCTCGGCGCCGTCCCTTTCAATCCCTGAACTCCGTGGAGGAGATTTCCCATGCGTGCTTTCCAGCGTGTTCTTGCCGTCGGTGCCCTGACCGCCCCGCTCGTGATCGGCTGCGCCGGCCTGGCCTCGGCCCAGGAGGGCCTGAGCGCGGACTTCGGCAAGGGCGGGTTCATGGCCAACCAGAGCGGCGCCGGCGTCGCGGCCGTCGAGTCCTCGGTCTCCCCCGACGGGATCACCCACGCCGGTTTCTGGATCCTGGCCGACGACAACGGTGTCTCGGGTTCGTTCACGGGCTCGGGCGCGTCCTGGAGCAACGGCTGACCGAGCGGCGGTGCGCGCAGTCCGCGTCACGGACGCGCCGCGCGTCCGTGACGCGGGCGACAGGCACGGCGCGGGTCAACGACACCCCCTCCCCCCCCCCCCCCCCCCCCCCCCCCCCCCCCCCCCCCCCCCCCCCCCCTCTTCCTCCCCCCCCCCCCCCCCCCCCCCCCCCCCCCCCCGCTCCCCCGGCTCCCCCGCTTCCCCCGTGTCCCCCCGCTTCTCTCCGGGCCCCGGCTTCCCCGGCCTCCCCCGTGGCGGCCCGGTGACCAGGTGACCCGGTGTCAGACCTTCAGGCCGTGGCGGTTGACGTACCAGAAGTGGAAGCCGAACAGCCCGCCCAGCACCGCCAGCCACTGCAGCGTGTTCACCAGCGGCACCAGGTCCACCGGCAGGGTGCAGGCCAGCGTCACCCGGATCCCGGCGTCCGCGGCGAACCCGAGGCCCCACACGGCGGTCAGCAGGCGCAGGTGGCGGCGGAAGACCGCGTCGTGGTCGAAGCGCGCCACCCACTCCTCGGCCCCCGCCTCGCCGATCTTGGCGGCGACGAGCGAACGCGCCGCGGTCAGCATGAACGGACGCCGCGTCGCCAGCGTGCCCAGCACCCAGAGCCCGAGCGCGCCGAACACCCAGCTGTCGCGCACCAGCAGCACCCGGGGGCTGCCGCTGACCATCGACATCAGCGCGCCGACGGCGACCATCAGCAGGGTGAACGCCGGCAGCACCTCGACCCGGCGGCTGCGCACCATCCCCAGCACCAGCCACGGCACCAGCAGCAGGCTGCTGACCAGCAGCGCCGCCCACTGGCTGAGGCCCGCGCCCTGCAGCGCGTAGAAACCGCCGAGCGGCAGCGCCAGTTCGAACACCAGCGACGTGGCCAGCGCCCGCTTGGCGGCACGCGCCTTCTGCGCCTCGGAGGGCGCGGTGCCCTCCCGGCGACCCTCCTGCCCGGCCTTCGCGTCTTCGGCCTGCCGGCCCACGGCCTGCTCGTCCACGGTCTCCCCCATCACACTCGCCCGTCCCATGACTGCCCTCTCCCCTGTCCTGTGCGCGACCCTGCCGCCCTTGCCGGCCCTGCCCGTCCCGCCGCTCCGCTACGGGTCGGCGCGGGTGGCCCGTTCGAAGATGTCCGCCAGCTCCCGGCCGGCCTCGATGACGTCGAAGGTCGGATCCCCGACCCAGCGCATCACCACGGCGTCGATCGCCCCGCGCATCGCCACGAGCATCAGCCGCGGGTCGAACTCCCGGAACTCACCCGCCTCCTGGGCCGCGCGGACCGCCTGCTCCTGGCCCTCCATCACCTGCCGCATGGAGGCCTGGTAGCCCACCGTGGCCGGATCGTCCCCGCCGAGGTTCGGCAGCACCTCGATCAGCGCCTTCAGGTGCCCGGGCCAGACCGCGAGCAGTTCGACGTTGGACTCAATGAACGCCCGCAGCCGGGCGCTCGCGCCCTCGGCCGCGGCGATCCTCGGCATCATGAACCCCCCGGTCACCCTGGTCACCTCGGCGACGACCTCGTGCATCAGGTCGTCCTTGCCGGCGAAGTGGTACGAGATCATCCCGGTGCTGCTCAGCCCCGCCTGCTTCGCGATCCGGCTGAACGAGGTCTTCGCGTAGCCCACCTCGGCGACCACCTCGATGGCGGCCTGCACGATCTGCGCCCGGCGCCCCGACTCGGTGAACGTCCGCCCCATCCCAACCCTCCTTGCCCGCCCAAGCTGATTCTTGCTTGCCTGAGCAAGACTGTAGAGCACTTTGCTCGCCTGAGCAAGAAATTGCGCGGGCGAGCAAAATCCGGCGAAGGGCTCGTGGACGGGGGCGGCGTGCGAGGGTGCGGCGTGCGGCGGCGGCTTCGCAACCGAACTGCCCCCGCCGGACTACCGTCCCGCGTTCGCGCTTCCGAGCGCCCTTACCGCGGCAGGCCCGGGCCCCGATCCTGGCTCCGGGCCGGGTCGTCGACGAACGGTCCCGTGCCCCCGACCGATCAGGACACCGCCTCGGGCACCACCGTGCGCCCGCTCCCCCGAGAGGAACCCGTCCTTGACCATCGGACTGCGCCTGCCGCGCGGCTTCGCCGCCCTGGGCACCGCCCTCCTCGCCGCCACCGCCGCCGTCCCGCTGACGGCCTCCCCCGCCGCCGCGGCCACCCCCATCTGCCTGAGCGGCAACCTCCAGTACGACTACCAGTCGGCCGAGGACGGCACCGCGAAGCCCACCAGGACCAAACCGGTCCGCAACGCCGACGTCGCGCTGTGGGGCAACGAGAAGTCCACCGACGCCCCGCACCAACTCACCGCCGACTACCAGTACACCGGCACCGCCGACGGGGCGTTCAACCTCTGCTACACCCCCGTCTCCACCACCTCCATGAGCAGCATCCGGGTGCGCTTCCGCACCGAGAGCGGCAAGCTCTGGAAGGTCGGCGACACCACCGGAACCCCCTACACGCTGGACTCCCCCGCCCTGTCCAACGTCTCCACCGGCGCGTCGGTCGGCGTCCTCAAGCCGCTCGCCGACTCCGCGCGGGCCTGGCACGCCTTCGACACCGTCTACCTCCTGTGGTCGCACCGCAACAACCCCAGCAGCACCTGCTGGTCCAGCCACGAGGCGGACAACGCCTGCACCGAGCTGAACATCCGCTGGACCAGCGGCTCCACGGACGGCCCGTACTACGACCTGGCCAACACCGTCCACCTCACCGCCGCCGACCCGGACTCCGAGCACACCGTCCTCCACGAGTCCGGCCACTTCCTCATGCACCGCCTCTACAACGACACGTTCCCGGCCGTCACCAACTGCAGCCCGCACTACATCGACCAGGTCAGCTCCGGCACCTGCGCCTGGACCGAGGGCTTCGCCGACTCCACCGCCGCCTACCTCCTCGGCGACTACCGCTACGTCTGGTCGGACGGCAGCAGCTACCCCTTCACGTACACCACCGGCTGGAACACCGGCGACCAGGTCCAGGGCAACGTGGACGGCGCGCTGCTCGACCTGTGGAACCACGTCGACGGGGGGTGGAACGCCACCCTCGCGGTGATGACCGCGCACACCCAGTCCACCTTCGCGGACTACTTCAAGACCGGCCGGCCCGCGGCGATCCCGCCGCTCACCACGACCGGCAGCGCGCTGACCTCCCTGGCGGCGCACACCATCGACTACGGGCCCACGATCGTGGCCGACAACCAGTACCACGCCCTGACCGACGGCGGCGGGCTGGCGCTGGAGCACGCCGGGCAGTGCGCCGCCACCACCAACGTGGTCGCCGACCTGAACGCCTACGACTCCACCCGCGCCTCGCAGCGGTGGAAGTTCGACACCAACGCGGACGGCACGGTCAGGATCTACGACAGCTGCCCGACCCCGCTCACCCTCACCGCGCCCACCACCGCCGGGACCCAGGTGACGCTGAAGGCCTTCGACTCCGCCGACGCGCACCAGAAGTGGCGGGTGGCCCAGAACGGCAGCGGCACCTACACGATCACCAACCCGGCCACCGGGTACGTCCTGGACAGCGCTGCCGTCAGCGCCGGGTCGGCCGTGACCGTCAACCAGGCCGGCACCGCCAACAGCCAGGGTTGGGCCACCCTCAGCTGAGCCGCCCCGACCCGGCCCGCCCGGCCCCAGCCGGCCGGCTGGGCGAGACCGAACGGCCCGCCCCGGCCTGCCGCCGGCGCGGGCCGCCGGGCCCGCGGAAGCGGCGTCGGTCAGCGCGCCCAGTCGGGCGCGAACCCCGCGCCCGCGCGCCTGATCCGCGCCGCACCCGCCCCCGCGAAGTGCGCCGGAATCACCAACTCCCGCTCGTCCGCGGCCCGTTCCAGGACCCGCAGGCGGCTGGCCGCCGCCCGCACCGGGTCCAGGCAGAAGCAGCTGCTGCACGAGGGGTGCGCCAGCTGGACCGGGGAGTGCAGCAGGTCCCCGACGAACACGGCCCGTTCACCGGCGGAGTCGACCCGCAGGACGGACGAGCCCGGGGTGTGCCCCGGCGCCTCCTCCAGCACCAGGGCCGCGTCGATGCGCAGCGAGCCCGACCACTCCTTCGCCTGCCCGGCCACCAGCACCGGGGCGACGCTGTCCTCGAACACGAGGTCCCACTCGGCCCGGTGCGCCGGGTCCAGCGCGCCGCCGTCGCGGGCCCCGCGCCCGGCGGCCGGGTCGAAGAACGCCCGGTCCGCGGCCGGCAGGTAGTACACCGCGTTCGGGAAGGTCGGCACCCAACTCCCGTCCCGCTCGGTGGTGTTCCACCCCACGTAGTCGGCGTGCAGGTGGGTGTTCAGCACCGCGTCGACCTCCTCCGGGCGCACTCCCGCCGCCGCGAGCAGCTCCGGGAAGCGCCCCTGGCGCCGGTGGAACATCGCCGGCGGCTCAGCGCGCGAGGTCGAGCGCGGCGGCGGCCACCGGCCGGTCGCGGACGAGCTGGGTGGTCCACCGGCCGAGGGCGATCTCGGCGGTGATGCCGGGCCCGAAGCCGGCGATCAGGCCCTTGGCGCGTTCCGGGGCCCCGCCCTCGTCGAACAGTCGGCCGAGCGCGTCCAGCACGACGGCGCTGGCGATGTTCCCGTACTCGGTGAGGGTGGCCCGGCTGAAGCGGAAGGCCTCCGGCGGGACGCCGAGGTAGCGGGAGAGGTCGTCCAGGATGCGCGGGCCTCCGGCGTGGACGATGTAGAAGTCCAGCCCCGAGGCGTCCCAGCCGTGTCGGCCCGCCAGCTCGGTCAGCACCGGCGCGAGCGGCTCCATGGTGCCCGGGACGCGCCGGTCCAGCAGGAAGTGGAAGCCGGTGGAGCGGACGCTGTAGGCGATCCAGTCCTCGGTGTCGGGCACCAGGTGCGAGCCGTTGCGCTCCAGCCGGATGCCGGTGCCGCCCTGGCCTCGGACCACCGCCGCCGCCACCGCGTCGCCGAACAGTCCGTTGGACAGCAGGGTGCCCACGGACAGATCGGTCGGCTGGTAGCAGAGCGAGCAGAACTCGCAGGCGACGATCAGCGCGTTGGCCTCGGGGTAGGCGGTGCAGAAGTCGTGCGCCCGGTTGATCGCCGCACCCCCGGCGGCGCAGCCGAGTTGGGCGATCGGCAGCTGGCGGGTGTCGGAGCGGAACCCCATGCTGTTGATCATCCAGGCGGTCAGCGACGGCATCATGAAGCCGGTGCACGACACGTAGACGATCAGGTCGATGTCACGGGCCGTCAGCCCGGCGTGGGCCAGGGCCCGGTGGACCACCGAGGGCACCCGCGCCTTCGCCTCCGCCTCGTACCGCCGGTTGCGGGCCTCGAACCCGCCGTGTCGCAGCGTCTCGTCGATCGGTTGGACGAGATGGCGCTTGCGGACGCCGGTGTTCTGAATCAGGCGGAGCGCGAGGGGCAGTTGGGGGTGGTCGGCATGGACGGAGCGGGCGAGGTCGAGGGTCTCCTGCAGCGTGATCACGTGCTCGGGCACGTCGACCGCCGGTCGGCACAAAGTAGGCACGGGTCCCGATGATCGTCGCTGCCCGGCGCGGAACGAGGATTATCCGGATGATTCCAACTCCAACGTGTCATCGCGGCCCTCCCGATTGACCGGCCTCGGCCGGGCCGGGCCCCCGGGGCGCGTCCGTGGGTCCGGATGCCCGCCCGGTGTTCGGGGCGGTGTCCGCTCGGCCTCCGATCGGTGTTCGGGGCGGTGTCCGTGGTGCGGATCCGTGGTGAGCACGGATGCGCTCCATGGGGCGGATGGGGGAGAGTGTGACCACGCCGACCGGGCCGGCCGCGCAGGAAGGCGAAACGGCAGGCCGATCGGGACTCATGACGACGCGACACCAGGGGTGGACGGACGATGACCAGTACCGAGAACGACAAGCACGCCGGGTTCTCCGCCGAGGAGCGGACGGCGATGAAGGACCACGCGCAGGAGCTGAAGAAGGCCGCGCGCAAGGGGTCCAAGGCGGAGAAGGCGGCCGAGGCGGAGCGGGACGTGCTCGCGAAGATCGCCGAGATGGGAGACGGCGACCGGGCGATGGCCGAGCGGGTGCACGCCGTCGTCACCGCCACCGCCCCGCAGCTGGCGCCCAAGCTCTGGTACGGGATGCCCGCCTACGCCCGGGACGGCAAGGTCGTCTGCTTCTTCCAGAGTGCCGAGAAGTTCAAGTCCCGCTACGCCATGCTCGGTTTCAGCGACCAGGCGCAGCTGGACGAGGGCCCGATGTGGCCGGCCTACTTCGCGCTGGCCGAGATCACGGCGGAGGTCGAGGAGCGCATCGCCGACCTGGTCGAGCGCGCGGCCGGCTGAGCACTCGCGGGGACGGTCGCCGCGGCGGGCGGTCGCCGCGGCGGCCGGGCCGAGGAGGAACGGCCGTGGCCGGCCGCGAGCTGATGCGCGACGGCCGGTGGCCGACCTGACCCGCGCGGGACGGCGGGGCCGGCGGGCCAGGCGGGGCGGGCGGGCCAGGCGGCAACCCGGGCCGGGGGCTACCGCGGCGGGCGCCGTATGCGCCGGAGCGCCGCGCGGAAGGACATGCCGCGGTCGTGCCACATCATGCCCGCGGACGCGCCCAGGATGATCACCACGCCGATCGCGATGAAGAACGACATCAGGGCGAACACCACCCCGATCGGCCCGTACTCGTCCTCGTTGCCGACGATCATGCCGGAGAGGGTGAAGTGGAAGACGACCAGCATGCCGATCCAGAACCCGCCGGTCGCGACCGCGCACGGCACCAGCCGGCGCCAGGGTATGCGCCCGGCCAGCAGGAACCACATCGTGAACCACCAGGCGCCGACGCACCCGGCGGCGCCGATGACCCACCACAGCACCGGCCGACTCGCGTGCAGGGTGCGCCCCGCCAGGGTGCCCAGCGCCAGCCAGCCCACCACCAGGGCCAGCCAGACCAGCGCGCGCAGCCGGTCCCAGGTCTTCCGGGGCAGCTGGAACACCCGCTGGTACAGCTGCTGGATCGACAGGGCGGTGGCCAGGCCGCCCAGCACGAAGAAGACCCACGACAGTCCGGTGACCGCCCCGGAGGTCGTCGAGGTGGGGGCGATCAGATGGCTGACGTCGGCGGAGGCCTCCGCGCTCAGGCCCAGCCGATGGGTCATCCCGGACACCGCCGACCGCCCGGACAGGGCGGACACCACGATCAGGAACGGGACGGCGCAGAGCAGCAGCGTGGCGGCCAGCACGATGGCCTGGCTGAGGAAGTCCACCGCGTCCAGCCTGGTCCACAGGCTCTCGGCCCAGGAGCCGGAGTACTTCGCCTGCCCCCACTCGGCCGCCCGCCGGGCCCGCCGCACACCCGCGTTCCCCTGCGCCTTCCCGCCCCCGGCCCCGCGCTCGTCGCCGGGCCGGTCGCCGCGCTCGTCGCCGGGCCCGTCCTGCGGTCCCGGCGTTCCGGGTGTCCTGTCCCTCGCGCCCATGGTGCATCCTCCGTCGACCGCGGGGATTCGTGGCCGGTCGGGACCCGCCCCGCAGGCGGCGACACCCGCCTCCGCAGCGGCCGTCCCGTATTCACCGTCGCACGGCGGCCCGCGCCGCGCCCGGGCCGCAGCCCCGGCCCGGGCGCCGCTGCGCACACGACGACGCGAACGGATGGGGAACACCGTGGCCTCCCTCCCCCGACGGCCCCGGCGGCCGCCGTCTCGATGTCCCCGAGCCTGACCCCCGCACCCCCTCCCGCACATGTGCCGATCGGCAGGAAACACCCCCTCCCGCAGCCGCCCCACCCTGCCGATCGACAGGGCAAGGGCACGATGACAGGACACCGAGGCGGGCCGGGGGCCACCCGGGCCGGGGGCGGTCAGCGGCGGGACCACCAGCGGCGGCGCGCGGGCTCGGGCGCCGGGCCGGTGAAGGGCGGGAGGGCGCGGAAGCCGTCGTCCGGGACGGCGCTCGCGCCGACCCGGACGAGGGTCTCGCGCACCAGCGTCAGCGGGTGGGACGGGAAGTGGCGTCCCACTCCGGGAGCTCGGCCACGTGGGAGGGCAGCGGGCCGCGCAGTTCGGGGTCGTAGGGGTGGGGACGGACGTAGGCGCCGAAGCCGACCCGGTGCGACCACGGCCTCCCGCATGCCGATGACCGGGCCTTCGGCGGCCTGGACGTTCAGCACCACGCTGCAGCGGTCGCGCGGCAGCGTCCACGCGCCGACGAACACCTGCCCGGGGCCGCTGGCCGGGGGGCCTGGACGAGCTGCCACAGGCCCGGCAGTCCGCCCAGCTCGCGGACCTCCGCCTCGATCAGGGCGGCGCCGCCCTGCGCGGTCTGGCGGGCCACGTCGCGCAGCAGCCGCTCACCGGCGTCGAGCGGGGCGGGCAGGTCCGGCACCAGGGCGAAGTCGTGGACGGACAGGACCACCCCGCGCTCGTCGTCCCGCACGCGGTCTCCGGCCCCCGGCGCCACTGGCCCCGGCCACTGCCACTGCCACTGGCCCCGGCCACGGCCCCGGCCACTGCCACTGCCACTGCTCTGGTCCGCTCGGGGGACGAAACCGGCCAGATCCAGGCTGATGACCGCACTCATGCCGGCCGTCCTCCCAGCCCGGGCCGTCCGGGATCGCCCGCTTGACGAGGCCGGCCGGGCCGCGCACCGGTGGTGATCGCCACCGGTCGGGCACGGGAGAATGGGCGGGTGACCGGAAGCCAACTCCCCCGCGGCATCACCGCTCTGATCCCCGGTGCCCCCGCCCCGGCCTCGCCCGGCGCGCGGGCGGCGTCGCAGCTCCTCCACCTGCGGACCGCGGAGGTGCCGCTGCCGCTGCTGGCGGCGGCCGTGGAGCTGATCGCCCCGCAGCTGGAGAGCGCGGACCCGGTCACCCGCGAGGCCGCCGCCGACGTCCGCGCCCGGCTGCTCGCCGTACTCGACGCGGCCGGGCCGCGGGCCGGGCGTCCGGGCCCCGGCTGAGACCGGACGCCGCCGGCGTCACCGCGACGGCGTGCCGGCCCAGCGGCGCAGCGCGGCTTCGAGACCGGGGGCGTCGAAGGGCGCGGTCGCGTCGTCACCGGCCCAGGCGACCACCCCGTCCGGACGGACCGGCACCCCGACCGACCGGCACCCGGCCGTCGCCCCGGAGCCCTCACCCGGCACCCCGGAGCCGGCGCGCGGCGGACGGTGACGGCGGACGGTGACGGCGGACGGGTCGTCGACCGCGACGAACTGCCGCGCCGCTTCACCGCGCTGCCCGCCGGGGCGTTCCCCGCACCGCCCGCCGCGCCGCCGAACCCACCGCGGGCGCGGCCACGGCCGCTTCGACTTCACCCCCGGCCTGCTGGTCGACGGCCTCGACCGCTCCTGATCCGGCCCCTCCACCGGCCCGGGCCCCTGGGTCCAGGGAGAACCGGCGCCCGCGGCTCCGGATCCCCCTGGCCCCGCCTCCGGCCTCAGCTGCGGGCGGCGGCCTGGCGGGTGCGGCGGGCGAGGCGGTGCAGGCGCTGGACGGCGACGAAGCGGTGCATCCGGTCGGCCAGCGTGAGGCGGTACTTGAGCCGCAGCTGGCTGCTCAGCGCGGTCAGGCGCTCGGGGCCGATGGCCTGCAGCAGGCGGCTGACGTGCTGCTGGTAGGCCTCGCGGTAGGCGCGGTCGCCGTCCGGGACGGACCAGAAGAACATCGGGATCTCCTCGACCAGGCAGTTGTGGTCGTAGGCGCGCAGGTGCTCGGCGAACTCCGGCTCGGGGCGGGCCAGCAGCCATTCCCGGACCAGTTCCATCGAGCGGACGCGGTCGATCACGCCGCGCGGGTCGGTCTTCTTCTGGGTGATGGACAGGTCGCCGTCCTCGCGCACCCGCCAGTGGTAGATCGGCTCGGAGAGCACGTCGACCCGCTTCGCGAGGAAGTGGTGGGGCACGCTGACCGGGGCGTCCTCGTACAGGATGCCCTCGGGGTAGAGGATGCCCGCGGCGTCGAAGAAGGAGCGCCGGTAGACCTTGTTCCAGGCGGTGCGGTCGGTGACCAGGGCCGGCAGTTCGCTGACGTGGGTGCGCAGCCGGGTCTCGCGGAACGCGCGGCGGTGGCCGTGCGAGGGGGTGAGGCCGGCGGTGCGCAGGCGCAGCGCGTTGCCGGTGACGAAGTCGGAGCCGGTCTCCTCCAGCGTGCTGATCATCAGCTGGTACGCGTGCGGAGGCAGGGTGTCGTCGCTGTCGACGAAGGTCAGGTACTCGGTGCCGGGGGTGAGGTGGCGCCAGCCGGTGTTGCGGGCGGCGCCGAGGCCCTGGTTCTCCTGCCGGACCAGGCGGAAGCGCGGGTCCTGCTCGGTGTAGGCCTGGGCGATGGCGGGGCCGCCGTCGGTCGAGCCGTCGTCGACCAGGACGCATTCGAAGTCTTCGAAGGTCTGGGCCGCGATCGAGTCGAGGCATTCCCGCAGGTAGCGCTCGACGTTGTAGATCGGGACGACGACGGACAGTCGGGGGGCCATCGGGCGGCCTTTCGATGCGCTCAGGAGCAGACGGACCGGACGGGCCGGGCGGGTACGCACCGCCGACGGCCGATCACCGGCAGTGGCCCGAATGTAGGGATCATACAAGGCCGTTGGGTTAACGGTGCGTGTCGTCAAGGGTGTGGACCGGTGGAGCGGCCGTGCCCGGCGTCCACCACCGTACGCGAGGGACCTCCCCCCGCACGGGGGGAAGCCCGGGAGTACGGGGCACCGCGTGCGGCGGGGAGGCCCCGGTGTGCGTCCCGCGGCGTCCCCCGGGCGCCGGCGCTCCCGGGTGTCGACGACCGTCCCGCCCCCATCCGCCCGCCCGCATCCACCCGCCCTCGTCCGGCCGCCCACCGGCGCCCGGGGCACGGACGGGCCCGAAGACGGACCCTAGAGTGGGCGCATGACGGACCCCCGCCCCACCTCGGCCTTCCACACCGCCAACGCCGACCCCGCGGTCACCGACCGGCTGGTGGCCGCCCTGGACGTGCAGGCCGGCAACGCGGGCGTGCGGCGGCTGCGCGGGTGGGCGCACGACCGCCTCGGGGCGCGGCCCGGGGAGCGGGCGCTGGACGTCGGCAGCGGGACCGGGTCGGAGACCCGGGTGCTCGCGGACGCGGTCGCCCCGGGCGGCGTCGCGACCGGCCTCGAACCGCACCCGGGCCTGCGGGCCGTCGCCGAGCGGCGCGCCGCCGAGGCCGGCAGCGCGGCCCGGTTCCTGGACGGCGACGCGCTCGCGCTGCCGCTGCCCGACGCCGGGGTGGACGTGCTGTGGTGCGAGCGCGTCCTGCAGCACCTGGACGACCCGGGGCGGGCCGTCGCCGAGTTCGCCCGGGTGCTGCGCCCGGGCGGGCGCATCGCCCTGCTGGACACCGACTGGTCGACCTTCGTCCTGCACCCCGCCGACCCGGCGGTCCGCCCGGCGCTGGCCACCGTCGCCCGGGCCAACGCCGCCACCCCGGACGCCGGCCGCCGCCTGGCGGACTGGCTCACCGCGGCGGGCCTGAGCGTGGACGGGCTCGGCGCCGACGTCCTGCTGCACGACCCCCGCACGGTCAGCGGGCCGATCGTCGAGCGGCTGGGCGCCCAGGCGCTCCAGCGGGGCCTGATCGACGAGGAGCAGCGCGACCGCCTCCGCACCGGGGCCGAGGAGGCCGCCGCGCGGGGCGCCTTCCACCTCTCGGTGACGATGTTCGCCGCCGTCGCCCACCGGCCCCGGTGACGGGCGGACGGACCCCGCCGGTCGGCGATCCGCCTGCCGGAGGGAGCCGGACGGGGTGCGCATTCACCTGGACGGAGTAACTTGGTCGTGCTCCACCCGTCATGGCCCGCCCGCCGGAACGACCATCGAAGGACCGTGCGTACGGGCCACCAGGCGATGAGGTGATGGACATGCGGGAAGCGATGAACGAAGGCGCGCCGGAGTCGTCCTCCGGGGTGCAGCGGCAGATCTACTCCGGGGGCGAGCGCCCCTTCGACCCCGAGGACCTCGTGATGGCGACGGGCCGCGACGTCACCCCCGAGCGCGTCGAATGGGCGCGCCAGGAGATCGAGCGCAAGGGCGCCGCCGCCCTGGAGCGCTACCTCCCCTGAGCACGGGCCCGCGGCGGCCGTCGGCCGACCGGCCTGCGGGCCGCCGCGGGCCGCGCCTCGGGTGACGTGCAGGTCCTGCCACGGGCGGACCGCGTCGGTGCCCGTGCCGGTGACCGTCCGGCCGGCCGGCACCGGGCAGCCGCGGGTCCGGCCACCGGGCGCGGTGCGGCCGGTGTCGTGCGGCCCCCCTGCGCCCGCCCTCGCGGTGCCCGGCAGCGGCGGCGTTGTCAGTGCCGGCGGTGATGATGTCGCCCATGAACGACGCCGCTCTGCTCACCTCCGGCGACTACGCCGATGCCGTCGCCGCCGCCGTCCGGGCCGCCGCCGCCTACTACACCGACGGCGCGACCCCGCTCGGCGACGACGAGTACGACGCCCTGCTGCGCGCGATCGCGGCCTACGAGGAGGCGCACCCGCAGGAGGTGCTGCCGGACTCCCCCACCGGGAAGGTCGCCGGCGGCGCGGTCCAGGGCGACGTGCCGCACAGCGTGCCGATGCTGTCGCTGGACAACGTCTTCTCCGCCGAGGAGCTCGCGGACTGGGCGGCCGGGCTGGAGCGCCGGCTGGGCCGCCCGGTGGCCGCGTGGTGCGTGGAGCCCAAGCTGGACGGCCTGGCGGTCGCGGCCCGCTACCGCGCCGGGCGGCTGCAGCAGCTGATCACCCGCGGGGACGGCCTGGCCGGCGAGGACATCAGCCACGCGGCCGACGCGGTGCTGGGCCTGCCCGCCGCGCTCGCCGAGCCCGTCGACGTCGAGCTGCGCGGCGAGGTCCTGCTCACCCGCGAGCAGTTCGAGCACGCCAACGAGGTGCGCACCGCCCACGGCGCCGTCCCCTTCGCCAACCCGCGCAACGGCGCGGCCGGCACCCTGCGCGCCAAGGACCGCCCGTACCGCGTGGAGCTGACGTTCTTCGGCTACGGCGCCGTGGGCCTGGACGAGGAGCTCCCTCACAGCGCGCTGCTGGAGCGGCTGGCCGCGCTGGGAGCCCACACGGCCGCGAGCACCGCCGCCCGTCCGCTGCGCTGCGCCACGCTGGAGGAGGCCCAGCAGCGGGTCGGGGAGATCGCCGCGCTGCGCTCCGGGCTGCCGTTCGGCATCGACGGCGTGGTGGTCAAGGCCGACTCGGCGGCGGACCGGCGGGAGGCCGGTTCCGGCTCGCGCGCGCCGCGCTGGGCCGTCGCCCGCAAGCTGGCCGCCGAGCACAAGGTCACCCGGCTGCTGGACGTGGAGTGGAACGTCGGGCGCACCGGCATCATCGCGCCGCGGGCGGTGCTGGAGCCGGTCGTCATCGACGGCGTCACCGTCACCTACGCGACGCTGCACAACCCGGCCGACATCACCCGGCGCGGTCTGATGATCGGCGACCAGGTGTTCGTCTACCGGGCCGGGGACGTCATCCCGCGCGTGGAGGCCCCGCTGGTGGAGGAGCGCACCGGCGGGGAGCGGGCGATCGTCTTCCCCGAGTCCTGCCCGCGCTGCGGCGACGCCATCGACACCACCGAGCAGCGCTGGCGCTGCGCCCGCGGGCGCGACTGCCAGGCGGTGGCGTCGGTGATCTACGCGGCCGGCCGCGACCAGCTCGACATCGAGGGCCTGGGCGGCACCCGCGCCGTCCAGCTCGTCGAAGCCGGCCTGGTCGCCGACCTCGCCGACCTGTGGACCCTCACCCGTGAGCAGCTGCTCTCCCTGGAGCGGATGGGCGACACCAGCACCGACAACCTGCTCGCCGCGATCGAGACCGCCCGCAGCCGCCCGCTCAACCGGGTCTTCTGCGCGCTGGGCGTGCGCGGCACCGGGCGCACCATGTCCCGCCGGATAGCCGCCCACTTCGGGTCGATGGCGGCGATCCGCGCCGCCGACGCCGAGACGCTGGCGGCGGTGGACGGCATCGGCCCGGAGAAGGCCCGCGTCATCGTCGCCGAACTCGCCGACCTCGCGCCGCTGTTGGACCGTCTCGCGGAGCACGGGGTGGGCACGGCCGTCACCGCGCCGCAGGCGCCCGCCGCACCCGGCTCCGAGGAGCCGGCCGCCGAGGACGGCGCCGGAGCCGGCCCGCTCGCGGGCGAGGCCGTGGTCGTCACCGGCAGCATGACCGGCGCGCTCGCCGCCCTCTCCCGCAACGAGATGAACGAACTCGTCGAACGGGCCGGCGGCAAGGCCTCCTCCTCCGTCTCCAAGCGCACCACCCTGCTCGTGGCCGGCGAGAAGGCCGGCTCCAAGCGTGCCAAGGCCGAGGAGCTGGGCATCCGCATCCTCACCCCCGACGCGTTCGCCGACCTCGTCGCCGACCACCTGCCCGCCCAGGGCTGACGGGCGGGCGGGGCGGCTCGGCCGCGGGGGCGGCCGGGGCGCCGGCGGCGCGGGGCGGCTCGCCCGCGGGGGCAGCGGGGCGCCGGCGTCAGCGCACGACGTCGGCGTTCTCCCAGTGCCGGTCGAAGTACTCCTTGAAGTACTTCGCCGCCTCCGGGCCCTCCAGCCGCATGCCGGACACCCGGGCGCCGACGGTGAAGGCCAGGAAGACCGCGCGGTCGTCCATGATGGCCATGCTCAGCAGGTCCGCCCTGATGGACCAGCGCACGTCCCTGATCTCGTAGCGGGTGAGGTCCCGGGTCTCCTCCCGGTGCCGGGCGGTCCAGTCCGCGAACTCGGTGGACGAGCCCGAGCAGAACAGCCGCCGCACCGAACCGCCGGCGCGGGCCCAGTCCAGCACCTGGCGGAAGTAGTCGGCGAACTCCTGGGTCGAGCGGCTGAAGTCGTCCGGGGTGCCGGTCCGCACGTACCAGGTGTCCAGATTGCGCACCCCGCGCTGGAGCAGGTAAGCGGTCGCCGCTCCGTAGAAGGATTCGGCGTCGGGGTAGTGCTCGATCCGGCTCGGCGCCGACCGGTCGACGCTCTCACGCAGCGACCTGAGCTCGTGGCGCATCCGGGCGAGTTCGTCCTTCGACTTCCGCAGCGGGACCAGGGCCCGCATGATCACGTAGAGCGCGAGGAACAGGAACGGCATCTGCCAGACCAGCGGCACCCCGAACACGCCCGCCACCGTCGAAGCCGCGCAGGCGACGATGCAGAGCGCGCTGACCACCCTGTCGTCCCACGCCACGATCCGCCGCTCCGAGTCCTCGACGCTCTGACTGCCGGCCATCGGCCCCCACTTCCCCTCGGCACGCATCCCCGTGGGACACCACGCATCCCTTGGGACACCGCTCATCTGACGGTTCATCAGCGTATGGACGGCGTCGGCACGGCCGGAAGCACGGGCTCGTCGCGGTTCTGTCACACGGCTGTGCGCGGAGGAGCGGTCCGCCGCCGCCTTCGACCCTTCGCCGTCGACCCAACCGCGCACGCCCGCCAAGCCCGCCGCCGTCAGCCCGGCCGACGGCTTCCGGCCGGCGACGTGGGGGCCGCGGGCGTGGGGGGCCGACGGCTCGGCTGGGCGGGTCACGGGGGGCGCCGGGCCGTTTCCCCGGGGTGTCGGCGGGTGATCCCTTGCGGCCAGGGCGGCGGTGCGCCCCGCCGCCGGGCGGCGGCGGACCGGCGCCGTCCGTCCTCACCCGAGCCGTCCCCCGAGCCGTCCTCCGGAGGCCCCGCCGTGTCCCTGCACTCCCCCCGTTCACCGAAGACCCGCCGTTCACCGAAGACCCGCCCCGGGCGGGCGGTCGCCGCGCTGCTGACCGCCGCGCTGGCGCTCGCGCCCGCCGGACCCGCCGCGGCCGCGGCCGCGCCCCATGACGACGACGACCTCGCGCTGCGCGCCGAACTGCAGGAGCTGGTCGACCGTCCGGACGGGCCGCCCGGGGCCATCGCGGTGCTGCGCGACGGCGAGCGGGTACGGGTGTTCCGGGCCGGGACGGCCGAGGTCGGCACCCGCCGTCCGCCCCGGCTCGACGACCACATGCGGCTGGCCAGCGCCGCGAAGGCGTTCAGCGGCGCGGTCGCGCTGCGCCTGGTGGACTGCGGGCTGCTCGGGCTGGACGACACGATCGCCGGGCGGCTGCCCGCGCTGCCCGCCGCCTGGGGCGCGGTGACGCTGCGCCAGCTGCTCCAGCACACCAGCGGGCTGCCGGACTACAGCGACGCACCGGCGTTCCTCGCGGAGATCCGCGCCGACCCGCACCACGTGTTCGACTCCCGGCACCTGCTGGACTACGTCGCCGACCAGGACCTGGAGTTCGCCCCCGGCTCCCGCTACCAGTACTCCAACTCCGACAACATCGCCGTCGCCCTGATGGCCGAGGCAGTGACCGGGCAGCGCTACGAGGACCTGCTGGCCTCCGAGGTCTACCGGCCCCTGGGCCTGACGCGGACCAGCCTCCCCTCCGGCTACCAGCTGCCCGAGCCGTACCTGCACGGCTACGCCCCCGAGCCGCCCGCCGCGCCCGAGGACGTGAGCACCCTGTTCGGCGCCTCGGGCTCCTGGGCGTCGGGCGGCCTGGTGTCCACCCCGCGGGACTTCAGCGTCTTCGCGGCCGGCTACGCGGGCGGCCCGCTGATCAGCGACGGGACGCGCCGTCAGCAGCGGGCCTTCGTCGAGGGCGCCTCCGAGCCGGCCGGCCCGGGGGCCAACCGCGCCGGACTGGCGATCTTCGAGTACACCACCCGCTGCGGCGTGGTGTACGGGCACACCGGCAACACCGCGGGCTACACCCAGCTGGGCGCGGGCACCCCGGACGGCCGCCGCAGCCTCACCGTCTCCGTCACCACGCAGGTCAACCAGCGCGGCAACCCGGACCTGCTGGCGCGCCTGCGCGCGGTCGAGGAGGACTTCGTCTGCGCGCTGCTGGAGCGCTGAGGCCCGGGCGGGGTCGGCCGGCCGCCGGAGGCGGCCGTACGGCGGCCCCGCCCTCGCCCGCATCCGCCGGATCGGCCCGTACGGAGCAGCCCGTACGGAGCAGCCCGGCCGGGGCGGCCCGGCTTCGCGTGGCGGCGCCGGCCCCCGGACTCCGCCGGGCGCCCGTGTGGGCTCCGACCGATCGGGCAGGCGCGAGCCGGGGAGGCCAGGACCTCGACCGCCCGCCGGCGCGGCCGGACGGGCGGCAGCCATGGGGGTGGGGGCCGCGGGGCGACCGGGCATCCGCCGGGCGCCCCGCGGACGTCCTCGCGGGCCCCGCCCAGGGCCCGTCGGCGGGCCGCGCCACCGGACGGACCGGACGCCGCCGGACCGCCGGGAAAACCGACAGGGGTGGACGTCGGAATCCGACGTCCACCCCTGATCCATGGGAGCGCCGGGCCCGAATCGAACGAACCCCTCCCGCTGAAAGCGGGCGTGCTACCGCTGCACCACCGACGCGTGTCCGGCGATCCTCCGACCGCTTCCGCGATCCCGTCCCGCCGACGGGTGAGAACCTACCAGTTCATGATCGGAAGAGGAAAATCGGGTGGGCCGGGCCGTCGGCCGGCCGAGGAACGGAAGGTGAAGGGAAGCGGTGGACGTGACCGCGGATACCGGGATCGTGCTCCGGGGCGAGGACGTGCCCGCGAGGGAACGGTTCGACTACTGGCGGGAGTTGATCGGGCGTACCCGCGACAGCGAGATGACCAGCGCGCACGCCGACCACTTCCGGGCCGAGATGCGGCGCCTGGAACTGGGGCCGGTGACCCTCCTCAGGTCCTCCTTCCCGCCCGCGCGCTTCCGCCGGACCGCCGCCCGGGTGCGGCGGTCGGACCCGGAGGTGTGCCACCTGACCCTGGTGCTCGACGGCGGCCTGTCGCTCACCCGCGACGACCGCGACCCGACCACCGTGTTCGGCCCGGGTCAGCTGTACGTGCTCGACAGCTCGCAGCCGTACGACGTGCGGGGCCTCGGCGCGCCCGCCGACGGCCCCGGGCCCCGGCGGGTGACGGCCATGGGCGTCGACTTCGCCGTGTCCGCGCTGCCGCTGCCGACCGACCGCCTGCGCGCCCTGATGGGGCGTCCGTTCTCCGGCCGCGAGGGGACCAGCGGCCTGCTGGCGGACTTCCTGCTCGGCCTGGACCGCCAGGCCGCCCTGCTCGGCCCCGCCGAGGCGCCCCGCCTGGGCACCGCCGTCATCGACCTGGTGGCCGCCCTGCTCGCCCGGGAGCTCGACGCCGAGGGCACCCTGCCCGACGACACCCGCGGGCGCGCCCTCGTGGAGAACGTCCGCACCTTCATCCGGCGCAACCTCCACGACCCCGCGCTGACCCCGACCTCGATCGCCGAGGCCCACCACGTCTCCGTCAGCTACCTGCACCGGCTGTTCACCCGGCACTCCCACGGCGAGACGGTCGCCGCCTGGATCCGCGCCCGGCGGCTGGAGAAGGCGCACCGCGACCTCGCGGACCCCGCGCTGCGCACCCTGCCGCTGCACGCCGTCGCCGCCCGCTGCGGCATCCCGCGGCCCTCCGACTTCAGCCGCGCCTTCCGCGCCGCGTACGGGCTGCCGCCCGGCGAGCACCGGCGCCTGGCGCTGTCCGGGCACCACGGCGCCGGACGCGCCGGACGCGCGGGAGACCCGGCAGCCTCCGCAGCGGCCGGAGCCGCCGGAGTCGCCGGAGTCGCCGGAGAGTAGACGCATTGCCAAGGAAGCGTCGACGCGGTGCGCAGCCGTCCGGGCCGCGCGCTGGCATCCTCCACGGTGGAGTCCGGCGGCCCGGCACGCCACGGGGGAGCGTGCCGGGCCGGCGGCCGTACCGGGTTCGGACCGGGGCCGGTCCCACGGGGTCAGATGTAACTGACCCAGCCGCGCAGGGCGGTGGTGTTCGGCGGGCAGTACACCCGCACGTTCTGGAAGGTCGTGTACGGCCCGGCCGTCCGCGTGCTGCCGTCGGAACAGCCCACGTTGACCCACCACTTGGTGGTGCCGGTGGCCGAGCAGGAAATGGTGAAGTACTGCTGGGTGCCGTCGCTGCCGAAGCTGCCGGTGCTGCAGTTGATGCTCAGCACGGCGGCCGGGGCGGCGCTCTGCGCCTGGGCGGCCGGGGCGCCGATGCCCAGGGCGGCGGCAGCAGCGGCCGTCATGAGGAAGCCGGCGGTCCTGTTCCTGGTCCGGGTGTTCACGGGTGGTCCGTCCTCGAAGAAGTCGACGCGGGGGAACGGCCGTGGTCGGGCGCCGTCGCGCCGGCTGCTTCACCGGCGCTGCGGCGACTCTAGGGGTCCGCCCGCCCCGGTGGCATGTGACGGCGGGAAATGCACCGCACCCCCCGGACGCAGCGCTCTTTCCCCCGCACCCCGGCAGTCCTGGGGCGGCGCGGCACCCCCGGGGCGGGCGGGGCGGGCGCCCCGGCGCCGGAACGGCCGGAAACGGCCGGAGGCCGGGACGCGCCGGAGGCCGGGACGCGCCGGGCCCCGGACGGGACGGTTCCGTCCGGGGCCCCTCCCCCGCGCGGCGGGGCGCCGGGTCAGTCGGCCGGGCCCGGCGGGGTGGCGGGGGGTCGGGGGGTGTCGGCGTCGCGGGTCCAGGCGCCGATGCCCAGGCGCCCGGTGGTGCCCAGGTCGAGTTCCGGGGTGACCGTCACGGGCGGCGCGTCCGGGGTGGCGCGGACCCGGACGTAGGGGACGTCCACCGGGGTGCCGTCGCCGGTGGTGTTGCGCCACACCAGGGTGGCGCGGGCGCCTTCGCCCGGGCGCAGCGCGATCCTCTGCGGCGGGTTGTCGGCGCCGGTGCCGGTGGCGATCGCGGCGCCGCCGGGCAGCAGCCGTACGCCGTCGACGGGGCGGTGTTGCGGGTCGAGGAGTTGCAGGGTGGGGTAGCCGTCGAGGTTCACGGTGGCGGTGCCGCAGTTGCGCAGGTGCAGGCCGAGCACGCGCAGGCCCATCGCGGCGTCGCCCTCGTCGGCGTACAGCCGCAGGCCGGAGGCCGGGCAGGGGCCGTCGGGCCGCGGGGCCTCGGCGGTGGGCACGCTGCGGACCCGCAGGATCTTCACCCCGGGGGTGGGGCCCGGCTCGGCGCGGCCGGGCGCGGTCAGGTCGAGCCGACCCTTCGCGGTGGCCCCCGGGGCGAGCGCCTCGACGGTGCGCGACACCGTCTCCGCCCCGGTGCCCAGGCCGGCCGGGCGGCTGAACCGCACCGTGACGTCGGACGGTTCGGTGCCCGGGTTGGTCACCTCGTACTCCGCGCAGGCCGTGTTGACGGCGGTGATCCGCACCCCGTCCCGGGCGAGGACGGACGGGTCCCCGGCGCCGGTGGGCGCGGGCAGCGCCGCCCCGCACGGCCCGGCGCTGCCGGAGGGCGCCGGGGTGCCGGCCGCCCCGGTGGCCCGGGATCCGCAGCCGGTGAGCAGGGCGGCGGCCGCGAGGGCGGCGAGCGTGACGGCCGCCGCGGCGGGTCGACGGGCCGTCAGCGGGCGGGGGTGCTTCTCGAACGGGCGCATCGGAGGAGTCGATCACGCTGCGCACCCGAACTGCCGTGAGCCGGGTCACTGCGTGGGTAACGGGTCTGCCACGCTCCGCGCGCGCCCCCGACGGCGGACGGTCCCCGGCCGCGGGCGGACGGCCCCCACCGCGCACGCCCCGGCCGCGGGCGGACGGCCCCGGGCTCCCCGCGGGTGTCGCGGGGAGCCCGGGGCCGTCGGGTGCCGGGGTCGGGGAGCGGGCGGGGTCAGAGACGGGCCCGGGGTCAGAGGCGGTCGGCGTCGAGGACCGCGCGGACGAAGTCGGCCGGCGCCTCCTGGGGCAGGTTGTGGCCGACGTCCGGGAGGGTGCGGTGCAGGTAGGGGCCGGTGAAGTAGCGGCGGTAGGAGGTGCCGTCGCCGGGGGCGGTGAAGGGGTCGCGCCCGGGGTCGAGGGTGACGGTGGGCACCGTGACGGCCGGCCGGGCGGCGAGCCGCTGCTCCAGGCGGTCGTAGCGGCGCTCGCCGTCGGCCAGGCCCAGGCGCCAGCGGTAGTTGTGGATGACGATCGCCGGGTAGTCGGGGTTGTCGAAGGCGGCCGCGGTGCGCTCGAAGACGGCGTCGTCGAAGGCCCAGGTCGGCGAGACGTTCTCCCACACCAGCCGGCACAGGCCGCGCCGCTTGTCCCGTTCCTCCATCGCGCGGCGCCCGCGCTCGGTGGCGAAGTAGAACTGGTACCACCAGGTGTGCTCGGCGGCGGCGCCCAGCGGCTCGTGCTGCTGCTCCACGTTGGTGACCAGGTACCCGCTGACCGCCACCAGCGCCGTGACCCGCTCGGGCCACAGCGCGGCGATGATGGCGGCGGTGCGCGAGCCCCAGTCGAAGCCGGCCAGTACCGCCCGCCCGATCCCCAGCGCGTCCATCAGCGCCACGACGTCGCACGCGACCGCCGCCTGCTGCGCGTTGCGCGGCGTGCGGGCGGACAGGAAGCGGGTGGTGCCGTGGCCGCGCAGGTAGGGGACGATCACCCGGTAGCCCTGCGCGGCGAGCAGCGGGGCGACGTCGACGTAGCTGTGGATGTCGTACGGCCAGCCGTGCAGGCAGATCACCACCGGCCCGTCGGCCGGCCCGTCCTCGGCGTAGCCGACGTCCAGCGCTCCGGCGCGCACCTGCGCGAGCCGGGCGAACCCGGTCCGTCCGGCCGGGGCACCGCCGCCGTCCGGCCCGGCGGCCGGCTGCACCGCCCCCGCGGCCACCGTGGCCCCCGCCCCCGCCGCGTCCGCGGCCTGCGCCTGCGGCAGGCCCGCCAGGGACAGCGCGCCCGCGCCCGCCCCCAGCCCGACGGCCTTGGTGAAGGTACGCCTGTCGATCATGCCCGCTCCTCCGTCACGCGCTCGGATCAGCCGTCACCGCCGCGAACCGGCGGCCGGCACCCCCACGGTGCCCGGTGGAGCGTTGCGGCACATCAGTCAGTTGACTCTGCGCCCCCGGACGGCGGTACGGACGAACGACGGTCCCCGCCGCCCCGAGGGGGCGGCGGGGTCGGGCCGGCTATGACCGGTAGCGGTAGCGGATCCGGCCGCGGGTGAGGTCGTAGGGGCTGAGCTCCACGAGGACCCGGTCGTGCGGGAGGATCTTGATGTGGTTCTTGCGGACCTTGCCGCTGATGTGGGCGAGCACGACGTGCCCGTTGGGGAGTTCGACCCTGAAGGTGGCGTTGCGCAGGCACTCGGTGACGGTGCCCTCCACTTCGATGCCGTCTGCTGTCTTGCTCATGGCTCTCACCTCTCCGTTCGGTGATGGACTGTCATGGACCGTCAATGGTGCGCGAGTTCGAGGACGCCTCCGGTGCGGCGGGCGCCGATGCCCTCGAACAGCGCGGTGGCGGGCGCGTTGGACTCCGCCACCTCGGCCCCGACCGAGGTGACGCCCTCGCGGTGCAGCGATTCCAGCGCGTGGGCCAGCAGCGCCCGGGCGATGCCGCGGCGCCGGTGGTCCTGGCGCACGGCGAGCAGCCCGATCCGCGGCCGGCGCGGCGGCGCGATCCGCAGCAGCCCCAGGTAGCGGCCGTCCTGCTGCGCCACGGTGTACCGGGCGGGGTCGAGCACGGTGGTGCAGGCCGGGCGGGGCAGCACCTGGGCGGGCATCGCCGGCCAGCCGGGGCCGGCCGCGACCTCCGCGTGGACGACCCGGTCCAGGTCGCGCAGCGGGCCCTCCTGCGCCTGCCCGGCGGGCACGACCGTCACCCCCGACGGGGGCCGGACCGTGCCGAGGCCGGTGACCCGCGGGTCGGTGGGCACGGTGTAGCACCGTTCGCGGCGCACGGTCGTGAAGCCGGCCCGCTGCCAGGCGGCCGCCGTCTCCTGGTCGGCCTCGTCGGTGACGGTGTGCAGGGGTTCCGGCAGGTCGGTCAGCAGGGCGTGGGCGAGGCGGTCGAAGACCGCGCCGTCCCACGCGTCGACGCTGACGAACAGCCGCCCGTCGGGGCGGCGGGAGGCGTCGCCGGAGCCGACCACGAGGTCGTCCGCCACGGCGTGCCATTGGGTGTCCGAGACACGGGTGACCACGAGCGCGTGGCCGTCGGTGCCCGGGAGGGGATGCGACGTGTTCATGGTGGTGCCCTTCGGGAGTGCTTGGTTCGAGGCGCTCCCGGGCGACACCTGCGTCAATCGCCCGCCGCGGCGGAAAGGAGGAGCACCCACACGGATACAGCCTTCACGGGTGTCACCTCCTCGCGTCGTCTCACGGCTGCGCAGACCGTAGCAGCTCCGCGACCGCCCGCCCAACCGCTTTATCCGTCCGGGGTGTCCGGCGGCGCGGTCTGACGGCCGCTCAGCGTGCCGTCGGCGCGGGCACGGCCTGCTTGCGCGGCCGGGGTGTCCATCCGGGCGGTGCGGTGGGCCGGCGCCGCCGGCGAACCCCCCGGCCCCCGCAGGACGTCCCGCAGTGTGAGACGCCCCGTCCCACCCGCGCGGGTTTCTGCCAGCATGCGGCGCATGCAGCAGCAGCTGATTACCAGCGGCAGCGTGCCGGCACCGCGCCGGGAGGAGTGACCCTCCCCGGCCCCCGCCCGCACGCAGACCTCTCGCACTCCGCGAGGGGTCTTTCTGCTTTCCCGGCCCGCCAGTCCCACCCACCGACAGGACCGCCGCCATGGAACACACCCGACTCACCGTCACCCTGCGCCCCACCACGGGGACGCTCGCGCGACTGGCCTCCACCCTCAACAACCACCGGGTCCTGGACCTGGCCTTCAGCACCGCGGCCCCGGCCTCGGCGCCCGCCTCGGCCCGGGCGGTCGTACGGGTCCCCCGCCCCGAGGCCGTCCGCGTCCAGCAGAAGCTGCGCCGGATGGTCGACGTGCTCGAGGTGTCCCTGGAACCGGCCGCCGCCGACACCCCGCACACTCCCTCCCCCCGGCCCGCCGCGCACGGCACGGCCGCCGCGCACGCCGCATCCGCCGCATCCGCCGCCGCCGTGTGAACGGCCCGCGGGAGCCGGCGGACCACGGGAGACGCCGCACGAGCGCGCCGTACGGGACAGGCCGCGGCAGGGTCTTTGGTTGTGCGAGCCCGATACCGGCGTCCGCCGGTATTTCCGTCCATGGCGTATCCTGACCGCAGCACAGCCGTACCCGGAAGGAGGTCGGGCCGATGACCGCCACCGACCCCGCGCTCACCGCCCTCGCCAGTGGCTGGGGCGCGCTGTCCCTGCTGCACGGCAGGATCGAGGCGCACATCGAGCGCGCCCTGCAGTCCGGGCACGGCCTGAGCGTGCGGGAGTACTCGCTGCTCGACGTGCTCAGCCGCCAGCACGACGGCGAGGGCGGACACCTGCAGATGAAGCAGGTCGCCGACGCGGTGGTGCTCAGCCAGAGCGCCACGACCCGCCTGGTCACCCGCCTGGAGGACCGCGGCCTGCTGGCGCGCTACCTGTGCCCGACCGACCGGCGCGGCATCTACACCAATGTGAGCGAGGCCGGCCTGGAGCTCCTGGCGCAGGCCCGGCCGACCAACGACGCCGCCCTGCGGGAGGCGCTCGACGAGGCCGCCCGCAATCCCGAGCTGGTCTCGCTGGTCAAGGCGGTGGAGGCGGTGGACGCGGCCTCGCCCCGCCACTGACACCCTTCGCCCCCCGATCCCCACCGGGCCCGACCCGTCCCCGCCGCCCCGCGGCGCGGGCGCGTCGGGCCCGTCGCGTTTCCCCGCCCGCACCCGAACCCCACGCCCGGACCACCTCCCGCACCCCGACCCCCACGCCCGCGCCCGCATCCCTTCCCGCACCCAGCCCCCACGCCCGCGCCCGACCCCCCTCCCGCGTGCCTTCTATCGGCGTTTGCACTTATCGCGCGTCTGCAACTATTGTGAATGCGCGCTAGGCGCTCCATCAAGCAATCCACAGAAGGGTTCGGGCCCATGCCCCTCGCTCTGCTCGCCCTGGCCATCGGCGCCTTCGGGATCGGGACCACCGAGTTCGTGATCATGGGCCTGCTGCCCGGCATCGCCGACGACTACGGCGTGTCCATCCCCGACGCGGGCCTGCTGGTGACCGGCTACGCCCTCGGCGTCGTGGTCGGCGCGCCGCTGATGACCGTGCTCGGCACCAGGCTCGGCCGCAAGACGATGCTGATGCTGCTGATGGGCCTGTTCGTGGTCGGCAACCTGCTCTCCGCGTTCGCGCCGACCTTCCCGCTGATGCTGGCCGGGCGCCTGGTCAGCTCGCTGGCCCACGGCGCCTTCTTCGGCATCGGCTCCGTCGTCGCCGCCGACCTGGTCGCCCCCGAGAAGAAGGCCGGCGCCATCGCCACCATGTTCACCGGGCTGACCGTCGCCAACATCGTCGGCGTGCCGCTGGGCACCTTCATCGGCCAGGCCGTCGGCTGGCGCACCACCTTCGCCGTCGTCGCCGCGCTCGGCGTGGTCGGCCTGCTCGGCATCGCCCGGCTGGTGCCCGACCTGCCCCGCCCCGAGGGCGCCCGCCTGGCCGGCGAGCTGTCCGCCTTCCGCAACCCGCAGGTGCTGCTCGCGATGGCGATGACGGTGCTCGGCTTCGGCGGTGTGTTCGCCGCGATCACCTACATCGCGCCGATGATGACCGACGTCGCCGGCTACTCCGACGGCGCCGTCACCTGGCTGCTGGTGCTGTTCGGCGTCGGCATGTTCCTCGGCAACCTGCTCGGCGGGAAGTTCGCCGACCGCGCGCTGATGCCGCTGCTCTTCGCCACCCTCGGCGGCCTGGCCGCCGTGCTGGCGGTGTTCACCCTCACCGCGCACAGCAAGGCCCTCGCCGCCGTCACCGTCCTGCTGGTCGGCGCCCTCGGCTTCGCCACCGTCCCCCCGCTGCAGAAGCGGGTGCTGGACCAGGCCCACAGCGCGCCCACCCTGGCCTCGGCCGTCAACATCGGGGCGTTCAACCTCGGCAACGCGCTGGCCGCCTGGCTCGGCGGGCTCGTCATCTCCGCCGGCCTCGGCTACACCGCCCCGAACTGGGTCGGCGCCGCCCTCGCCGCCGCCGCCCTCCTGCTCGCCCTGTGGTCCGCCGCCCTGGAGCGCCGCTCCCCCACCCCGGCGGCCACCCCGGACCGCGTCCCCGTCCACCACTGACCGCCCACCACCGACACAGCGACCACCGACACACCGACCGACGCCACCCCCTTCCCCCAGGAGAAGCCCCCCATGAGCACCACCGCCGTCGCCCCGCTGACCACCGCCGACGCCGAGACCCTGGTCTCCGCCGCCCGCGCCGCCGCCGAGGCGGCCGGGGTCGCGGTCAGCGTCACCGTCCTGGACGCGGGCGGCCACCCGCTCGCCTTCCGCCGCGACGACCGCGCCGTGCTGATCTCCGGCGAGACCAGCACCCGCAAGGCCTACACCGCCCTCCAGCTGGACGCCCCGACCGCCGACCTGGTCGACCTGGTCAAGCCGGACGGCCCGTTCCACTCCCTGCCCACCGCACTGGACCGCCCCCTGCTGTTCATCGCCGGCGGCCTGCCCGTACGCCGCGACGGCCGCCTGATCGGCGCGCTCGGCATCGGCGGCGGCGCCCCCGAGCAGGACCACGCCTTCGCCACCGCCGCCCTGGCGCACCTCGGCTGACACCGCCGCCGCACCGTCGCACTCGCCGCACCACCGCATCCGCCGCCGGCTCCGCCGCCTCGCCCGTCCCGGGCATTTCCGCCGCGCCCCGCGGCCGGTCGCGCGCGGGCGGGCGGCGGATGTGGCAGGCAGGAGGACGGCGGCCGCGCCCCGCACCGGGAGCACGCGACGGGCCGCCGTCCCCTGCGACCGAACGGAGCCCCCATGCGCCGACGCCGCGGCGTCCTGCTGACCGCCGCCCTGCTGGCCCAGCTCGCCGCCGGACCCACCCACGCCGCCGCCCCCGCACCCGCCGGGTGGGACCCGGCCGGCCAGTGCGGGGTGGTCCGCAGCGGCGACACCCCGCTCGGCGGCGCCGAGGTGACGCTCTACCAGGCCGGCGACGGCCCCGGCGCCACCCCGCGGGTGCTGGCCCGCACCCGCAGCGCCGAGGACGGGCGCTTCACCCTCGACTACCGCCGCCCGCGCGACCCGAACGCCGTCCTCTACGTCCTCGCCGACCTCGGGCCCGCCGGCACCCGGGCCCCGCAGGACCCGGCCGCACCGGAGCGCGCCGCGCAGGACGGGCCCCCGCGGCACGACCCGGACGGCCCGGTCACCCTCGCCGCCGTGCTCAGCGGCGCCGACGCCCCGCCCGAACTGGTCGTCAACGAGCGCACCACCGTCGCCGTCGCCTACGCCCTGGCCCGCTTCACCGGCCCCGCCGGCGTCTCCGGCACCCGCCCCGGACTGCAGAACGCCGCCGCCATCGCCCACAACCTGGCAGACACCGGCACCGGCGACATCGCCGCCCCGCTCGCCACCCCGCCCAACGGCGCCCTCACCTCGACCATGGCCGAGTTCAACACCCTGGCCAACCTGCTGGCCTCCTGCGTCACCGGCGACGCCTGCGACCAGCTGTTCGACCTGGCCCGCCGCCCCGGCCACGAGCGGCCCCGCGACACCCTGCGGGCCGCCGTGGACATCGCCCACGACCCGGGCCGCAACGCCGCCGCCCTGTTCGCCCTCGCCGACACCACCCCCCGCTACCGGCCCGTGCTGCCCGCCGCCCCCGACGCCTGGACCGTCGCCCTGCGCTACGACGGCAACGGCCGGGAACTCGACGGCCCCGGCAACATCGCCTTCGACGCCGACGGCAACGCCTGGGTCAGCAACAACTACGGCTACGACGCCGACCCCGCCCGCCCGGTCTGCGGCGGGCGCACCGTCCTGAAGTTCACCCCCACCGGCCACGACGCCCCCGGCGCCCCCTACACCGGCGGCGGCCTGTACGGGGCCGGCTTCGGCATCACCGTCGACGCCCGCGGCACCGCCTGGGTCGCGAACTTCGGCTTCCAGGGCCGCGGCTGCCCGATCGACCCGACCGACCTCGAACGCAGCCTCTCCCGGTTCGCCCCCGACGGCACCCCGCTCTCCCCGCCCGAAGGCTGGCGCGGCCACGGCATCGCCCAGCCCCAGGGCATGGCCGCCGACCGCTCCGGCACCGTCTGGGCCGCCGACTGCGGCGGCGGCGGGGTGACCCGGATCCCGGACGGCGACGCCACCCGCGCCCAGGAGGTCCCCACCCCCGCGCTGAGCAAGCCCTTCGGCGCCGCCGTCGACCCCCGGGGGCGCCTGTGGGTCAGCGGCAACGGCAACGACAGCGTCCAGGTCCTGGGCCCCGACGGCACCGCCGAACGGACCGTCACCGGCGGCGGCCTGCGCCGCCCGCTCGCCCTCGCCACCGACAGCAAGGGCTACGCCTGGGTCAGCAACAGCGGCATCCTGCCCGTCCCGTGCGCCGACACCACCGCGGACGACCTCACCACCGCCGCCCTGGCCGGCGACACCGGCCCGCGCCCGGGCGCCTCCGTCACCCTGATCGCCCCCGACGGCACCCCAGCCCCCGCCCCCTTCACCGACGGCGGCCTGTTCCTGCCCTGGGGCATCGCCGTCGACGGCGACGACACCGTCTGGGTCGCCAACTTCGGCGGCCACCGCGTCGCCCGGCTGTGCGGCACCGACCTCACCGCCTGCCCGCCCGGCCACCGCACCGGCCAGCCCCTCTCCCCGCCCGGCACCGGCTACTCCAGCGACGCGCTGGAACGCAACACCGGCCTGCAGATCGACCCCTCCGGCAACGTCTGGCTGGCCAACAACTGGCGCACCGTCCCCGTCCAGACCAACCCCGGCGGCCACGAACTGGTCGTCCTGATCGGCGCCGCCGCCCCCGTCCGCACCCCCGCCCTCGGCGGCCCCGCCCGGCCCTGACCGGCCCCGCCCCCGTCCCCGCCGCCCTGTCGGCCCCGGCCCGCCGTGCCGGGGCCGACAGGGCGACTACCCACCGGTACCCGTGGCCCGCCCCCGCCCCCCCGGGAACACTGCGCCGATCCGGCGCAGCAGAGCGCGACACACCCGGGAGCCGTCCATGCCGCCGTCCGCCCGCCCCGCCCCCTCGGCCACCGCACGCCCGGCCAAACGCGCCGCGCTGCGCCGCCTGGGCGAGTGGTGCGCACGCCACTCCCTGATCGTCATCGTGCTGTGGATCGTCGCCCTGGCCGGCATCCAGGCCGCGAACAAGACGGTCGGCGGCACCTACTCGGACGACTTCTCCCTGCCCGGCACCCAGGCGCAGCAGGGCCGCGACGTGCTGCAGGCGCACGAGCCGGCCGCCGCGGGCACCAGCTCCCAGGTGGTGCTGCACGACGCCGCGCAGCTGCCCGGCTTCCAGGCGCAGATCACCCAGGCGGTCGCGTCGCTGCAGCAGCTGCCGCACGTGATCGCGGTGCAGAGCCCGCTGCCGGCGCCGGGCCAGCCCCCGGCGCCGGGCGGTCCGCTGTCCGCCGACGGGCTGACCGGGTACATCACCGTCCGCTTCGACACCTCGCCGACCCTGCTGGGCACCGACTACCTGACCGGGGTGGACGAGGCGGTCGCGCCGTTGCGCCAGGCCGGGGTGCAGGTGGAGTACGGCGGTCCGCTGGGCGAGCTGGCCCGGCCGGCGCCGGACGATCGCTCCAGCGAGGCGATCGGCTTCGCGGTGGCGGTCGTGGTGCTGCTGGTGGGGTTCGGGAGCGTGATCGCGGCCGGGCTGCCGCTGCTGACGGCGCTGTTCGCGGCGGTGGTGGGTCTGGGGGTGCTGGGGCTGATCGCGGCGCTGTCCACCTTCGCGACCGTCGCCCCGACGCTGGCGACGATGATCGGCATCGGGGTGGGCATCGACTACGCCCTGTTCCTGCTGACCCGCCACCGGCAGAACCTGATGGACGGTGTGGACCCGGTGGCCTCCGCCGGGCAGGCGGTGGCCACCAGCGGGCGGGCGGTGCTGGTCTCCGGCTGCACGGTGATCATCGCGCTGTCCGGGCTGTCGGTGTCGGGCATCTCCTTCATGGCCAAGCTGGGCGCGGCGGCGGCCGTGACCGTGGTGTCAGGGGTGCTCGGCGCGCTCACCCTGCTGCCGGCGCTGATGGGGGTGATCGGGCGCCGGATGGACCGGTTCTGCGTGCGCCGTCCGATCGCCGAGGCCGGCGGCGAGAGTGAGGGAGCCGCGGGCGGGGGCACCGAGGTCGGGGGTGGGGGCGGCGGGGAGGCCGGCGGGGCCTGGCACCGCTACGCCCGCCGGGTGGAGGCGCACCCCTGGCGTTTCCTGGTGGCGGGGCTGGTCGTGCTGGCGGTGCTGGCGATCCCGCTGTTCTCCATCCAGCTCGGCCACATCGGCGACGGCGCCGACTCCACCGACTTCACCGACCGGCGCGCCTACGACCTGATGTCCCAGGCCTTCGGTCCGGGCTCCAACGCCCCGCTGACCGTGGTCGTCGACCAGAGCGCGGTGCCCGCCGACGCCCGGGCCGGCCTGCAGACCTCGGTGCAGCAGGCCCTCGCGAACCTGCCGGGCGCGGCCAGCAGCACCCCGCTGCAGACCAGCCCGGACGGGGCGGTGCTGTTCGGCACCGTCATCCCGGCGAGCGCCCCGCAGGACCGCGCCACCACCGACCTGGTCAACCGGCTGGCCGACCACGTGCTGCCCGGCGCGGTGGGCGGCAGCGGCGCGAAGACCTACGTCACCGGCAACACCGCGGCCCAGGTCGACTTCCTGGACATCGTCTCCAGCCGGCTGGTGCCGATCATCGCGGTGGTGGTCGGGCTGGCTTTCCTGATCATCCTGGCGGTCTTCCGCGGCCTGCTCGTCGCGGTCAAGGCCGCGGTGCTCAACCTGCTGTCCATCGCGGCCTCGTACGGGGTGGTGGTGGCGGTGTTCCAGTGGGGCTGGGGCGGGCCGGCGCTCGGCGTCTCCGGGAAGGTCCCGATCGAGAGCTACGTGCCGATGATGATGTTCGCGATCGTCTTCGGGCTGAGCATGGACTACGAGATCTTCCTGCTCTCGCGGGTGCACGAGGCCTGGCTGCGCACCGGGCGCAGCCAGGACGCGGTGGCGCACGCGCTGGAGATCACCGCGCGGGTGATCACGTGCGCCGCGCTGATCATGGTCAGCGTGTTCGCGGCGTTCATCGTCAGCGACAACATCGTGATCAAGATGATGGGGCTGGGCCTGGCGGTGAGCGTGCTGGTGGACGCGACGATCGTGCGGCTGCTGCTGGTCCCGGCGGTGATGACCCTGCTGGGCTCGGCGGCCTGGTGGACGCCGCGCTTCCTGGACCGGATCCTGCCGCACATCGACGCCGAGGGCGAGGGCGAGAAGGCCTAGAGAGGCGGCGGGCCCCGTCAGGCCGTCAGGCCGTCAGGCCGTCAGGCGCAGTTCCACGGCGGCCTGGACGATGTTGGCCTGGTGCTCGGCCTGGCGGGCCACCGGGAGCCAGGTGGGGCAAAAACGCCGCTGGTAGCGGGCGCACCAGTCCTGCAGCAGGGCGTCGAGGCGGGCGGCCTGCCCGGCGGCGCGGGCGCCGGCCGGTTCGACGGCGCGGCGCAGCAGGGCGGCGGTGCGCACCGGGATGCGGTGCGCCCACAGGTCGATGCCGGCGAGTTTCGAACGGGTCATCAGGCCCGGGCGCAGCAGGCGGCGGCCGAGGGCGCCGGGGTCCCATTCGTCGGCCAGCTGCCGGGCGGCGGTCAGCGGGCTGCGGGCCGCGCGCAGCAGGGCGGTGTCGTCGGCGGGCAGGTGGGGCAGGGCGGCGTCCAGCAGGGCGGCGAGCAGGGCGGTGCGGGTGCGCAGTCGGTCGGCGCCCGCGCTCAGGCAGGCGGCGGCGTCGTCGACGGGGCGGGTGTCGCCGAGGCGGTCGCTGGTCCAGGCGGGCACCTCGACGATGACCGTCTCGCCGCCGTGGCGCTGCGGGGCGAACCAGGTGGAGGCCCGGACGCGGGCGGTGCCGTCCGTGCCGCCGGGGCCGTCCGGGGCGTGGGGGCCGCCGGAGCGGGTGTCGCGGTGCGGGGCGAGCATGCCGGTGCTGGTCTCCTGGCGGTCGATGTGGTGGGGCTCCATCAGGAAGACGCCGGGGCCGGACTCGCGCAGCCAGAAGGTGTCGTAGGTGCCGGTCTCGACCGGGATGCCGAGGGCGGCGGCGGAGCTGGCGAAGGGGGCGGCGAGGGCGGCCGGGTCGCAGGTGGCCTGGAGGAAGGTGCCGCCCACGTCCATGCTGTGCAGGGTGAACTGGAGGGCGGGGCGCAGTTCGTCGATCAGGTCGAGCAGGAGGCGGCTCTCCGGGAGCCGGGCGCCGACGGCGGGGGCCCATTCGGGCTGTTCCTCGGCGGCGGGGCGGAAGTAGCCGGCGAAGTAGTCGGGCAGGGTGCGGGCGGTGAGGGCGCCGCGGGCGAGGTGGGCGCCGTCGGGGTCGAGGCAGAGCAGGAAGTGCCAGGTTGTGGTGGTGCGCAGGGCGGGGCGGGCGAGGACGCGGTGGGCGAGTTCGACGGTGCTGGCGCGGCCGGCGAACTCGTCGGCGTGGGCGCCGGCGACGACCAGCACGTTGCGTTCGGCGCGGCCGATGGACAGCAGGGTGAGCGGGCGCCCGGCGCGGGAGGTGCCGAGGGTGCGCAGGCGGCACAGGTCCGGGCGGGCGGCGGCCAGGGCCCGGGCGGTGCCGGTGAGTTCGGCGAGGGTGGGGCAGCGGTCGTGGAGCAGGACGGCCTTGCCCGCGTCGGTCGAGGTGTCGGTCAGCATCCGGTTCTCCCCCTGGTTCTCGTCTCCCCGGGCTGGGAGGGTACGACGGATGCGGGCGGAGCGGGAGTTGCCTGCGCGGCCCCTGGGCTGACATATCATCTGTTGATCTTGGACACGAGGAACGGGGAGTTCGGCATGGCCACGCGCATCGGCGCCACCGTACGGGGGTTGGGCATCGGCATCGCGTCGATCGTCCTGGGGAGCGCGCTGAGCGCCTGCGGGTCCAGCCCGATCTCGGGCGACCTGGCCGCCGGCACGCAGAAGTGGCCGGACTTCGGGACCGTGCTGTCCGACAAGGTGGCGCTGAAGCAGACCCTGCCGGGCCGGGCGGCCATGCCCGGCTGGGAGGTGCACAACAACCACGTCTCCGTCGAGGACGGCACCGACGAGGACTGCAAGGGCTGCAAGCTCGACGGCGCCGCCGACTTCGAGAACGGAGCCGTCACGGCCTCGTTCAAGATCACCACTTTCGGCTCCTCGGCCGAGGCGAGCGCGTACCTCGCGAGGACCGCGAAGGAGTTCGAGGACAAGGCCGCCACGACGTCCTCCAAGCTGTCGGTGCCGGCCACCGGCAACGAGACGGTCGCCTACAGCGGCACGTACCACGACAGTCCGCGCAACGTCGTGCTGATGCGGGTGGGCACCACCTTCGCGGGCGTCATGCTGGAGGACTCCTCGGACGTGCCGCAGCTGCAGAAGATGGCGACGATGCTCGCCCGGCGCGTCGAGCAGGCCGCCGCCGGCCGGCCCGTCGACGCCGCGCTCGGCACCGGCTGACCGGCGCGCCCGCGGGCGGGTGCCGTCCCCTCACATGCGGCACCCGCCCGCGCGTCGGCGCGTCGTCAGCGGCGGCGCTCCGTCAGCGGCGGCGGCGTCCGGCGTAGGCGGCGGCGGCGCCGCCGGCGGCGAGCAGCAGCGCGGCGGCCGCCGCGGCGGCGGTCAGCAGGCCGTCGTCGGAGCCGGTGGCGGCCAGCGTCGGGGCGGGCGTGGCCGTCGCCGTGGCCCGGGGCGAGCCGGTGGGGCGGGCCGGGGACGGTGCCGGGGCGGCCGGCGAGGCGTCGCCGCTCGGCGCGGACGTCGGGGACACCGGGGACGTCGGGGAGGCGGGTGCGGCGGTCGGCGTGGGTGCGGCGGTGGTGGGCGTGGCGGTGGTGGGTGTGGCGGTCGGCGTGGGTGCGCAGGCGGTGCCGCCGTTCCAGGAGGCGATCATGAGGCCGGAGAACGGCTCGTCCGGGTAGTGCGGCAGCGGGTGGTCGCTGTCGCCGCCGTCGTACTTCTCACCGACCGAGTAGAGGGCCAACTCGCCGTAGCAGTGCGGCAGGTGGCCGGTGACGTCGAGGGTGTCGCGGTAGTGCTCGCGGGTGAGCGTGGTGGTCGCCCAGCCGAGGAAGGCCTGTCGGCCCGAGGTGGCCCAGGTCGGCCCCTGGGCCTCGTAGGAGCCCAGGGAGACGTGGTAGTCGCAGCCGGCGGTCGGCACGCCGGCCAGGCGGACCTCGACGGTGGCGGACTCGGCGGGCATGGTCGCGCTGTTCGTCCAGTGGGCGCCGCCGTCGACGGAGTACTGGACCGGTGCCCGGCCGCAGTCGGGGGCGGCGTGGGCGGCGGGCGCCGCGGCGAACGTGGCCCCGGCGGTGAGGGCGAGGGCCGTGAGGGCCGGCAGACGGCGCGGGCGCGGGTGCGGGTGCATCGGGAACTGCTCCTGAGGCGTGGATCGGGTGCGGGGATCGCGGGTGCGTGGATCGGGTTCGGTTCGGGTTCGGGGTGCGGGCCGGGCGCGGCGGGGTTCAGCGGGCGCGGGCCGCGGCCGGCGGGGCGGCACCGTCCGGGGCGGCAGGGTCCGGGACGGCGGGGTCGGCGGCGGCGGGGGGCTCGTGGTGGCCGTCGCCCTCGATGTCGACGTGCGGCAGCAGCCGGTCGAGCCACCGGGGCAGCCACCAGTTCCCGTCGCCGAGCAGGACCATGGTGGCGGGCACCAGCAGGCCGCGCACGACGGTGGCGTCCAGGGCGACGGCGGTGGCCAGGCCGATGCCGAACATCTTGACCACCGGGTCGTCGGAGAGCAGGTAGCTCAGGAAGACCGCGACCATGATCAGGGCGGCCGAGCTGATGATCCGTCCGGTGGCGGTGAGGCCGGCCACCACGGCGCGGCGGTTGTCCCGCTCCCGCTGGTAGCCCTCCCGTACGGCGCTGAGCAGGAAGACCTCGTAGTCCATCGACAGGCCGAAGAGCACGGCGAACATCAGCAGGGGCACGTAGCCGGGGACGGGCACCGCGCCGTCCAGGCCGATCAGCCGGGCGCCGTGGCCGTCCTGGAAGACCGCGGTCAGCACGCCGTAGGCGGCGGCGACCGAGACCAGGTTCATCGCGGCCGCCTTCACCGCGACCAGGGGCGCGCGGAAGGCCAGCAGCAGGAGCAGGCCCGCGACGGTCAGCACGAAGCCGACGACCAGCGGCATGCGCTGCGCGATGCGCGCGTTGAGGTCCGCCTGGGCGGCGGGGGTGCCGCCGACGTGCACCGCCTGGCCGGTGCCGGCGGTGGCGGCGGGCAGCACGTCGGCGCGCAGCCGGCGCACGAGCGCGGCGGTGGCGGGGTCGGCGGGGGCGGTGGCCGGGGTGAGCTGCCAGCGGACGGTGCGTCCGTCGGCGGCGAGCGCGGGCGGGCTGACGGCGGCGACGCCCTCGGCGGTGCGCAGCGCGGTGGTCACGGTCGCGGTACGCGGGTCGGCGGAGCCGGGGGTGGCCGGGGTGGGCAGGACGTCGACGACCTGGAGGGTGCCGTTGGCGCCCGGTCCGAAGGCGGCGGCCATCCGCTCGTAGGCGGTGCGGCTCATGCTGCCCGCGGCCTTGCTGCCGGCGTCGAGCTGGCCGAGGTGGAGGCCGGCGGCCGGGGCGGCGAGGGCGGTGAGCAGGGCCAGGCCGGCCAGCAGCAGGGACCAGGGCCGGGCCGCGACCAGGGTGGCGATCCGGCCCCAGCCGCGCGGGCGCCCGGCGGGGGCGGGAGTGGCGGCCTTGGGGCTCAGGCGGCGCCCCAGCAGGACGAGGGTGGCGGGCAGCAGGGTGAGGTTGACGCCCAGCGCGGTCAGGACGGCGATCGCGGGGGCCAGGGCCAGGGCGTACAGCAGCGGCAGGCCGCCCAGGGCCAGTCCGGCGAGCGCGGCGACGACGGCGCTGCCGGCGAAGGCGACGGACTTGCCGGAACCGGCGGTGGTGCGCACGGCGGCGTCCTCGATCCCGACTCCGGCGGCGCGCAGGTCCCGGAACCGGGTGAGGCCGAAGAGGGTGTAGTCGATGCCGACGCCCAGGCCGATCATGGCGGCGATGGTCTCGCCGGCTTCGGGCACGTCCATCAGGTGGCCGGCCAGGCCGAGGACGGGCAGGGCGATGGCGAGCCCGACCACGCCGGCGAGCAGCGGCAGGGCGGCGGCGAGCAGGCCGCCGAGGGTGAGGGTGAGGATCACCAGGGCGGCGGCCAGGCCGATGGCCTCGCTGCGGCCGGTGCTGCCCTTGTCGACCGCGGCGGCGAGGTAGCCGCCGGGGGTGACCTCGATGCCGGCGGCGGTGGCCGGGGCGGCCGCGGCGAGCACGGCGTCGGTCGTCGCGGGGGTCACCTCCCGTCCGGAGACGTCGAGTTCGACCGAGAGGTAGGCGGTGTGGCCGTCGGCGCTCATGGCCGCGGCGCCGGCCGGGTCGTAGGGCGTGGTGACGGCGACGACGTGCGGCACCGTCGCGACGGCCGCGGCCGCGCTGCGGACCGCGGCGGCGGAGGCGGGGGCGGTGAGCGCGGCGGCGGCCTCGGGGGTGTGCAGCAGGACGGGCTGCTTGCCGGAGGCCGGGGCGGGGAACGCGCGGTCGGCGATGTCCTTGGCGGCCTGGCTGTCGCTGCCGGGGATGGAGACGGCCTCGCTGGTGACGCGGCCGAAGACGGCGAGGGCGGCGAGCGCGGCGGCGGCCAGCAGCAGCCAGGCCGCGAGGACGCGCTTGGGTCTGCGGGCGCACCAGCGCCCCACAGTGGTGAACATCGGCGGCGGACGGCCCTTCTCGTGCGGCGGGCGGCGCGCGACGGGCCCCCGGCCGAAACTTATTGCACTCCCCGTGCAATGCGTACACTTGCACTCGCGGTGCAAGAAAGTCAACGAGAGGGCGAGGGGGCCCACGTGAAACGGACCGAAACCGCCGCGCCCGTCCCCGACGGGCGCACGGAACGCGGGCGGCAGACCCGCGAGAAGATCGCCGACGCGGTGCTGTCGCTGCTCGACGAGAACCAGGCGCACTTCCCCGCCGACAAGGTGGCCGAGCGGGCGGGCGTCTCACGCCGGCTGGTCTTCCACCACTTCGCCGACATGGCCGAGCTGGCCGAGGTCGCCGTCAACCGGCGTCTGGAGCAGCTCGCCGCCCAGATCCGGCCGTTGCCCACCGAAGGGCCGCGCGAGCTGCGGGTGGCGGCCATCACCGAACAGCGCGCCCGCATCCTGGAGGGCGTCACCCCGGCCAGGCTCGCCATCATGCGCCTGGAGAACCCGTCCCCGCGGGTCCAGCAGGCCGTCCGGCAGATGCTGGACTTCGCCCGGCTGCGGCTCACCCAGGTCTTCGCCGCGGAACTCGACCCGCTGCCCGAGCCCGCCCGCACCGACCTGCTCAACGCCCTGGACGCGGTCACCACCTGGAGCGCCTGGCACCACTGGCGCGGCTGCGGCCTGGACGTCGAACAGGCCCGGCACACCATGGCCGCCGCCGTGCACGCACTGCTGGCCGGCGGCGGGGCGGGGGCGGCGGCGGGGGCGGGCGACGGAACCGGGGCGGAGGCGGAGGCGGACGCGGGCGGCGGAACCGGGGCGGACGCGGGGGCGACGGCGGATGCGGGCGGCGGAACCGGGGCGGACGCCGACGCCCGGTGATCGGCCACGCCGGGAGCGTACGACCGGCGCCCGGGGGTAGCCGGAGCAGCATGCTGACACTCGGAGTCGAGGAAGAGTACCTGCTGGTCGACCCCCGGGACGGCACCCCGCTGCCGCGGGCCGCCGAGGTCCTGGCCACCGCCTCCCGGGCGCCCGCGCTGCGCCCCGCGGAGGCCCAGCACGAGCTGCTGCAGGTCCAGGTGGAGAGCGCGACCCCGGTCTGCGAGGACCTGGCGGGCGTCTCGCGCCACCTCACCCGGGTGCGCGCCGGACTCAGCGCGGCCGCCGCCCGGCACGGCTGCCGGCTCGTCCCGGCCGGCTCCTCCCCCTTCGGGCCGCCCGGCCCGGTGCCGGTCACGGACACCGCGCGCTACCGGCGGGCCCAGCGCCAGGCGCCCGCCCTGGTGGACGACCTGATGCTGAACGGCATGCACGTCCACGTCGGCGTCCCCGACGAGGAGGAACGCCTGGGCGCCCTGGTACGGCTGCGCCCGTGGCTGCCGGTGCTCATCGCGCTCGGCGCCAACTCGCCCTACTGGCGCGGCGGGGACACCCGCTTCGCCAGCTGGCGCACGGTCCACTTCGACCAGTGGGCGGTCAGCGGCCCGCCGCCCGCCTTCCGCGACGCCGCCGACTACCGGCGGCGGGTGGCGGCCCTGCGCACCGCCGGGGCGATCTCCGACGCCGGCCAGCTCTACTGGCACGCCCGGCTGTCCGAGCGCTACCCGACGGTCGAGGTGCGCGCGATGGACGTCCAGCTCACGGTGGCCGACGCCGAGCTGTTCGCCGGCCTGGTCCGGGCCCTGGTCACCACCGCCGTCCTGGCCGAACGGGCCGGACTCCCCCGCCCGGACACCCCCGACGAACTGCTGCGCGCCGCCACCTGGCACGCCGCCCGCACCGGCCTGCACGGCCGGCTGGTCTCCCCCACCGACGGCAGCGCCCGCCCGGCCGCGACCGTGGTCGAGGAGCTGCGCGCCCACCTCGCCCCCGGCCTGGAAGCGACCGGCGACACCGGCCGGGTGGCCGGGCTGTGGTGGGGCTTCGAGCGCACCGGCAACGGTGCCGACCGCCAGCGCCGCTGGTTCCGGGAGCACGGCCGGGAGGGCCTGGCCGAACGGCTGGCGGGATCCACGGTGACCCGTACGCCGTGAGCCGCGGCCCGGACCGGGTCGGGCCGGGCTGACGGGGCTGACGGGGCTGACGGGCCGGGTCGGCCGGGCTGGGCGATTCGCACCGTTCCGTCCCGGTTCGACCCCTCCGGGTGAGGGCACATGCAGACGTATGGGCGAACGACAGCACGAACCGGGGCTCGTGGCCGACGCGGCCGAGGCCCGGAGGCTGACCGACGAGCTGCGGGCGGCGGTGGCGGATCCGCGCACCTCCGCCCTGGTGCTGACCCGCGCGGTGCGCGCCGCGCACCGCGCTCGGGTCTGGACGGCGCTCGGCTCCCCCACCTGGGGCGCCTACGCCATGACGGAGCTCGGCCTCTCCCGTCCCACGGCCTACCGGCTGCTGGACCTCGCGGCGGTGGCCGAGGCCATCGAGGAGGCCGTGGAACGCGAGGCCGGGCCCACGCTCTCCCACGTCTGGGACTCCTGGCCGGTGCTCTCCGTCCAGGCCGTGGTCGACCTGCGCGGCCGGCTGGCCGAGCTCACCGACCTGATCGCCGAACGGCTGGCCCGGGTCCGCGTGGAGGCCGGCGACGCTCCGGTGGACGCCGCCCTGGTCGGTGCCGCCGTCGCCGACGCGGTCACCGAACTCCGCGAACGCCCGGACGTCCCGCCCATCGACCTCCAGGGCGTCCGGACCCCCGAGGGCCACGACGTCGAGGCCTGGCGGGCCCTCGTCGCCCGCGGCCTGGGCGCGCAGCAGCGGATGCTGGGCGGCTTCCGGGAGCTGGGCCTGCTCGCCCTGCGGGTCGCCCCCGGCTACGTCCCGGACCGCGACGCCGAAGGCGTCCTGCACCTGCTGGGCAAGGAGATCGGCAGCACCTGCGAGGAGCTGCTGGCCTGCCGCCGCTACGCGCTGACCGGCGACGCCCGCGCGGTCGAGGGGCGCTGAGAGCCGGGGCTGAGAGCCGGGGCGGTGACCGTCGGGGCGGACGGCCGCGGCGGCCACCGGCGCGCAGCCGGCACCGTCGGGGCGGTCACCGGCGCGGCCGGCTCCACGGCGGGCGGGGCGCGTCGGCCGCGGCCCGGGGGTCCGGGACCTCCGCGGCACCCCTGGCGTCCGGCTCGTCCGGGTCGTTCCAGGCGCCCTCGGCGGCGTTCCAGGCGCCCTCGGCGGCGTCCCGGGCGCCCTCGGCGGCGTCCCGCAGGTCCCGGCCGTCCGGGTGCCGGCCGGGAGCCTCGGCCACGGACAGCCGGGGCAGCGCGTACGGGTGGTGGTCGCGCAGGAAGCCGATCAGGTGCTCGCGCAGCTCGCAGCGCAGCGTGAAGGCGTCGGCACCGTTCGCCGCAGTGGCCAGCACCCGGACCACGATCGTGCTCGGAGTGGTGTCGACCACCTGCAGGGCGCTGCCCTCGCCGTCCCACAGCTCGCTCTTCGCCAGGAAGGCCTCGAACTCCTCGCGCAGCAGGGCCACCGGGGCCCGGTGGTCGAGGTGGAGCAGCGCGGTGCCGGTGATCCGGCTGGAACGGCGCGACCAGTTCTCGAACGGGCGGCCCGCGAAGTACGACATCGGCATCACCAGCCGCCGCTGGTCCCAGGTCTCGATCACCACCGCCGTCAGGGTGAGCTCCTCCACCGTCCCCCACTCGCCGCCCACCACGACCACGTCCCCGATCCGGGCGAGGTCGCCGAAGGCCATCTGGACCCCGGCGAACACGTTGGCCAGGGTGCTCTGCGCCGCCACCCCGGCCACCACGCCGGCCAGACCGGCCGAGGCCAGCAGACTCGTGCCGATGCCGCGCACCGCCGGGAAGGTCATCAGGACCGCCGCCAGCGTCACCACCGCGACCACCGCCTGCCCGATCCGGCCCAGCAGGCCGGCCTGGGTGCGGGCCCGCCCGGCCCACGCCGGGTCCCGGCGGTGGACGGCCAGCCGCAGCGCGCTGTCCACGAGCAGCGCCACCACCCGGGCGCACAGCCACCCCCCGGCGGCGATCGCCAGGACCACGGCCAGATGGCGAAGCCCCTCCTGTGCCGCGGGCGGCGCGGCGACCCACGGCAGCGCGCCGAGCAGCAGCAGGCACGCCGTCAGCGCCAGGATCGGCAGCCGGCACCTGCGCACCAGCAGCGGCACCCCGCCGCTGGCGCCGCGCAGGACCAGCCGCCGCACCGCCACCTGCACGGCCCGGTCCAGGCCGTACGCGACGAGGACCGCCACGGCACCCGCGAGCGCCAGGCGTACCAGACTCCACCACATCGTCGGTTCTTCCCTTCTGCCCTGGGGTCAGGGGGTCGGGGGTCGTCTGTCCCGAAGGGGCGCGGGCATTCCTGCCCGTCGTGGGCGGCCCGGGGCGCCGGGGCGCGGGCCGAACCGGGGAACGGGCCAGGGGCGGCCGGGCCCGTGCGGGCGGCAGGCCGGGGAGCGGAAGGCCCGGCGGGCAGGGGGCTGGGGGGACGGGGGGATCAGGGGGTCGTCTGTCCCGAAGGAGCGCGGGCATTCCTGCCCGCCGTGGGCGGCCCCGGGCGGGCAGGAACGCGGCGTGGGTGTTTCCGTCCGGAGGTGGGTGGCATGGAAGCGGCGGGCGGGGGCAGCCGGTCTGCGTGTTTGCGTCGGACCGGGCATCCGGCCCGGCCCGCGGCCACGGAAGGGAGCAGGGCATGAGTGACCACGCCGGTATCTGGGAGTTCCGCGACGCCTCCGGTCACACCGCCGGCACCGACCTCATCGGGTTCCACGTGGAGGCCGAGGACGGTCCGATCGGCAAGGTGGACAAGCTGTCCGAGGAGGTGGACGCGCAGTACCTGGTGGTCGACACCGGTCCGTGGATCTTCGGCAAGCGGGTGCTGCTGCCGGCCGGCACCGTCGCCCGGATCGAGATCGGTGAGCAGAAGGTGTACGTGGACCGGACCAAGGAGGAGATCCGCAACAGCCCCGATCTCGACGAGGGCCGGGACTGGGCGGAGCCGGACGTCCGCGACCTGTACGCGCTGTACTACGGACCGTTCTACGGCAACGGCCGCATCCGCTGACCCGCGTCCGAACGCACCGCCGCCCCGCGTCACGGCCACGGCCGTCCGCGGGGCGGCGGCGGGTCAGTCGCCGGTGAGGCGGAGGGCGTCGAACTCGGCCCAGATGGTCTTGCCCTGGCTGTGCGGTTCGGCGTCCCAGCGGTCGGCGATGCGCTGGACGATGACCAGGCCGTGGCCGCCGGGCAGGGCCGGCCGGTGGGGCATCCGCGGGGCGGGCATGGCCGGGCTGCGGTCGCTGACCTCGATCCGCAGCCGGGCCCGGGTGGCGTCCAGGACCAGTTCCAGCGGCCCGTCGCCGTGCAGCATGGCGTTGGCCACCAGTTCCGCCACCAGCAGGACGACGTCCGCGGCGACGCCCTCGCCCGTGCAGGCGTACCAGTCGTCCAGGGCCCCGGCCGTGAAGGTCCTGGCGCGGGCGACCGGCTTCGGGAGCCCGGCCAGCGTGAGTCTGCGGCGCTGGCCGCCGACGGGCAGGGCCGGCCCGGCCCGGTACGGGTCTCCGTCCAGGGTTCCCCGGCTCATCGTCATCTGAGGGCACCCCTTCGGATCGACGGCGGTCTGTCGCATGGTCGGTTTCCCGGCACTTTCGGGATTATGCACCCGCCGGGCCCCGGACCGTGTCCCGAACGGCACAACCCCGTGGGCCCCGGCGGACGACCCCGGCAGGCGCCGGCTCAGGCCGCCAGGGCCGCGTCGACGGACGGGTGGAGGGAGAACACCGCGTGCGCGCCGGTCAGTTCGAGGACCCGCATGACGGTGGGCGGGACCGCCGCCAGGTGCAGGGCCACCCCCTCCTGCTCCGCGGCCAGCCGCGTCTTGAGCAGCAGGTTCAGACCGGAGGAGTCGCAGAAGCCGACGCCGGACAGGTCGACCACCACCGCGCGGGGGCCCTGGGCCACCAGGGCCGCGAGCGTCCGGGCGGCCGGGGCGAGGTTCTCGATGTCGAGGTCGCCGGCCAGCGCGCACACCTCCGCCCCGCCCGCCCCGGGGCGGACCTTCACGGTCGCTTCCCCCGGGGCCGGGATGGCTTCCAGCACGCGCTCTGCCTGGTCGTTGTCGGATGGCGTCATCGTCGTCCCCTCCATGTCCGTGCCCTCCGACCTTACGGAGATCCCGCCCGTCGGCCAAGCAGGGGGTCAGCCTTCCTCCAGTCCCTCGCGCAGGTGCCGTAGGGTACGCCCGAGCAGCCGGGAGACGTGCATCTGGGACAGCCCGAGCCGGGCGCCGATCTGGGACTGCGTCATGTCCTCGCAGAAGCGCATCGACAGGATGAGCCGGTCGCGTTCGGGAAGCGCGGCGATCAGCGGCTTGAGCGCCACCAGGTTCTCGACCAGGTCGAGCTCCGGGTCGTCGCCGCCCAGGCGCTCGGCCAGCGGGCCGGGGCGGTCGTCGTCCTCCGTGCCGGTGTCCAGCGAACCGGCGGTGTGCCCGTTCGCGGCGGTCAGGCCCTCGACCACCTCCTCCTCGGACAGGTTCAGGCGCTCGGCCAGTTCGGCCACCGTGGGGGCCCGGTCCAGTTCCTGCGCGAGGCTGTCCTGGGCCTTGGCCAGGACGATGCGCAGCTCCTGGAGGCGGCGCGGCACGTGGACGGCCCAGGTGGTGTCGCGGAAGTGGCGGCGGATCTCGCCGAGGACGGTCGGCAGGGCGAAGCTGGTGAACTCGACGCCGTGGTCCGGGTCGAAGCGGTCGATGGCCTTGATCAGGCCGACCGCGCCGACCTGCAGCAGGTCCTCCTGCGGCTCCCGGTGCGTGGTGAAGCGGCGGATCGCGAACCGCACCAGGGACAGGTTCATCTCCACCAGGGTGGCGCGGACGTAGGAGTACTCCCGGGTGCCCTCCTCCAGCGTGCCGAGGCGGCGCAGCAGGACCCGGGTGAGCTCCCGCGCGTCGGCCGGGGCGATCTCCCGCGGGTCCTCGACCGCGGCGAGCTGGGGCGGGAGCAGCTCCCGCAGGCCCGCGGCGGACCCGGCGGGCGCGGGGGGCTGCGGGGGCACGGCGGGCGGGGACGGCGGCTCTCCGGCCGACGGGCCGGCCACCGACGGGAGAGCCGCCGACGAGAGGTCCGTCGACGGGTCGGCGCAGACGGTCGGTTCACCAGTGGTCACGGCCATGGGAGTCCCTTCCTCGTGTCGACACGGTCGAACGCCCTGGCTACCCCGTCCCGGCCGATCGATGCGACCACCTTAGGTGGAGGTTTCGTGAAACCCGTCCGGGGACCGGGTGGACGGCGGGCGGACCGGCTGCCGGAAGGCCCCGGCCCGGTGGATCATGGAGCGTCCCGCCGCCGATCCGAGAGCGTGCCGCCGTGATCCCCGCCGTGCCCGACCCGACCGTGCTGCACCCCTTCCCCGCGCAGCCCCGGGTGGTGCTCCTCAAGCCGCTGGTCACCTCGCCGCTGATCGAGGTCGGCGAGTACTCGTACTACGACGACCCCGACGACCCGACGGCGTTCGAGACCCGCAACGTGCTGTACCACTACGGGCCGGAGAAGCTCGTCATCGGCAAGTTCTGCGCCCTCGCCACCGGGGTCCGGTTCATCCTGAACGGCGCCAACCACCGGATGGACGGCCCCTCGACCTTCCCGTTCCCGATCATGGGCGGTGCCTGGGCCGAGCATCTGGACCTGATCACCGGCCTGCCGGGGCGCGGCGACACCGTGGTCGGCCACGACGTGTGGCTCGGCCACGGCGTCACCGTCATGCCCGGGGTGCGCATCGGCCACGGCGCGATCGTCGCCGCCGGGTCCGTCGTCACCTCCGACGTCCCGGACTACGCCGTCGTCGGCGGCAACCCGGCCCGGGTGCTCCGGCTGCGCTACCCGGAGGCGGACATCGCCCGGCTGCTCGCGCTCGCCTGGTGGCACTGGCCCGCCGAGCACCTCACCCGCCACCTGCGCACCGTGATGTCCGGCACCGTCGACGACCTGGAGGCCGCCGCGCCCTGAACCCCGGGCCGTGGCCGGGGGTCGGGGCGCGGGCCCGCGGGTCGCCGGTCAGGCGGTGGGGTCAGGCCGTCGGGCGGTGGGCCCGCGGTCACCGGTCAGGGGCGGGGTCACGGCGCCGGTCAGGGTGCGGGGTCAGGCCGTCGGGTGGTGGAGGCGGCGGGCGGCGGTGCGGATGGCGCGGGTGTAGGGGGCGTCCAGGGCGCGGGTCGGCGCGTCGAGCTCGTCGAAGGCCACCAGCGACTTGTGGCTGTCGTCGGTGGACTGCGCCCAGGCGGTCCAGGCGTTGTGGACGTCCTCGTCGGTGACCTGCTCGCCCTTGGCCTGGAGCAGGACGGCGTAGATCCGGAAGAGGTCGTCGGAGCCCGCGGGAGGTCTCGCCTCCGTGGGCAGGCAGGCGCGGATGAGGTCGGCGATCGGATCGAGGTGGCTCATGACGCCAGTGTGCCGGTGACCAGGGTGCCGGTGAGCAGGATCAGATGGGCTGCCGCGAAGACCACCGGCACCGCCCGCTCGCTGGTGCCCAGTTCGGTGTAGTGCTTGTGCCAGCGGCCGCTGCGGGTGAGGTTCCTGAGGGACTGCCACTCGTCGGTGTAGATCCGCGCCGCGAGCTGCGCCTCCAGCTCGTTGATGACCGCGAACTTGGCGCCGTTGAGGTCCCTGTAGCTGCGCAGCTGCATCCACCAGGCGACGGAGAGGGTGAGGCCGGCCAGCGCGACGGCCGTCGACACCCACCAGGGGGACTCGGAGAGCTTGGGGATGCCGAAGCCTATGAGGGTGACCAGGGCGGTCTGCACGGACAGGAAGAAGGTGTTGGCGGTGCCCCGGCGGGCCGAGACCCGGTCGGCCATCTCCACGGCGAGCTTGTAGAGCTCCAGCAGCTCGTCCTGGCGGGCCTGGACGTTCTGGAGGTCCCGGCAGCCCTGGCAGGTGGGGCAGCTCTGGCAGCTCCGGTGGTTCGGGAGGTTCGGGTGGTGCGGGCAGGTCGGCTGCGGCGGCACGGTCAACGCGGCTCCCTCCGGCGGGCGGGCGGCGGGGACGGACCGTTCGGACACGGTGGCGCCCCGTCGTTGCCTGATGCGACGTCACTTTCCCTGCGGGGGGTCCGTTCTACCGGCCGGGCCGGGCGGCGGGGTCTGGAGCGGGTGCGGGGCGGCGCTCGCGGGGGCGGGGCGGGTGATCGTCCGGGCGCCCCCGGACACCAGAATGGTGCCGGAAGTTCCTCGGAAGTACAGAGAAAGCGAAGTCTCACCATGGATCTCGGCGTGCGCTGGAAGCTGCACGGTGACGGGCGCACGCCCGCGCCGGGGGCGGTGGTCCGCCCCGACGAACGGCTCTCCTGGCCCCGCACGGTAGGGCTCGGCGCCCAGCACGTGGTGGCGATGTTCGGGGCGAGCTTCGTGGCGCCCGTGCTGATGGGCCTCGACCCGAACCTCGCGATCATGATGTCCGGCGTGGCGACCGTGATCTTCCTGCTGGCCACCCGCGGCCGGGTGCCCAGCTACCTGGGCTGCTCACTGTCCTTCGTCGGCGTCGCCGCGGTGATCCGGGCGCAGGGCGGCACCAGCGCGACGGTGACCGGCGCGGTGTTCGTGGTCGGCGTGGCGCTGTTCCTGGTGGGCGTGGCGGTCCAGCGGTTCGGGGCGCGGATCATCCACGCGGCGATGCCGCCGATCGTCACCGGCGCGGTCGTCATGCTGATCGGCTTCAACCTGGCCCCGGTGACGGCCTCCACGTACTGGCCGCAGGACCAGTGGACGGCGCTGCTGGTGATGCTGTTCACCGGGTTGGCCGTGGTGGGCCTGCGCGGCTTCTGGTCGCGGGTGGCGATCTTCCTGGGGCTGGTCTTCGGGTACGGGATCTCCTGGCTGTTCGACCGGGTCTTCGGCAAGATCCACTCGGTCGACGCGAGCGGCCACCTCACCGACCACTGGCGCCTGGACCTGTCCGGCGTCGGCAAGGCCGACTGGGTCGGCCTGCCCACCCTGCACGGCCCGTCCTTCCAGTGGTCGGCGATCCTGGTCGCCCTGCCCGTGGTGATCGCCCTGGTCGCCGAGAACGCCGGCCACGTCAAGGCCGTCGGCGAGATGACCGGCACCAGCCTGGACGACAAGCTCGGCACCGCGATCTCGGCGGACGGCGTGGCCTCCATGCTCTCCACCGCCGTCGGCGGGCCGCCGAACACCACGTACTCGGAGAACATCGGCGTGATGGCCGCGACCCGGGTCTACTCCACCGCCGCGTACTGGACGGCGGCCGGCTTCGCCCTGCTGTTCGGCCTGTGCCCCAAGTTCGGCGCCGTCGTCGCCGCGATCCCCGGCGGGGTGCTCGGCGGCATCACCGTCATCCTGTACGGCATGATCGGCCTGCTCGGCGCGCAGATCTGGACCAAGTCCGGCGTGGACCTGCGCAACCCGCTCAACCTGGTCCCCGCCGCGGCGGGCATCATCATCGGCGTCGGCAACGTGACGATGAAGTTCACCGACACCTTCACCCTCAGCGGCATCGCCCTGGGCACCCTGGTCGTCATCACCGGCTACCACGCCCTACGGGCCCTCGCCCCGGCGCACCTCAAGACGCAGGAACCACTGCTGGACGAGGGCACCTCGTCGTACGACGAGCAGCCGTCGGCCGACGAGTCGTAAGGATGCCCCGGCGGACGCGGGCCGCGAGCCCGCGTCCGCCGGGGTCTAGCGCTCCTGACGCGCGAGCCACTCGCGCGTCTTGCGCTGCATCTCGTTCAGCCTGGCCATGGTCTCGGGGTAGATCGGCGCCGTACTCTCCTCGACCACCTGCGGATTCTGCCGCGCCTGCGGGAGCAACTCCTCGTAACGGGCATCCCCTGGCACGAACTTGTGCCAGCCGTCGTAGAAGTAGCCCTCCGGGGCCTTTCCCCCGTACTGCTGCCAGATGGTGACGCCATCGGCGCCGAGCATCGGGTTCCCAGTGACGTGGTAGCTCTCAGAATGCTCGCTCAAGATGATCCCCCAGTAGAGACGTCCGCAGGCCCGGACCGCGCGGGAGCGGTCCGGGCCTGCGGCTCTGCTCAGACGTCGCCGAACTCGCCGCCACGGACAGCGGCGACGAACGACGCCCAGGCCTCGGCGGCGAAGACGAGCGCCGGGCCGTGGGGGTCCTTTGAGTCACGGACGGGCATCAGCTCAGCAGAGCCTCGCGCGATCTCAAGGCAGTCACCGCCCTGCTGGCTGTAGCTGCTCTTGAACCAGGCAGCGCCAGTCAAGTCCACGCGATCGGCCATGACCTTCTCCTCTCAGACCTCACCGAACTCGCCGCTACGGACAGCGGCGACGAACGACGCCCAGGCCTCGGCGGGGAAGACCAGGGCCGGCCCCTGGGGGTCCTTGGAATCGCGGACCGGCATCACACCAGGGAAGCCGAGAGCGACTTCGACGCAGCTACCACCGTTGTTGCTATGGCTGCTCTTGAACCACGCGGCGCCGGACAGGTCCAGACGATCAGCCACGACGTTCCCCTCTCAGACCTCGCCGAATTCGCCGCTGCGGACAGCGGCGACGAACGATGCCCAGGCCTCGGCGCAAAAGACCAAAGCCGGCCCCTCAGGGTCCTTCGAGTCACGAACTCTACCGGGGCATACGTCATCCACCTCGATGCAGCCACCCCCGCCGTTGCTGTAGGTGCTCTTGCGCCACTTGGCGCTGGTTGGGTCATGCATGGTCCAGTTCCTTCCGTGCCTCCCGGATCATGGCCAAGGTGTCCGGCTGGCTGAGCGCGTCGACCTGGAGCCGATCGTATCTGTCGAGCCATCGGGCCACTGTCTCGGCATCTTGTTCCAGGTACCCCCGTTGAAGCGTCTCCGTGTAGCCGACCAAAGCCCGATTCGGAAGAGTCAAGAGCGTGACGGGGTGTGAGAGCGGTCGATCCTCAGCGAGGCTGTACGGGGCAATCTGGATGATCACATTCGGCCGCTCGCTGAGAGTCTCCAGGTGAGCGAGCTGCTTGGCCATGATTGCCCGGCCGCCGATCGGCCGCCGCAGGGCCCCCTCATCCAGAACGACATGGACCATCGTGCCCCTGTCGAGCATAAGTTGACGTTGAGCCAACAAGGCGAGCCTTCCGTCGGCTTGCTCCCGAGTCGCTTCCCCGCGTCGAACGATGCCAGCTTCATAAGCAGCGCTGTAGTCCGGGTGCTGAAGTATGCCCGACACCATGTCCGTGTCGAACAACCTGGCCGTGATCGCTTCGCGTTCGCGGCGCAGGTACTCGGAGAACCCGGGCAGCAGAGCACCGTTCTTCCAACTCCACCACAGCCCCGTCAGAGCACCACCGGCATCGAGGGCATCGTCGACGCGTTCTACGAACTTTAAAGACGGAGCTTGTTTGGCTCGCTCCACATTCGAGATGTAGACGTTGGAGTAACCAACTCGCTTGCCAAGCTCAATCTGCGTCAGTCCCTTTGCCCTGCGTGACCTGCTGATTTGAACTGCCAGCGCCTCCAGCGGCGATGACGTTGGATCAAGTGTTCGGCGCATCAAGATCACCTTTTTTAAAATCGCCTGGGCTAGAGATTTGAAACTCTTCCGATCCTAGAGGAGGCTGAGCCACTCTGGTAGTCAACCGGTCACTCACCGAAACTGCCCATCGGCAACGCTGCTCACGGGAGACCTTCATGTCCGACGCTCAGAATCCTTCATCCCCCTTCCAACTCCACGAGGTGGTGCGGGACTTCAGCAGACCGCAGGACGGGCGGCCGACCGAGGGGGTGTTCGTGGAGGTGTTCCTCGGGAAGGCGGTGCTGCGGCCGCTGGGCGCGACCGGGCCCGAACGGTTGGTGGATCTCGGCATGATCGAGTCGCTGTACCCGCGGGAGTGCGCGCCGGGGACCGGCGGCAAGGCGCGGCGCAGGTCGTTCGACGGGTGGCCGTTCCAGTCCGACGGCACGTCCACTGACGGGGAGCAGAGTTGAGCACGATCCTCAGTAGCGGCAAGCCTCCCGGCCGGCGGTCGGGGCAGCAGGTGTTCGTCCTGCGGGAGGACCCCAGGGGGTCGGGTGACTTCTTCGTCCTCCTGGTCGACTCCGCCCACCACGACGGGTTGACGCTGCCCGGCGGGAGCGCCGAGCAGAACGAGCTCCCGCACTTCGCCGCCCGCCGGCACCTGGAGACGCAGACCGGGCTCGTCCTTCCCCTCCGCACCATCCTCACGGTCGACTACTCCCCCGCGGGCGAACTCCCCGAGTCCCTGGACTTCGTGTACGCGGGCGGGGTGGTCACCGCCCGGCAGGCCGGGGCCGTCCGACCGCACCAGCCGGCAACGGGTATCCGCGCGCTGCACTGGGTGCCGCAGCCCAAGCTGCGGCGGGTGATGGCGGATGCCCAGCTCCGGCGTGTCGAGGACGCCTGGGACGCCTGGGAGCACGGCGCGGGCCTGCCGCTGCTCGTCCGGGGCGTCCCCGTCCCGGTCGGCTGACCGGGACCGGTCCTCCGTGAACTGACCGAACCCATATTGTGCGTGGTCGATGATGTTCGACGGGGAGGCCTTGCCGGCCCGGCGAGGAATGATGATTCAGGGGGGAGCAGCGATGCTCACGGGTGCGGAGAGCGCACTGGGGGACGGGGTCATGACGGCGAAGGACCGTTTCGAGCACTGGCGGGACACGCTGGGGAAGACGCGGGAGTGCGAGGCGACGAGTGCGCACGCGGAGGACTTCACGTGGAAGGCGCGGCGGTCCGATCTGGGGCCGGTGGCGCTGCTGGGGTCGTCGTTCCCGTCGGCGCGTTTCCGGCGCGATGAGCGGATGATCCGGCGTTCCGATCAGGAGCTGTACTACCTGACGCTGCTGACCTCCGGAGTCCACGGGCTCAGGCGTGGCCGCGACCAGGCGGAGACGTTCGGCGTCGGCGACTTCGCCTTCATCGACAGCTCCACCCCGCACGACGTGCGGATATACGCGGACCGGGCCAAGGGCGGGGGCTGTCCGGAAGCCGCCGCCGTGGGGATCGATATCCCCCGCTCGCTGCTGCCGATCCCCGGGCGTCTGGTGCGCGAGTTGCTTGGCCGAAGGCTTCCCTCGAAGGAGGGACCGGGTGCGCTGCTCGCGGAGTTCGTGCTCGGCCTGGACCGGCAGGCCGCCGTCCTGCGGCCGACCACGACGGCACGGCTGGGCACGGTCCTGGTCGACCTGGTGGCCGCCTGGCTCGCCCAGGAGCTCGACGCCACGTCCGTACTCCCGCCGGATGCCCAGCGGCGGGTCCTGGTCGAGAACGTCCGGGCGTTCGTCCGTCACCACCTCCACGACCCCGATCTGACTCCGTCCACGATCGCCGCGGCGCACCACGTCTCCGTCAGCTACCTGCACCGTCTCTTCACGCAGGAGTCGCAGGGCGAGACCGTCGCCGCGTGGATCCGCGGGCAGCGGCTGAAGAAGGCCCATCGCGACCTGGCCGACCCCGCGCTGTGGGCCGTGCCGGTCCATGTCATCGCCGCCCGCTGCGGCATGCTCCGTGCCCCCGAGTTCAGCCGCGCCTTCAAGGCCGCGTACGGGCTCTCGCCCCGGGAGCACCGCCGCCGGGCCCAGCGCGAGCCCGGCGGTGGGTAGCCGCGGAACGCCCGGACCGGTGCGGTGGGCGCCCGGGTATCACTCGGGCGCCCACCTGGTCCGACCGGGGTCAGCCGGTGGTGGTGGCGGTGATGGCCTTCACACCGGTGGCGCCGCCGGGGATCTCGACCCATGGTGTCCACTGGCCGGCGTTGTAGTCGGCGTCGCGGCTGTAGACCTTGCCGTCCTCGTTGACGGCGACGACGTGGACGAGGTTGCCCTCGGCGCTGCTGGAGATGGCCTTGAGGCGGTTGTCGCTGACCTTCTGCCACTGCTGGTCCCAGTAGCCGCGGTCGTAGTGGCCGTAGGTGGTGAACAGGTCGCCGATGCCGCCGATGATCTGGAGGTCGACGGTGTAGCCGCGGGCGGCGGCGGTGATGCCCTGGACGCCGACGGCGCCGCCGGGGATCTCGACCCACGGGGTCCACTGGCCGTTGGTCGGCTTGTCGCGGGTGTAGACCCTGCGGTCGGTGCCGACGGAGTACAGGTGGACGACGTTGTCGGGGGTGGTGGCGCTGCTGAGGTGGTCCGCGGTGTTGTCGCCGAGCTTCACCCAGCCCGCCCACCCGCCGGTGTCGTAGTCGCCGGTGGCGTCCCACACCGTGTTGTCCGAGCCGATGATCTGGAGGCTGACGGTGTTGCCGCGGGCGGTCGCGGTGATGCCCTGGACGCCGGCGGCGCCGCCGGGGACCTCGCGCCACGGGGTCCAGGCGCCGCCGACCTTGCCGTCCTTCGTGTAGACCCGGCCGGCCCCGACCACGAAGACGTGCACGGTGTCGCCGATGGAGACGCTGTCCACCGCGGTCAGCGCGCTGCTGTCGATCGGCGACCACGTGCCGAGCCAGCTGTGCGTCGTGCGGTCCACGGCGGTGTCCCACAGTCCGCTGTTGCCGCCGACGATCTGGACGTGCAGTCCGGCCTTGACCTCCGCCGTGCGGTAGCTCAGCGCCTTGACCCAGGCGCCGAGGTCGTCGACGCGGGTGGCACTCGCGCCGGTGCGGGTCTCGGTCGAGGGCGTGTCCAGGCAGCCGCCCTGCCAGGAGCGGGTGGCGACGGCGGCGAGTTCGGTCGTACCGCCGTTGTCGCGCAGGGCGGGAGCGCCGGCGTCGCCCTGGCACAGCGGCGCCTGCCCGGCGGCGGGCGCGGTGTCGACACCGGCCGCCGTGACCGCGGCGACCGCGTGGGCGGTGGTGTGCAGCTTCGTGGGCACCCACTCGGTGGCGGTGCGGCCGTAGCCGGGGATGCGCAGGTTCTGGCCCGCGGCGGGTGCGGTGGCGGCGAGCACGGCCGGCGTGATGCCCTCCACGGGCTTGGAAAGCCGGGCCATCACGAGGTCACGGTCGGTGCGCGGGACCAGTTCGACCACGTCGACGACCGCGCCGGTGCCGGTGTTGGTGAGATCGGTGCGGCCGATGGTCGCGGTGGTCCTGTCCTTCGGGGCGCCGGCCGTGACGGTGGACAGATCGTTCGGGGTGTCGGTGAAGCAGGACGCCGCCGTCAGCAGCCAGTACCGGTCCACCAGCGTGCCGGTGCAGGAGCGCTTGGTGTCGCCGACGTCGACCTTCGCGGCGAAGGCGAGCGCCGGGTCGGTGGGCGCGGGCGTGGGGGCGGTGGCGGTGGATCCGGTGACGCGCAGTTCGAGGAGCACCGCCCGGCTCTTCGGATCCAGCGACTCGCCGATGCCCTTCGTCCCGCCCGCGGCGACGTCCACCGTCTCGGTGGGCTTCTGGTCCGTCGACAGGCTCGCCCGCACCGACCGGCCGTAGGTGGTGACCCGGTACGCGTCCGGGATCGACAGCGCCAGGTAGCCGGACGCCCCCGGCGCGGCGAAGCAGATCATGTCGTCCGGGTTGGCCGGCTTGGTGATCGCGTTCACCTTGATCTGGAAGCTCCCCGCCTTCCCGCAGTCGGCCAGCGTGATGCCGCCGTCGCCCCGGGTCAGGGTGATTCCCCTCGCCGCCAGGATCTGCGCCGACCCCGGGTAGGCGAAGCCCTCCACCGCGGCCGGGGGCGCCTCCGCCGCCGCGGCCGGCGCAGCACCACCGGGCGCCGCCACGGCGGTACCCCAGCCCGCCACGGTGGACAGGGCGAGAACGGTCGCCGCGGCCGTGACGCCGCGTTTTCCTGCAAGGTTCTTCATGACTCCTCATCTGATCGAGACGCAAACGGGAATGACGGTTGTCCGGTGCGGGAGCCGAGGAATGTGCATCACGCCCGCTCGTGGATGCGGACGCTTTGGTACCGGGTTTCGAAATCAGTGGCTCCCAGCGGATTCTGGCAGGGCGCAACCGAACCTTTTTGGCACTGCGTCGACAGTTCTTGGCACCGCGTCGACTCGTGGAGGCGGCCGGTGGCCGGTGGCCGCTGCCTCCTGCGGAGCCCTGAGCACGCAAGCCCTTCCCGGCGCCGGACCGGCTGGTCGACGAGCCGGACGCACACCAACAGCAAGGCGGCCAAAACGGGCATGTGACGGTTGCTTTCCCAATGCTTGACTCGATCGTCGAAGCGGACTCTCATGGAGGCCCGCCGACTTCGGCGACAATGCGCACGGCCGAGAACCGGGGCTTCAGGGGGACCGCGCAGGCCGTTTTCCGTCATTCGGGAAAACCTCGGACGGCCCCTGTTCCGCGCTGCCCCGGACCGCCCCGTCCGACCCTTTTTGCGAGGAAATCATGAGTTCAGTTTCGACAGGCTTGGGACACCGTGGAAGGAGGGCCGGGCTGAGGCTGCTGTGCCGTACGGTGCTGCCGGCCGCGCTGCTCGCGTCCACGCTGTCCGCCGCCCCGGCGACGGCGGACGGGACGACGCCCGCCCCCGCGCTGACGGACCGCGGGCGAGTGCTGCAGGCGTGGAAGGACGGTGGCCCGAGCGTCAGGGCGGCCGCGGAGATCGCCCTCACCGGGACCACGGACCAGGTCCGGCAGTTCCTCGGCACGCCGCAGAGCCCGCAGGACGGCGAGCTGGCCAAGGCCGAGGCGAAGGACGGCCGGGCGGCCGTCCTGCAGATGGTCACGGTCGGCGGCCCCCGGCTGCGCGCGGCCGCCGAGACGGCGCTCGCGGGCACCGACCAGGACGTCGCCGCGTTCGCCAAGGACGGCTGGAAGGCCCCGTTGGAGCAGGACCAGCGGGTCCTGGTCTCCCAGATCGCCGAAGCCGCCGGCCCGCACACCAAGGCCGCCGCCCTCGCGGCACTGGACAAGCCCGTCGCCGACGTCCGGGCCTTCCTGGACCAGGGCCGCTACCCGCTGCAGGAGAGCGACGACCGGATCCGGGTCTCACAGCTCCTCGAGACCGGTGGCCCCGCGACCAAGCAGGCCGCTCGGATCGCCCTCGACGGCAGCGCGGAGGAGGTCCGCACCTTCCTGGAGACCGGTCAGCACATCGCCGCGGCGCGGGACCAGGAGCACGCGACCATCGAGCAACTGGTCCAGCAGGCGCAGCAGGCCGGTGCGGAGGCGTCACGCCAGAAGGACGCCGCCAAGGAGGCCTCCGACCGGGCTGTCGAGGCCGCCGCCCTCGCGAAGAAGGCCACCGAGGAGGCCGCCGCCGAGACCCTGGCCGCCAAGGACGACGCCCAGCGGGCGACGGCCGCCGCCCGGCGCGCCGCCGAGGCCACCCAGCGCGCCGCCGACGCGGCCCGGGCCTCGATCGCGGCCGCCCGGGCCGCCGTCCAGGCCGCCAACGTCGCCTCGGCGGCCGCCGGCCGTGCCGCGGCGGCCGCTGTCGGGGCCGCCCAGGCCACCACCCGCGCCCTCGCCTCCGCCGCCGCGGGCAAGGTCGACGAGGCCGCTGCCGCTGACGCCACCCGGGCCGCCGCCCAGGCCCGCGCCGCCGGTGCCTCCGCCGACAACGCCTCCAAGGCCGCGTTCCAGGCCCAGTACGCCGCGGAGAAGGCCGCCTCCGCCGTCGCCGACGTGAACGCCGCCGCCGACGCGGCCGACCGGGCCGGCGGTTACGCCGACCAGGCCGGGGCCTCGTCCGCCGAGGCCCGGCAGGCCGCGGCCAGGGCCCGCCGCAACGCGGCCGAGGCGACCCGCTCCGCCAACGCCGCCGCCACGTTCGCCAAGGACGCCGGCCAGGCCGCCGCCGAGGCCCGCGACGCCGCCAACGCGGCCGCCGACCACGCCACGAAGGCCGCCGAGTCCGCACGCAACGCCGCCGCCAACGCCGGCAACGCCACCAACGCGGCCCAGCAGGCCGCCGCCCACGCCGAGAGCTCCCGCCAGGCCGCCGACGACGCCGGCTTCGCGGTCGCCAAGGCCCGCGTGGTCCAGGCCCAGGCGTCACTCGTCGAGGCCGAGAAGCTGAACGCCCGCAAGGCCGACGGCATCGTCCAGGCCCAGGACCTGAAGGCCGAGTCCGACGCCGAGCGGCGCGCGGCCGACGACGCCAAGGCCCAGGCCGAGCGCCTGGACCAGGACGCGGTACAGCTCGCCGCCCGGGCGTCCCAGCCCGGCACCGACCCGGCCACCGTGGTCGCCGACGGCCGCAGGATGGCGCTCGCCGCCCTCAAGGTCCGCGGCCCGTGGGCCAAGGCCGCCGCCGAGTACGCCCTCGCCGGCAGCGACGAGGCCGTGGTCGACTACGTCCGCACCGCCTGGCAGACCTCGGCCGAGCAGGACGATCGAGCCCAGACCCGCTACCTCGCCGACAACAGCGAGTACGACACCGTGCGCGCCGCCGCCAAGGCCGCGCTCACCGGCGACGGCGCCGCCGTCCGTGCCTTCCTCCAGACCGGCCGGCACACCGCGGCGCTCACCCAGTACCGGGTCAAGGTCTCCCAGCTCATCGAGACCGGCGGGCCGCACCTCCAGCAGGCCGCGAAGGCCGCGCTGGAGACCAACACGCCCGAGACCCTCGTCGCCTTCCTCACCCAGGGCCAGTACGACGCCAAGGCGGTGGACGACCGCCTCACGGCCTCCCAGCTCATCGAGACCGGCGGCGCCGAGGTCAAGTCCGCCGCCCAGATCGCCCTGGAGGGCCCTTACCCGCTCCTCGCCGACTTCCTCCAGACCGGCGTGTACCAGGCCCAGCAGCAGGACGGGCTGACCGAGGCACACGTCGCCGCCGTCGACAACGCCATCGACGGCGCCGCCCAGGTCGCCTCGCTGGCCCGGCAGAACGCCGCCCAGGCCGCCCAGGCCGCGGCGGTCGCCGCGGGCGCCTCGGACGCCGCCAACGCCGCTGCCGACCAGGCGCGCGCCGCGGCCTCGGCGGCGGCCGGCTTCGCGCAGCAGGCCAAGACCGCCGCCGACAAGGCCGACGCGTCCGCCGCCAAGGCCGCCGGCTACGCCGCGACCGCCCGCGGTGCCGAGGCCACGGCCGACCGGGCGGCCGAATCCGCGCAGAACTCGGCCACCTACGCGGCGGCGAGCGCGGCGGCCGCGCGCGGCGCCGCCGACATCGCTTACGCGGCGGTCGCCTCCGCGCGCCGGTCCGCCGAGAACGCGGGGAAGAGCCGCGACGAGGCCCGCGCCATAGCGGACGGCGCCCAGCTGGACGCCGTCCGGCAGGCGCACCAGGAGGGCGTGCTCCGACGGATGGCGGAGGACGCGATGGTGGCCACCCTCGACGCCTACGCCGCGGGACCGTACATAGCGTTCTCCCGATACGAACACACTGTCCTCAAGCTTTTCGGCAGGATCCCCGGCGTCCCCGGCCGGATCTTCAACGGCGTCAACTGTGGCTACGCCATCGGCGAGTGGGGCTGGCGCGCCCCGGGCGCCACCGGCGACACCGCCCTCGACACCTGCTCCCGCGTGGTCCCCGGCGGCCACGTCGCCCTCGAGGTCGCCCGGCACTTCGGCTGGGACAAGAACTTCAAGGAGGCCGCCAAGGCCGTCTCGGGCTGGGCGTACGAGAAGGGCGGATTCAGGTTCCTCCTCCGTCCCGACCTCGCGATTCCCCGCTTCAACAGCTTCCCCGCCGGCACCCTCGTGCTGATGGCCGACGGAACGACCCGTCCGATCGAACAGGTCCGCGTGGGCGACACCGTCACGGCCGCCGACCCGCGGACCGGCGTGTCCGGCCCGCGGACCGTCCGGGAGACCGTCTCCAACCCGAACGACACCGAGTTCACCGAACTCACCGTCGCCGGCCCGGGCGGCAGGACGTCCACCCTCACCGCCACCGACAACCACCCGTTCTGGGCGCAGGACACCGGCCGGTGGACCGACGCGGCCGACCTGCGGCCCGGCGACACCCTGCGCACCGACACCGGTGCGGCCGTCCGGATCGTCTCCGTCGAGCACCGGAGCGCTCCCTCCGCCGCCTACAACCTCACCGTCGACGAGCTGCACACGTACTTCGTGCTCGCGGGCGACACGCCCGTCCTCGTCCACAACGACGGGCGGGAGAAGTTCGCCGAGCAGCTCCTCGGCAGGCTTCCCGCGTGGCAGAAGGGCGGCCCGGCCTGGGGGACGGTCATCGTCCAGGGCTGGGAGGGGGACTCCTACCCCCTCGGCGGGGCGCTCCCGAGCGGGGAGGGCGTCGACGCCCAGGAGATCGCCGCCTTCCTGCACTCCGTCGGCCCGGCCAACGGGCTCGTCGAGACGAAGCTGGCCTGGCGGATGGTCAAGAACCGGATGCCGCTCGGGGAGGTCGTCATCAACGACCCCCAGGGTCCGTGCGACGTCGACGGGGACAGGACCGCCTGCCTGAACGCCGTCCGGTCGATCCTCCCCAAGGGCTACACCCTCAGGGTGTGGTGGAAGGACCCCACCGGTGTCATGCGGTCGCAGGACCTGTTCGGCGCGCGTGAGCTGACCTCGGTCTGACCGACCGGCGCGGGCCCGTCGGGAACGCATCCCGACGGGCCCGCGCGTACTGGCGGGCGAGGATGACGCGCCGGTCGGGCGACGGCAAGCCCTCCTATGGGGAGCAGAGTTGAGCACGATCCTCGGCAACGGCAAGCCTCCCGGCCGGCGGTCGGGGGCAGCAGGTGCCCGTCCTGCTCCGGCGTGTCGAGGACGCCTGGGACGCCTGGGAGCACGGCGCGGGCCTGCCACTGCCCGTCCGGGGCGTCCCCGTCCCGGTCGGCTGACCGGGACGGCGGCATCCGCGGTCGCCGCGACGCCGGACCGCCCGCTCCCCTTCCGTTGCGTGGCGGTGCAACGGATGCGGCGGCCCGCGGGTTCACCGTGCCGAGCGGAAACCCGGACCACGGATTTCCCCTGGTCAAAGGAGTTCGGCAGCATCGGAGTTGGGGAGCGCGCGAGGGAATCCGCCTCCGGCCCAGCGGATCGGCCCACCTCCCTTCCGTTCCCGCACCGGATCTGACAGAGTCGTCCGCTATCCGGTGACCGGATGTCGGTGTTCACGGATCGACGGGTGGGGCCGGCAGAGGGCCGGGGGACGTGGTCCGGGGGAGGAATGTGATGCACTGGGTCCGCATCAGGCTGCGCGCCGACCCGGCGGCCGCCCTGCTGATGGCGGCTCTCACCCTGGTGACGGTCTTCCTCGCGGCGGCCTTCCCCCGCCTCGCGGACCGCGGCGCGGACACGGCGCTGCGGGACTTCGTCAGCCAGAAGGGCCTCAACCAGAACAGCCTGCGGACCACCTCCAAGGTCCTCGACGAGGACAAGGCCTCCACCCTCGACCGGGTGCAGCAGGAACTGGCCGAGGCGTTCGGCCGGGAGCTGCCGCTGGCCCGGTCGGGCCAGGCCCACGGCGCCCGCGCCCTGGCCTCCCGGCCCATGGGCAATCCGGGGTACGCCCGGATCTCGGAGTTCGGCCTCCCGGACCTCGGCCTGCTCTACCTGCACGATCTGGCCGACCGGGTCACCCTCACCGAGGGCACCTGGCCGACCCCCGCCGGCCCGGACGGCCCGCTGCCGATCGTCCTCAGCGAGCAGGCCGCCGAGACCATCCGCATCCGGCTCGGTGACGTCATCGACAACGGCGAGGCGGGCCCGGGTGCCGAACGGAGCACCGTGGTGGTCGGCTTCTACCGCGTCAACGACCCGCGGGACCCGTTCTGGGACGACCTGGGCTGCCCGGTCCGCGCCTGCCTGCGGACCGACACCGCCCCCTTGCACGAGCACTGGGGCACCACCGGATTCGTCGGCGGCGACAGCCTGCCCGCGATGGCCCGCTGGGGATCGGGCGGCGAGAACTTCTGGCGGCTGCCCGTCGACCCCGCCGGGCTGCGCGCCGACCGGCTCGACCGCACCCGCTCCGCCCTCGCGTCCTTCCAGACCGGGAGCGGCGCCACGGCGCTCGTCAAGGCGACCGGCCGCCCGGACCTGCGCATCTCCGCCGACCTGACCGACCTGCTCACCCGCGCGAACGCCCGCTACCAGGCGGCTGTGCCGCTGAGCGCGATCGGCCCCGCCGGGGTGGCCGGCGTGGCCGTGGTGGTGCTCTGCCTGACCGCCGCACTGACCGTCGACCGGCGCACCGCCGAGCTCAGTCTGCTCCGGGCCCGCGGCGGTTCGCGCGCCGGGGTGCTGCTGCGCCTGCTCGGCGAGGGCGCGGCGACCGTCGTGCCCGCCGCCGTGCTCGCCACGGCCCTGGCCCTCGACCTGCTGCCCACCCCCCGGTGGGGCTACGCGCTCCTCGCGGCGCTGGCCGCCACCCTGCTCGCCCTGCTGGCCTTCCCGGCCCGGGCCGCCCTGCTGTGGTCGCGCCGGCGATCGCCGGGCGGCTGGCGCCGGGTGGTCGGCGAACTCGCCGTCCTGGCCGTCACCGTCGCGGCCGTGGCGGAGGTCCGCCGCCGCGGCGTCGGCCACGTCCTGACGACCGGGGCGGACCCGCTGCTGGTGGCCGCGCCGCTGCTGCTGGCCGTCACCGGCGGACTGCTGCTGGCCCGGATCGAGCCGGTGGTGGTCGGTTGGCTGGCCGCGCTGGCCGGCCGGGGCCGCGGACTGATCGGCTTCCTCGGCCTGGCCCGGGCCGCCCGCGACACCACGGGCCGGCGCCGGCCGTCCGCGCTGCCGCTGCTGGCGCTGCTGATCGCCGTCACCACGGCCGGTTTCGGCGCCACCGTGCTCGACACCGTCGACCACGCCCGGATGCGCGCCGCACGCCTGTCCACCGGCGGCGACGTCGCCGTCTCCCTCCCGGGCTACGCCACCTTGACCGAGTCGTTCACCCGGGCCGCCGGTGCCCTGCCCGGCGTCCGGGCCGCCACCCCGGTCTGGGTCGAGCCGCAGACCCGCGTCATCGGCACCGACCAGAAGTCCACCGAGGTCTCCCTGGTGATGGTCGTCGATCCGGCGGCCTACGCGCAGATCGCCCGGAGCCTCGGGGCCGGCGGGTTCGACCCGGCGGCGCTCGCCGCCGCCCCCGGCGGCCCGGACACCCCCGTCCCCGCGCTGGTCAGCCCCGACCTGGTCGGGCAACTGGCCGCGGGCTCCTCCCAGGTGCGCACGCCCAACGGCAACGACCTGCGCCTCACCGTCGCCGGGACGCTCACCGCCACCCCCGCGCTGCCGGACCCGGGCAAGCCGTTCGTCGTCGTCCCCGCCGGCCCCGCCTGGGAACGCCTGCCGGACGCCAGGCGGCTGAACGAGTGGTTCGCCGTCGGTGACGTCGACCCCGAAGCAGTCCGGACGGCCCTGCGGGCCGACACCGGGGCCCGGCCGGTCGGTCTGGCCAAGCTGATCGCGGACGACGCCACGGCCGTCGGCAAGGACACCGACGGCCTGCCCGCCGGGTACACCGTGCACAGCAGCCGGGAGACGGCCGCCGCCCTCGCCGACGACCCGCTACAGCACGCCGCCGGACGGCTGTTCCGGTACGCGGCCGCCGCGGGAGCCGGATTCGCCCTGCTGGCCGTCCTGCTGACACTGCTGCGGGCCGCGCCCGAGCGCACCGCCGTCCTCGCCCGGCTGCGGACCATGGGCCTGCGACCCCGCCAGGGCCTGGCCCTGATCATCGCCGAGGCGCTGCCGCACGCCCTGGCGGCGATCGTCGGCGGCGGGCTGGTCGCCCTCACGGCGGCCGCGCTGCTGGGCGGCGCGTTCGACCTCTCCACCCTGGTCGGCGCCACGGTCGGCGACGCCCTGACCCCGGCGCTGGTGCCGGTGCTGCTGCCCACCGCGGGCCTGGCGCTGCTGGCCGGGCTCTGCGTGGTGCTGCAGACGCTGATCGCCGGCCGGCGGCAGATCGCCACCGAACTGCGCGCGGGCGACCGGCCCTGACACCGCCTCGGGGCCGGTGCCCGCCGACGGGATCCCCCGGCCCGCTCCGGGGCACCGCAGCGGGCACCGAAGCGGGGCCCCACGCCGGGACCGAAGCGGGGCACCACGCCGGGCACCGAAGCGGGCACCGCACCGGGGCCGCTTGCCCCGCAGCGAGACCACCCCAACGAGACCACCGGGACCGCCGTCCGCGGCCGGCGCACCGGGCCCGGCGCACCCGGCTCGGCGCACCCCGCTCGGAGCACGGGCCACAGCAGGCCGGGGCCGTGCTCCTCGGGAGGCGAGCCACCGGCGCGCCCGCGCTCAGGGCAGCCAGTGCACCGGGGAGACCTCGCGGATGTGGACGAGGAGGTCGAAGGCCTCGGTCAGGGAGTCGACGGCCAGGTGCTCCACGGCGTCCCGCTCCGGGGTGTAGACGCCGCTGATCACCCGGGCCTTCACCGGCCTGTCCCAGCGGCCGCGCACGTCGTCCTGGCGCAGGTCCAGCCAGTGGGCGGGCAGGTCCGTCGCGCCGAGTTCCGCGTCGACCAGGTCCGCGCCCGGGGCGGGGACGATGGCCACGCCGAGGTCGCCGTGGTGGAAGCCGATCGCCGCGGAGACGTACTGCGCGCCGTAGCGCTTGCGCAGCAGGCTGCCGAGGGTGGCCTGCGGGCCGCGATCCGGGGCCAGGCCCAGCACCGTCTCGCCCGCCGAGGTGTGCGCGATGCCGTCCCAGTAGACGGTGCGCAGGCCGGTCCGGTGCTGGAAGTCGGCGATGAGGTCGGCCCCGACCTCCGCCTCGCCCGCGTAGTTGTTGCGCCCCGCGACACTGCGGTCGTGGAACTCCACGATCAGGCGCATCCGCGCGAGCGCGTCCCCGCCCACCGCCGGGAGGGATTCGACCAACGCGAGGGCGTCGCGGGCGTGTTCGGCGAACGGCCGTCCCGGGTGGACTCCCCGCGCCCGCTGGACGTGCTCGTCGACGGTGTGGGCGGTGCGGATGGGGTCCAGGTGGGCCGTCAGCTGCGCGAGCCGCTCCGGCGCCACCGCGCGCACCTGCTCCAGGACGGCGTCGTAGTCGGCGGGCGCCGCCTGGAGCGGCTTCACGCCGATGATCCGGACCGGGTCGTCCGCGTGGTCGCGGTTGAACGCCCGGATCCACTCCAGGGCGCCGGCCGTCTCCTCGGTGCGCCACGGCCGCCAGGCGCCGGCCAGCGCCTCGGCGGCCGTGCCCTCGCCGCCGGCCACGTACGCGTCGAGGGCCGCGGCGGCACCGGCGCCGTCCTGGACGGCCAGCGCGCGGAAGCCGTGGTCGCGGACCAGCCGGCGGAACAGCTGGTCCCGTATGCCGGAGGTCTCCCGGGAGAAGCGCGTGGACTCCCCCACGCCGATCACCGCGGCCCCGGCGGCCAGTCGGGCGGCGATCTCGTCGAGTGCGGTGTCGGTCAGCGGGAGGACGGGCTGACGGCTGCTGGTTGCGGTGTCGTTCGGCATGCCGGCCAGTCTGGTAGTTCAAGTCGACTTGAGGTCAAGCGGTTCGGTCCCGCTCTCCGGAACCCGCCCCCGCCCCGCCCAGCAGGCCGAGCACGCCCGGCGCGCGGCAGGCCGCGGCGCTGTCGGCCGGCTCGCCCCGGCGCAGGACGCGGGTGCGGAACTCCTCCAGGGCGAGGGGAACGACGTCGATGGACTCGGTGCGCTCGGGCCGCGGTTCGGCGGCCTCGACGCCGTCGGTGGCGAAGAACGCGTAGCGCCGGGCGCCGGAGCAGGCGTCGTGCCAGGACGGCCCGGCGGGGCGGATCCGGCCCCGGTACCCGGTCTCCTCCAGCGGCTCCCGGGCGCCGGCGCCCGCCGCCTGCTCGCCGGGTTCGAGGAAGCCGCCGGCAGTTCGTCCGGCACCCGGCCCGGTACCGGCCGGTACCGGCGGGCGAGGACGACCCGCCGCTCGGACGTGAGGGCGGGCACCGCGGCCGGCGGGCGCGCCGCGGCCCCGCGCGTTGCGGAAGGAGCGCGCGGGGCCGGGAGGTTGGAAGTCGGCGGCCGGCGGTCGGCCGGGGATCACACCCGGTGCGCCGGACCGCGCGCGACGGTGGTGAGGAAGTCCAGGACGAGGGGCCCGGCCTGGGCGCGGAACTCCTCGAAGTAGGCGTGCCGGGCGCCGGGGATCATGTGCAGCCGGGCGCCGGGGATGCGCTCGGCGAGCAGGGGGGCGTTGGCGGCGGGGTTGAGCAGGTCGTCGCTGCCGTGGACGACCAGGGCGGGTGCGGCGATCGCCGGCAGGAGGTCCCAGGCGTCGTGCCGGTTGCTGGCGACGAGGTGGTGGCGGCGGGCGTGGGCGGGCATGTCGGGGTCGCCGAGGGTGTGGTGCGGACCGGGGTGCGAGTCGAGCCACCGGGGGGTGTACATCAGCTCCAGCAGGGCCTGCCGGGCGGCGCCGGGGCGGGTCTGCGCCAGGGCCCGGCGGACGTCGTCGCCGCGTTCGACGCCGTGCGGGCCGCCGGGCGAGGTGCAGCCGAGGACCAGGGCGCCGACCCGGTGCGGGTGGCGGGCCGCGAGCTGCTGGGCGACCCGTCCGCCCATGGACGTGCCGTAGACGTCGGCCCGGTCGATGCCGAGTTCGTCGAGGACGGCGACGACGTCCCGGGCGAACAGTTCGGTGCTGTACGGGGTGTCGGGCTTGTCGCTGTCGCCGGTGCCCCGGTAGTCGAGGGTGAGGGTGCTGCGGGCGGGGTGGAAGTCGGCGCGGACCGCGTCCCACCAGTGGTGGTTGTTGGCCTGGCCCGCCAGCAGGACCAGCGGCGGGGCCGGGTGGCCGCCCTGGCCGTGACCGCCCTGGAGCTGGTAGGCGATGCGGACGCCGTCCGGTGTCGTCGCGTACGTCATCGGCCCCGGTTCCCCCTCGTTCCCGTGTCGGCGGCCAGGCTACCCCGCGCGGCTCCGGGCGGCGGCTCCCGGCGGCGGCTCCCGGTCGCGGGCAGCGGGCAGCGGGCAGCGGGCAGCGGGCAGCGGGCAGCGCCCAACGGGCCGTCGCCGCAGGGATTCTGGACTTGTGGGTCCAATTCCGGCTGCCTACCGTGCAGTTCGTTCCCTCTCGAACGAGCCCGCACAGGAAGGCGGTCACCCCCATGCACGCGATCCGGATCGAGGAGCACGGCGGCCCCGAGGTGATGCGATGGACCGAACTGCCGGACCCGGTGCCCGGCCCCGGCGAGGTGCTGGTGCGCCTGGGCGCGGCGGGCGTCAACTACATGGACGTCGGCGCCCGGGCGCAGGGCACCGGCGGCTGGGCGGCGCCCGCCGTCCTCGGCGCCGAGGGCATGGGGTACGTCGCCGGGCTCGGGCCGCAGGTGCGGGACCTGGCGGTCGGCGACCGGGTCGCCTGGTTCTACCACCCGGGCAGCTACGCGCAGGTGCTCGCCGTCCCGGCCGCCTCGCTGGTCGCGGTGCCCGACGGGGTGCCGGACGAGGTCGCGGGCGGCCTGCTGATGCAGGGCCTGACGGCCAGTCACCTGAGCACCGAGACCTACCCGGTGGGCCCGGGCGACACCGCCGTGGTGCACGCGGCGGCCGGCGGGGTGGGCCGGCTGCTCACCCAGATGGTCAAGGCCCGCGGCGGGAACGTGATCGGCCTGGTCTCCCGCGAGGACAAGGCCGAGGTCGCCCGGCGGGCCGGCGCCGACCACGTGCTGGTCCACTCCGGCGCCGGCTTCGAGGGGGCGGTGCGGGAGCTGACCGGCGGCCGCGGCGCCGACGTCGTCTACGACGGCGGCGGCGCGGAGACCTTCGCCTCCTCCCAACTGGCCCTGCGCCCGCACGGGGTGCACGCCTACTACGGGCCGTTCATGGGCGTGCCCACGCTGCGTCCCACCGACCTGCCCAACAGCATCCTGCTGACCTACCCGGTGGTGCACCACCACGTCCCCACCCGCGAGGCCCTGGTGCGGCGGGCGGGCGAGGTCTTCGACCTGGTCCTGGACGGACGGCTGACCCCGCACGTCACCGGCCGCTACCCGCTCGCCGAGGCGGCCCGCGCACACGCCGACCTGGAGTCCCGCCGCACCACCGGCAAACTGCTGCTCCTGCCGTGACGGGCCGAGCGGGACGCGCGAGGATCGGAGGCAGGCCACCAGCACCGGGAGGGAACGTGCCGCTGACCCGCAAGGGCGCCGCGACCAGGCTGCGCATCGTCGAGGGCGCCGCCGGGCAGATCCGCGAGGAGGGCGTGTTCGCGCTGCGCCTGGAGGACGTCATGGCCCGCACCGCGACCAGCAAGAGCCAGCTCTTCCACTACTTCCCCGGCGGCAAGGACGAACTGCTGCTGGCCGTGGCCCGCCACGAGGCGGGCCGGGTGATCGACGACCAGCAGCCCGAACTCGGCGCCCTCACCTCCTGGGAGGCCTGGCAGCGGTGGCGCGACAAGGTCCTCGCCCGCTACCGCGCCCAGGGCTCGGACTGCCCCCTGCACGTGGCCCTGTCCGAACTGGGCTCCGCCACCGGCGCGGCCCGGGCGGTGGCCGGCGAACTGCTGGACCGGTGGCAGGCGCAGCTCGCCGCGGGCGTGCGTCACCTGCAGGACGCCGGCGAGGTCGACCCGGCGCTGGACGCCGGTCGGGAGGCCGCGGCGCTGCTGGCCGGCGTCCAGGGCGGGGTGCTGATCCTGATGGCCACCGGGTCGATCGCGCACCTGGAGGCCGCCCTGGACGTGGGCCTGGCCCGGCTGCGCGCGGCCGGGCCAGGTACGGCCGCGAACGGCTGACGGCGTGCCACGACCGACGGCGTGCCACCGCCGAGGGCTCGACACAGCCGACGGCGTGCCACTGCTGAGGGCTCGATACCGCTGAGGGCGCGACACCGCCGACGGCGCGACACCGCCGAGGGCGTGACACGGCTCACGGATGCGGGCCGGTCGAGGCCCTCGTCGTGACGAGCGTCACGGCGCGGACGGGGTCGGACGGCGGGAGGGCCCCGCGACGGCGCCCGGCCCCGGCAGGACTGGGCGGACGGCGGTGCGGCACGGGCGGAGGGCCTGTCCGCTTCGGGACCAAGGTCACCGATCCGTTCGACCTTGGACCCCGTGGTGGCGCTCGCCGGCCGGGGCAACCCTGGACGGTCGCCCGGTGTGACCGGGCGGTGGCGCCGCCCGAGGTGGGCGGCGTCGTTCCCCGCCGTCTACCCGGCGCACGGCCCGCGGACAGCGCGGCCGTACGCTCCGGAGGACCCCAAGCACATGTCCCAGACCATCGACAACGCCCCGTATACCGCCTTCCACCGCAGGCTGGCCCTGGCCTGTTCGGGCGGGCCGCTGCTGGACGGCTACATCCTGAGCATCGTCGGCGTCGCCCTGATCGGGATGCGTCCCGACCTCGGGCTGTCCACCGCCGAGGTCAGCCTGATCGGCGCCGCCGCCCTGGTGGGCATGTTCGTCGGCGGCGCGCTGTTCGGCGTGCTGACCGACAGGATCGGCCGGGAGGTGATGTACACCGCCGACCTGCTGGTGATGGTCGCCTGCTCGGTGGCCTCCTTCTGGGTCGACGCGGTGTGGGCGATCACCGTGCTGCGCTTCGTGCTCGGCATGGCCGTGGCCGCCGACTACCCCATCGCGACCTCGCTGCTCGCCGAGTGGCTGCCCGCCAAGCACCGCGGGCGGCTGCTCGGTCAGCAGATCGTGGCCTGGTACGCGGGCTCGGTGCTCGCGTACGGGGTGGGCTACCTGTTCCTGGAGCTGGCGGGGCCCGGCAGCTGGCGGTGGATGCTGGCGAGTTCGACGGTGCTGTGCGTGGTCTTCCTGGTGATCCGCCGCGGTTCGCCGGAGTCGCCGCGCTGGCTGGCGGCGAACGGGCGGGTCGGTGACGCGGTGCGCGTGGTCGAGAAGCACCTGGGAGTGCGGGTCGACGGCCGCGAGCTGATGCCCGACCCGGCCGGGCACGGCGGCCCCGGCGGGCTGCGCCTGCTGCTGACCCAGCCCTACCGGCGCCGCACCCTGTTCTGCGGCCTGTTCTTCCTCTGCCAGGTCGGCCCGCTGTTCGCGATGCTCACCTTCGGCCCGCAGATCCTCTCCTCCTTCGGCATGCCGGGCGGCACCGTGATGGAGACCCTCGGCACCGGGCTGATCAGCCTGGTGTTCCTGCTGGGCTGCTACCCGGCGCTGCGCCTGATCGACAGCCGGGGCCGACGGCCCGTCATCATCTGGTCCTTCGCCCTGATGACCGTGCCGCTGGCCCTGCTCGGCGTGTGGCCGAGCGCCCCGGCCGCGGTCGCGCTGCTGGCGCTGTGCGCGTACGCCTTCCTGTGCGGCGGGCCGAACGTGCTCGACTGGACGTACCCCAACGAGCTGTTCCCGACCGAGATCCGGGCCACCGCGGTGGGTGTGGCCACCTCGGTGAGCCGGATCGGCGCGGCGGTCGGCACCTACCTGCTGCCGCTGTCCCTGACCGGGCTGGGCACCGGGCCGACCATGCTGATCGCGGCGGGCACCACGGCGCTGGGCCTGCTGGTGTGCGTGCTGTGGGCGGAGGAGACCCGCGGCACGGCCCTCGGCGCCGCCCCGGCCACCGCCTCGTCGGGCGGCCGCCCGACGCCGGCCGTCCCCGCCCAGCGCACCCCCCAGCCGGTGCGCTGACCCGTGCGCTCGGCGTCCGGGCCGCCGCGCCGACGGGCCGACGGGCCGACGGGCTGCCGCGCCGACAGCCGGCGCGCCGACGTGGTGACGGCCGGTGCGCCGACGGCCGGTGAGCCGACGGCGGCCACGCTCGGCGGCCCGGCCGCCGAGCGGACGCCGCCTGACCCGTCGACGGCGCCGCCCCGGGCTCCCGGGCGGCGCCGTCGTCGGCTCGCCGGCCCCGGCCAACGGGTTTTCGGCACGGCCGCCGGGCAGCTTTGTCAAGCCCCCACCGCGGGCGCCTCCGCAGCAGTACCGTCGGCCTCTCAACGACCTTCGCGACAGGGCGAATTGGAGGCAACGTGACCGAGGTGAAGCCCGGGGGCGACGCGGGGTCCGGCGGGGAGGGCGGCCGACTGCACGAGCGCGAGACCGAGATCCGGTCGGCGAGCCGGGCGATCGAGGCGCTCACCGGGCCCGTCGGCACCGAAGTCGGGGAACTGCTGCTCTACACGGGCGCGGCCGGCCTGGGCAAGACCGCGGTGCTGACCGAGGTGCGGCGGGCGGCGCGGCACGCGGGCTGCACGGTGCTGTTCGCCCGGGGCGGGCAGCGCCAGTGCCACGAGCCGTTCCACGTGGTGCGCCAGCTGGTGCGCCCGGTGCTCGCGGCCCTGTCCGACGAGGAGCGCGGCCAGGTCTTCGGACCGTGGGAGGACGTCGTCGGCCCGGCGACCGGACTGGTGCCGCCGGCCGGGCAGCTCGACCCGCAGGGGGTGCGTGACGGCCTGGACTTCGTCCTCACACGCCTCGTGCGGGTGCGCTCCCCGCTGGCCGTGATCGTCGACGACCTGCACTGGGCCGACCCGGAGTCCCTGGGCTGGCTGGCGGGGTTCGCGGTCCGCGTCCGGGAGCTTCCGGCCCTGCTGGTCCTGGCCAGCCGCGACGAGTTCCCCGATGACGCCCTGGCGCTGCAGCGCGGCCTCGCCGAGCGGGCCGACCGCCGGCACGAACTGCGCCCGCTGCAGCCCGCCTCGGTCGCGCACCTGGTCCGCGAGGCCCTCGGCGCAGCGGCCGAGGACGCCTTCTGCCGTCACGTCTGGGCGGTCACCGGCGGGAACCCGTACGAGACCGCGGCCCTGCTGCGCGAGGTGGCCGACCAACGGCTCGACCCGGTCGAGGAGAGCACCGGGCAGCTGCGCGAACTCGCCGCCACCGCCCGGGGGATGACGCTGCGGCACTGGCTGGAGCGGCTCGGCCCGACCACGCTGCGCTTCGCCTGGGCGGCGTCCGTGCTGGACACCGACATCCGCCCCGACCTCGCCGCCGCGATCTGCGCCCAGGGCCCGGAGACCGCCGCCCAGTCGGTGCGGGAGCTGCGGCGCCACCGGGTGCTGACCGGCACCCCGGCGGGCCGGCTGGAGTTCGTCCACCCGCTGATCGCCACCTCCGTGTACCGGTCGATGCCGCCGTCCACCCGCACCGGGATGCACGGGGTCGCCGCCGTCGAGGTGGAGAACGCCGGCCTCGGCCTGCTGGCGGCCTCCCGGCACCTGCTGGAGATCCTGCCGGAGGGGGACCGCGCGATCGTCGACAAGCTGCGCCGGGCGGCCCGCGAACACCTGGCGATCGGCGCGCCCGAAGCGGCGCAGCGCTGCCTGCGCCGTGCCATCAGCGAGCCGCCCGCCGACGAGGACCGCGCTCCGGTGCTCTACGAGCTCGGCTGCTCGGCGCTGCTGACCGATCCGGCGACCACCGTCAACCAGCTGCGCCTGGCGCTGGCCGACCCGTACGGGCTGGGTCCGGAGCTGCGGGTGGACGCGGTCTTCCGGCTCGCCCAGGCCCTCGCGCACAGCAACCGGGTCGGCGAGGCCGCCGCGCTGTGCGCCGAGGAGGCGGCCCGCTGCGGGCCCGGGCCGGGGCGGCTGCGCCTGGAGGTCGCGCACTTCATGTTCGCCGCGTTCCAGTCGCGGGATGCGGACGGGCCGGGCCGTTCGCGGCGTCTGGAGGAGTTCGACCGGATGCTGGGGACGGTCGGCCTGGCCTTCGGCGACACCCGCGCGAGCGGCACCGGCGCGGGCGACACCCACGCGAGCGGCACCGGCGCGGGCGACACCCACGCGAGCGGCACCGGCGCGGGCGACACCCACGCGAGCGGCACCGGCGCGGGCGGCACCGGCGCGCACGGGGAAGCGGCGGGCGGGTCGATGTTCGAACGCGACGGGCTGGCGCACGCGGTGGCCGTGCTGCGGTGCTGGGACCTCACGCTGCGCGGTGTCGACCGCGCGCAGGCGCTCGCCCTGGCCGAGTCCGCCCTGCCGGGTGGGCGGCTGCCGCGCAGCCTGGGCTGGACCAACACCACCTGGGGCTTCGAGCTGCCCGGGATCCTGGGCATCAGCTACCTGTACGCCGATCGGGTCGACCGGGCGGAGGAGCTGTTCATGGAGGCGGTCCGGGCGTACGAGGTCGCCGGGTGGAGCGGCGGTCACCTCGGCTTCGCCTACCTGCTGACCGGCATGCTGCGCTTCCGGTGCGGTGCGCTCGCCGCGGCGGAGGACTACCTGCGCCGGGCGCTGCGGATCGCCGAGCGGATCGGGCCGGACGTTCCCCTGCACTGGGACGCGGTCGGGGCGCTGGCCGAGACGCTGGCCGCCCGCGGCAGGCTGGAGGGGGCGCTGGAGTTCGCCCACGACCACGCCTTCGCTCCGCCGTACCCGACGGTGATGGTGCTGCCGGACGCCCCGACGCTGTACGGGCGCCTGCTGCTGGCCCGCGGCGACGCGACGGGCGCGGCGGCGACGCTGGCCGACGCCGGGGCGGCCCTGGACGCGCGCGGATGGCGCAACACGGTGTGGGCGCCGTGGCTGGGCCACCTGGCGCGGGCGGTGGCGCCCGAGGAGCCGGAGCGGGCCCGGGAGTTGGCCGCGGAGGCGGTGCGCCGGGCCCGGGAGTCGGGGACGGAGTCGGCCGTGGGCAGTGCGTTGCGGCTGTGCGCGGCGGTGCACGAGCGGTCCCGCGCGGCCGAGCTGCTGGCGGAGGCGGTCGGCGTGCTGGAGCGCTCGCCGGCCCGCTACGAGCACGCGCTCGCGCTGGTCGACCTGGGGGAGGCGCTGGGTACCGCGGCGGGCGCCCGGGCGGCGCTGACCCGCGGGCTGGAGCTGGCCGGCCGGTGCGGGGCCGACGGCCTGGCCGCCCGGGCCCGCGACCTGCTGCGGCCGGGCGGCGGGCGCTGAGCGCCGCGGTGCCCCCGGCCCGTCTCGGCGGTTTCCAGGGGGCGGGGGCACCCCTTGCAAATGCCCGGCGTGTGCAACTATCTTGATAGACATAAGTTGCAGCTGCAAGCAGTTGTGGCCGCCGTCCCGTCCGCTCCGGCGCCGCCGACCCCCATGGGAGTCCGATATGAGCACCACCCTCTTCACCCCGTACACCCTGCGCTCGCTGACCGTCCCCAACCGGATCTGGATGCCGGCGATGTGCCAGTACAGCGCCCTGCCGGACGGGGCGGCGGCCGGGGTGGCGACGGACTGGCACTTCGCCCACCTCGCGGCGCGCGCCGCCGGCGGCACCGGGCTGATCATCACCGAGGCCACCGCCGTCAGCCCCGAGGGCCGCATCAGCCCGTACGACCTCGGGATCTGGAACGACGAGCAGGCCGCGGCCTTCCGCCGGATCACCGCCTTCCTCACGTCCCAGGGCACCGTCCCCGCGATCCAGCTCGCCCACGCCGGGCGCAAGGCCTCCACCGAGCGGACCTGGGTCGAGCGCGGGCGCCCGCTGGCCGCGGACGAGGAGTACGGCTGGACGCCGGTCGGCCCCGGCACCGAGCCCTTCTCCCCCGCCCACAGCGCGCCGCACGAGCTGACCGAGAATCAGATCGGCGCGATCGTGCGGCAGTTCGCCGACGCCGCCCGGCGCGCACTGGACGCCGGCTTCCAGGTCGCCGAGGTCCACGGCGCCCACGGCTACCTGATCCACCAGTTCCTCTCCCCGCACACCAACCGCCGCACCGACGGCTACGGCGGCTCCTTCGAGGGCCGGATCCGCTTCGCGCTGGAGGTCGTCGACGCGGTGCGCGCGGTGTGGCCCGAGGAGCTGCCCGTCTTCTTCCGCGTCTCCGCCACCGACTGGCTCACCGAGAACCCCGAGGACGGCCGCGAGGGCTGGACCTCCCAGGACACCGTCCGCCTCGCCAAGGAACTGCAGGCGCACGGCGTCGACCTGCTGGACGTCTCCACCGGCGGCCTCGTCCCCGACGCCCGGATCGAGGCCGCGCCCGGCTTCCAGGTGCCCTTCGCCGAGGCCGTGCGGAACGAGGCCGGGCTGCCCGTGGCCGCCGTCGGCCTGATCACCGACCCCGCCCAGGCCCAGGCCCTGATCGCCGAGGGCCGCGCCGACGCCGTCCTGCTCGGCCGCGAGCTGCTGCGCAACCCGTACTGGGCCCGCCACGCCGCCGCCGAACTCGGCGGCGAGGTCCCCACCCCGCTGCCCTACCACCGGGCCTGACGCCCCGACACTCCCGTGCCCACCGTCGGCGCCGGCGGTGGGCACGGGAGTGTCGGGCTTGAGTCGGAGCGCACTCCACGCCCTACGGTTCTGCCCAGGTCGACAACGCGACGCGGCCGCCGGCACGGGCGGCCCGCAGAGAGGAGTGCGGCACATGGGAACGAACGACGCGCAGGTCCGCCGGGAGCGCTTCGAGCACGGGATGGAGGTGCTGGAGCGGATCGACGGCGACATCGGGCGCCGGGTGGTGGAGTCGCTGGAGGACATCAGCCCCGAGCTCGGCCACCAGATCGTCGCCTGGGGATTCGGCGAGATCTACAGCCGCCCCCAACTCGCCCCGCGCGACCGCCAGTTGGTCACCCTGGGGATGCTCACCGCGCTCGGCGGCTGCGAGCCCCAGCTGGAGGTCCACATCAACGCCTCGCTGAACGTCGGCCTCACCCCCGAGGAGATCGTCGAGGCCCTGCTGCACTCCGCCGGCTACTGCGGCTTCCCCAAGGCCCTGAACGCCACCTTCGTCGCCAAGAAGGTCTTCACCGAACGCGGCCTCCTCCCGCCCCGAGACGCCTGACGGCCCACCCCACGGGAGTTCGGGCTTTGCTCACGAGCACGCCCCGGACCTGCGGCCGCGTGTATGCGAAGCGATTTCCCCGCACACTCCCGGAGTCCGCCAAACGGCGCCCTCCGGGAGTGTGCGGGGGCGCTTCGCCGTGCCCGTCAGCGGAACGGCAGCACCTGGGTGCTGCCGCCGGCGAGGACGCGGCCGTACCCGTCCGTGCCGTCGAGCGGACGGTAGTTGACCACCGGGTCGCCGGCCCGCACGAGGGCGGTCGCGCAACCGAGGCACCACGGTTGCGGCGGTTGCACGTCGAGGTCCTCGATCACCGCTGATGCGGCGCGGCACTGCGCGCAGATCGACATGCCGGTTACCTCCTCGCTGTTCAGCTCCAGGTGGAACCGCACACGGTGCAGCCCCAACGGCCGCCCATGGTCTGGTAGGTGGATCCCGACCCGCAGACCGGGCACGCCGTCATCGACGTGTCCTGGCCGTCCTCCGGCAGGCTACCGGGCACCGGGACGGCGCGCGGGGTTGTCCGGGCGGCGGGGTGGTCGAGCAACAGGGACGCACTCATGTCACGGTCTCCTCCGGGTGAGGACTGGATGGGGATACGCCCGGCCGGGGTGCTCCCAGACAACCGCCGCGGCGACCCCGTGGGAGAGATGCGGAGGGTGCTCCCGCACGCCGTATGCGTGCCCCGCATGCGCCGTGCACGCCCTGACTACGGGTGTCGCCCCGTCTGTACGGTGGCCACCCCGTGCACTTGGAGGGTGACGCCGTGTCACGTCAACGTCAGATCGGGACGGTCATCAGGGCCACCCGGTGCGCGCAGCGGATGACTCAGGCCCAGCTGGGCCGGGTGTGCGGCTACTCGGCGTCGGCTGTCAGCCGGGTGGAGGCGGGCCTGCTGCGGCCGACCGAGCGGGCGCTGCTCCTGATCGCCCAGGCGCTGGACCTGCCGCTTGACGCCCTTGGCCTGGGACGACCGGCTACGCTGACGCGGAATGTGACCCCGGGTCAGGAGGACGCCATGCTCCGCAGGCAGTTGCTCGTCGCCGGCATGGCGGCGGCCGGGACCTCGATGCTCCCGTCGTCGGCGACGGCCGCCTCACCTCCCGATGCGTCGTCCCGGATCGTCGGAGCCCTGTACCAGCCGACGGCGTCGGAGCCCACGTCCCTGCAGCGCCTCGGCCGGATGCTGGCCTCGGCGCGCGCACAGTTCACCGCTGCCCGCTACCAGGACCTGGGCGAGGCTCTGCCCGGCCTGCTGGGTACGGCGCAGGCCACCCGGGAGGCCACGTCCGGGCGGACTCGGGAGGCCGCCCACGCGTGCGTGGCCCGGGCTTGGGTGCTGGCGACGGAGCTCGCGCTGAAGTCCCACTCCGACGTCGCCTGGCCGGCCGCCGAGAGGGCGCTTGCCGCAGCACAGGCCAGCGGCGACCCGGTGGTCCAGGGCGAGGCGGCCCGGGTTCTGGCGATCACGATGCGACGCGCGGGCCGCCCGGCTGCGGCGGTCGACCTTCTGCGTGGCACCGCCGACTCGCTCCGCCAGGACCAGGCGGACGTGCCTCAGGCGGTCGCGGCGACCTTGCTGATGACAGCCGCCTACACGGCCGCGTGCGGGCAGCGGCGAGGCGACGCCCTGAACCTCATGGCGGGCGTGGAGGAGGTGGTCGGCCGTCTGGCCACTGCCGACGCCAGGCCACGGACCCCGCTGTTCACGGTCGACGCCACCAGCACGCAGGCGGACCTGTACTGGGTCGGCGTGCACACGGCTCTGGGCACCCCGGACGAGGGCGTACCGTATGCGGCGCGGATCTCACCGGGGCGACTGCCGACCGCCGAGCGACGAGCCCGGTACGGCACGGACTGTGCACGCATGTGGCACCACCTGGGCGACCGCCGTCGCACGTTCGCCTCGCTGCGCTTCACGGAGCAGGTGGCGCCGGAGGAGGTGCGTCGGCCGGCGCTGCGAGCCCTCACAGCGGACCTGCTCTACGCGCCGGCGACGGTGCCCGGCGTGCGGGAGTTTGCGGCACGCACGGGTGTGTCATAGGGGGGAGGAGGACGCGGGGGCGTACGTCGCCGGTGTCCACCGTCGTCTGGACGAGCTGCTGGAGGCCGCCCGCGCGCAGCGCCTGACGGAGGATCGACCGCGGCCCGCCCTGGCCGTGGCCGCGCAGGCCGGGTGAGGGCTGACCGGTGGGGCGCCCCGCGCGCGGGGAGTCGGCTCGGCCGACTTCCCGCGCGCGCCGTGCCGTACCCGGGGTCAGGCCAGCAGGTCGGACTGCAGGGTGACGACCTGGCGGAACGGCGCGACGGGCACGCCGGCCGGGTTGGTCATGGTGATGACGGCCAGGACGTCGGCGGCCGAGACGTAGGCGACCCGGGCCGTGGGGCTGCCCTTGGGGCCGTGCGCGGTGGACTCGACGGCCGTCAGCTCGACGCCGTCGACCTCGTCCCACTTCTCGTGGTCGGTGGACGCGGTGTCCGGGGCCGCCTTGGGGGCGCCCTTGGAGCGCAGCGAGGTGTAGGTGCTCCAGGACTCCTTGCTGGAGCCGAAGCGCAGCAGGCGGATCTGGGTGCGGGTGCCGTCGGTGGCGGTCCACTCCCGGACGGTGGCGGCGCGGCAGGCGTTCTCCAGCAGGCTCGCGCGCAGCTTGGCCGGGTCCTGCTGCTCGGCGAGGAGCGCGTCGCAGGGCACCCAGTCGGCGGAGGCCGCGGCTGTGGCGGTGGGGGCCGCCGTCGGGGAGGCGGTCGCGCTCGGCGCCGGCTCCGGGGTGCCGGAGGCGGTGGGGTGCGCCGTGGGGGCGGGGAAGGTGGGCGCGGCCAGGGAGCCGCCGGCTTCCTTGGGGGCGGGCAGCAGCAGGTACCGCAGGTCGGCGTAGTGCAGGGACTTGCCCGTGCCGTTCGGCGCGGCCTTGCCGGCGGGCAGCGGCGGCAGGGTCAGCGGCGGGAAGGTGTAGCGGCCGTCGCCCGGGGTGGCCAGGCCGGGGATGTCGGTGCGCTCGGGGGCGGTGACGGCCAGGGCCGTGCCGGTGCCGGCGAGGGCGAAGACCAGGGCGGCGCAGCTCCAGCGCACGGCGGCCTTGCGGCGGCGGGCCCGGTGGGCCTGCTGCTCGGCGAGTTCCTCGGGGGTCGGCGGCGGCGCGGTGAACTCCAGGGCCCCGATGGCGGTTTCGGCGGGAGCGCCGGGCAGCGGCGGGGCCGTCGGGGGTACGGGCGGGGCGGGCGAGGCGGCGGGGGTCGGCGGGAGCGGGTCCGAGGCGGGCTGCGGCGGGGTGTCGTGGTCGGTCATGCGGACGCTCCCGGGCGGGCGAGGCGGTCGAGCTGCAGGGTGAAGAGGGCGACGATCTTGTCCTTGGGCAGCGGTGCCACGCCCTCGGCGTTCATGACGACCAGGAGGTCGCCCTCGGCGGCCGAGCACTCCAGGTAGTCGATCGGCGCGGACGGCGGCGCCGGCATCAGGTAGCAGTGCGCCTCGGGGTGGCCCGGGATGCTCGGGCCGATCCGGAACAGGCCGGTGTCGCCGGTGAAGACCGCGGTGTACTCGTTGATCCGCTGCACTTCCTGCTGGTTGAACTGGCGCAGCTTCAGGCCGATCACCAGGTCGTCGCCGCCGGCGAGGTAGGTGCGCACGCCGGTGGCCTTGACGTGCAGGCCCTCCCAGTAGGAGCGCAGCTTGTCGCGCTTCTCCTTGGGGACCTGCTGCAGTTCGGCGTCCAGTTCGGCGGACAGCTGCTGGCCGTTGAGCTCGGTGTCGTTGCCGTAGACGCCGTCGTCCGGGCCGAGTTCGTAGCCGGCCGGGACGGGCAGCAGCAGGTCGCGCAGCGCGCCGAAGTGGCTGCCGTTGGACTTGGCGCCGTACGGGGTGGCGGTCGCGGTCGGGGTGGGAGCGGCGGACGGGGCGGCGGCGGTGGCCGGGGCCGGGTCGTCGTACTGGGTCTTGATGATGCCGATGCCGATGACCACCCCGACCAGCGCGGCGGCGGCCGTCGCGGCGCCGGCGCGCAGCAGCCGGCGGGAGCCGGGGGCGGGGGTGATCGGTGTCGGTGCGGCGGCGGGGTCGGTCGCGGCGGGTGCGGCGGCGGGGTCGGTCGCGGCAGCGGCCTGGTCGGCCGGTGCGGCGGCGGGGTCGGCCGCGGCAACCGGCTCGGCGGCGGGCGGCCGCTCGGGGGCGACCTGGTGCCCGGTCACGGTGTCGTCGTTCATACGAGGCGCTCCCACTGCCGCTTGGCGAGGTCCTTGAGGACGTCGGCGCTCACCATCTGGGTGCCGAAGACCTCGATCGTCATCTGCAAGGAGCCGCGCTTGGCCACGGCCTCGCCGTAGTAGTACTGGTCGGTGCTCTCGGCCCAGTGGCGGGCGACGGTCTCGACCTTGTAGCCGCCGTTGGCGCCGTCGGCGAACGGCAGCCAGGTGGAGGACTTCGCCTCGTCGGCGTGCTCGGCCGTGAACTGGGTGAGCATGATGCGGTAGCGGGTGTCGTCCTTCTTCCAGTCGACCTCGGCCGCGCGCCGGAAGCCGCGCGAGGCGAGGTCGCGGAAGGCGAAGGCCGCGTCGCCGCTGTGTTCGGCGATCTCGCCGATGGTGGCCCAGCCGGGCTTGTCCGGGTTGTCGCCCCAGGGGGTGCTGCCCTCGGGGGCGGTGAGCAGCAGCTTGGTCAGGTCGCCGTCGATGGCCGGCGGCGCGGGCTGCTCGGCGGCGAGGGCGGCCGGGTCGACGGTGCCGGCCGGGTAGGACGGGCGGGCGACCTGCAGCGGCGGCAGCGGGGTGGCCGGGCGCTGGGCCTGCACGCCGTAGCCGACGCCGCCGCCGACCAGGGTGCCCAGCACCAGGCCGCAGGCGGCCAGCAGCACCGGGCGGGGGCGGCGCGGGGCGCGGGGCGCGCTCTGGGGGCCGCCCTCCAGCAGGTCCCCGGGCGCGGCGGAGTGCGCGGCGGCGGGGTGCGGGCCTGCGGCGTACGGGTCGGCGGCGTACGGGCCGCTCGTGTAAGTGCCTGCGGCGTACGGGTTGTTCGTGTGCGGTCCGGCTGCGGGCGGCGGCGGGACGGCGGGCGCGGCCGGCGGCGCGGCGGGCGCGGGTACCGGCTCCGCGGGTTCGGTGGTCACGGGAGTGGCTCCAGAGGAGGAAGGAAGGGGTGGCGTCGGTGGGCGGGCGGCGGCGCGCGGCGGCGCGGGGCTCAGCCGCCCGAGGCGAGCCAGTCGCGCTGGCGCTTCATCAGCTCGCTCAGCAGCGCCTTGTCCGGCGTGCCCTTCACGTCGACGTCGATGGTGTACTGGACGTCGCCCTGGCTGGCGATGCCGGTCATCGAGCCGGTGTACGCCTGCTGCTTGGGCTTCTTCAGGTAGCCGCGGGCGTCCGGGAGGCCGTCGAGGTCGACCGGGTCCAGCGACTTGATCTTGTAGCCCTTGACGAATTCGGTCGCCATCGAGGCGGAGCCGAAGTGCAGCAGGGTGACGGTCACTTCGGCTTTGCCGTCGGCCGTCCGGTACATCCGGGTCGCGCCCTCCTTGTAGCCGTAGGAGGCGAGGATGTCCTTGATGCCGTCCTGCTTGCCGAACAGGTCGGCGACGTCGTCGTCGGTCATCTTCATCCCGTCGGCGGATCCGTAGGACTCGCCGCCGGCCGGGATCGGGAGCAGGAAGTAGCGCAGGTCGCCGTCGTGCTTGCCGCCGCTGACCGTGCCCTTGACGGTGCTGGCCGGGGCGGGCTCGCTCGGGACGGCGGTCGGCACCGGGACGGGCTGCGGCGCGGGCGGGGCGCTCGCGGCGGCGCTCGCGCTCGCCGTCGGGGACGCGGTGACGGCGGGGGCGGCGGCCGGGTGGGCGTGGGCGTCGGGCTTGCCGACGGCGACGGTCACGGCGGCGCTGGCCGCGGTGACGGCGAGCAGGCCGGCGGTGGCCAGCGCGACGCCGACGGCGCGCGGCAGCCGGCGCGCGGACGGCTTCGGCTCGGCGGCGGCCGGCTCGGGCGCGACGGTGGGCTCAGGCGCGTTGGCAGCCTCAGGCGCGGCGGTGGCCGGCTCGGGCGCGGTGGCCGGCTGGGCCGGTGCCGGAGGTTCGGCGGCGGCGCTCTCGTTCTCGGACTCGGGCAAGGGACTCCCCCCAGGAAAAGAATGCGGATTCCCACGCGCGAGGTCCCTCGTGGGACCCACTCCCCCAGGGGTTCTCCGGACCGTCCGTCACGCGTGTCAGCAGGCATTATGAGAGCGCGCTGACAGCCCTGCCAACAAAATCAATCACCGCACACTCCCCCAAGGACCGACGAACCGGACACGTCGTGATCCAACCGCAATGGGGGCACCGTCCCGGGGGTCCGGGACGGCGCCTGCGGATCAGAAGGCGGCCACGGCGGTGCGGGTGGCCGTGGCGAGGGCGTCGGGGTCGGTCTCCTCGGTGAGCCAGGCGAGGTGGCCGTCGGGGCGGACCAGGGCGGCGGTGACGGCGCGCCAGTCGGCCCGCCGCTCGGCGAGCGGGGCGCTGTGCCGGGTGAGGCGGCCGGTCCCGGGGAGGTCCGGGTGCGCGGCCCGGCCGGTGAGGTCGAGCAGCACGGGGCGGCCGGGGCGCAGCAGGGCGAAGAGGGTGGTGGTGCCGGTCGGGGCGCTCAGGCGCAGGTCGGGGGCGCGGGTGCCGGTGAGCGGGTGGGCGCCGGTGGCGGGGTCGGGCGGGTAGGCGGCGGTGAGGCCGGCCGCGCGGGCGGCCAGGTTGTCGGAGAACTCCGGTACTCCGTCGATGAGTTCGCACAGCAGCTCGCGCATGGCGAGGTGTTCGGGGGTGTGGCCGGTCATCAGTCCGGCCTGGGCGCGGGTGCTGCGCAGCACGTCGGCGCCGATGGGGTGGCGTTCGGTGTGGTAGCTGTCGAGGAGGGTGTCGTCGGCGGTGCCGTGCAGGACGCGGGCGAGCTTCCAGCCGAGGTTGAAGGCGTCCTGGAGGCCGGTGTTGAGGCCCGGGCCGCCGGCCGGGAAGTGGGCGTGGGCGGCGTCGCCGGCGAGCAGGACGCGGCCTTGGCGGTAGCGGGCGGCCTGGCGGGCGGCGTTGCCGAAGGTGGAGGTCCAGCCGGCGTCGCGCATGCCGTAGTCGGTGCCGGTGATGTCGCGGACCTTGGCGCGCAGCTCGTCGAAGGTGAGGGGGGCGGAGGGGCGGGTGCGGTTGGTGGCGGCGTCGTTGCCGGCGATCCGGTGGATGCCGCCGGGCAGCGGGAAGGCCATGAAGGTGCCGCGTTCGTTGGAGCAGGCGGGGTGGCGGGGCGGGGTGTCGAGGACGACGTCGCCCATCCAGGCCCAGGCGGTGGCGGGGGTGCCGGGGAAGTCGATGCCGGCGGCTTCGCGCACGGTGCTGCGGGTGCCGTCGCAGCCGACCAGGTAGGCGGCGCGCAGCCGGTAGGGGCCGTCGGGGCCGTCGACGTGGACGGTGACCGCCCGGTCGTCCTGGCCGAGGCCGGTGACGCGGTGTCCGCGCCGCAGGTCGGCGCCGGCGGCGCGGGCGTGGTCGGCGAGCAGCTGCTCGGTGCGGACTTGGGGCAGGGCGAGGCTGAACGGGTAGGGGGTGTCGAGGCGGCGGAAGTCGAGCCCGGCGGACAGGGCGGCGAAGTGTCCGCGGGGGACGCGCAGGCCTTCGGCGAGGAAGGGCTCGATCGCGCCGCGGCAGTCCAGCATCTCCAGGGTGCGGGGGTGCACGGAGCTGGCGCGGGAGTGCGGGTCGGGTTCGGTGCGGGCTTCCAGGACCGTCACCTCGGCGCCGTGCAGGCGCAGTTCGGCGGCGAGCCAGAGGCCGACGGGCCCGCCTCCGGCGATGACGACCTGTCGGGTTCCTTGGGTGCTGGGCATGGGTCTCCCCTTCGCGGTCTTTCGAGAGCGTCACGGGTCGTTCGGGCGTCACATCTCTTGGTCACTGACCAACGATGCCGCATCCAGTAGACTAGGTCAGTGACCAAGAAGCAAGCGCCGGAGGCTTCCCGGACCCGGCTGGACACCGACACCGTGGTGCGCGCCGCGCTCGACCTGCTCGACGACAAGGGCGCGGGCGCGGTGTCCGTACGCGGCGTCGCCGAACGCCTCGGCGTGCGGATGAACACCGTGCTCTGGCACGCCAAGACCAAGGGCCGCCTGCTGGAGCTGATGGCGGACGCGATCGTCGCCGGGGTCCGCCTGGACGGCCTGCCCGACCCCTGGCAGGAGCGGGTGCGCGAGCTCTCCCGGCGCTACCGGAGCGCCCTGCTGGCCCACCGCGACGGCGCGCTGATCGTCGCCGGGACGTACGCGGCCGAGCCGGCCACCCTGCGCTACGCCGACGCCGTGCTGCGGGCCCTGCTGGACGGCGGGCTGGACGAGCGCCGCGCGGCCTGGACCCTGTGGAACCTGCAGTACCTGGCGCTCGGCCTGACCCAGGAGGAACAGGCCCTGGCCGCCCAGGGCGGCGAGCACTCGCTGGCCGGGGCGCTCGGCGGGGGCCGCTACCCGGCGGTGGAGCGGGTCGCGGCCCGGCTGGAGGACGGGGACTTCGACGAGCGCTTCGAGTTCGGGGTCGCCCGGATCCTCGCCCTGCCCTGAACGACGGGGCCCGGCCGGGCGAGGATCCCGGCCGCGGTGACGGAGCCGGTGACGGAGCCGGTGACGGAGGCGGTGACCGGGCCGCCGGTGTGACGATGCCGCGGCCGGGTCACCGCTCGGTACGGAAACCGGCTCCGGGGGTGTGCGCGGGCCGCCGGCCCGGGACACCATCGACGGGGTGAGCCGGACCACGGGGGAGGAATGCGGCATGACGGGGGATCAGGGGCCCGGCCGGGGGCCGGATGCGGGCCGGCGGGCCGCGGTGGCGACGGCGGCCGGCGCGGTGGTGGTGCTGACCGTCGCGGGCGGCGTCACGGTGTGGCGGTGGTCGCAGGACGAGCCGGTGGCCGGGGTGCTGTGGTGGGTGTGCGGCGCCGCGGCGCTGGCCGGTCTGGCCGCCGGTGTCGTGGCGGGCCGGGGCGACGCGGAGGGCGAACTCGCCGGCTCCGGCGTGCGGGTAACGGGGTTCCTGCTGCTCGCGCTGGGCGCGGTGTTCCTGTCCGCGCAGGTCGCCGGGACCGTCCGGGCCCGGCTGCACGAGCCGCGCAGCGTACCGGCCACCGTCACGCGCTGCCGGGTGAGCGGCCAGGAGCCGGTGGAGGGCGGCGGCCTGGGCGCCAAGACCTACGCCTGCACCTTCCGCTGGACCGTGGACGGACGGGAGTTCAGCGTGGAGCGCCCGGAGGGCCCGTACCCGGAGGGCAAGGAGACCCGGGTCTGGCTGGAGGACGACGGGCGTGTGTCCACCGGCCGCCCGAGTCCGGTGGGGATCCCGCTGTTCGGCGTCCCGGCCCTGTTCTGCCTGGCCGGCGCCCGCTTCCTGGGCTCCTGGCTGCTCACGGACACCGGCCGGGCCCTGCGCCGGTGAGACGGCGCACCGGCGAGGCCCGACGCCGGGGAGGCCCCTGCGCCGGCCGGCCCTGCGCCGGTGAAGCCCGACGCCGAAGGCCCCGGCGCCCGCGGTGAGGCGGTGCCCGTCCGGCCGGTTCAGAGCCAGCCGCGGCGGGCCGCCTGGACGCCCGCCTGGAAGCGGGTGGTGGCGCCCAGGTGGGCCAGCAGGGTGGACACCCGGCGCACCACGGTGCGCCGCCCCAGGCCCAGGCGGCGGGCGATGGCGTCGTCGGTGGCGCCACTGGCCATCAGGGTGAGGATGCGCCGGTCGCGGTCGTCGATCCGCAGGTCGACACCGGCGTCGGCGCCCGCCACGGTGGCCGGCACCGCCAGGCGCCACAGCGTCTCGAACACGGCGGTCAGGGCGTTCAGCAGGCCGGAGGGCCGGATCAGCAGCGAGACGACGCCGGGGCGGTCGTCGGCGGGCAGGGTGACGATGGCGAGGTCGTCGTCGCCGATGGCGAGCTTGAGCGGCGGCTCGTCCAGGGTGCGGGCCTGCTCGCCCGCCTCGACCATGCGCGCCATGTTGGGCCCGGCCACCGGGTCCTCGAACGCGCAGCCCTGGTAGATCGCGCGGTAGACGACGCCGGCGGCCATCCGGCGGCGCTGCAGCACCTCCTGGTCGGCGTAGTGGGCGCTGGTGCCGGAGTACGGCGGCACGTCGACGACCCGGACCTGGTGACGGGCCGCCAGCTGCAGGCGCCGGCTCGCGGCGAGCACCTCGGCCGGGTCCTCGACCACCTCCAGCGCGCCGTAGCTGCCGGCGTCGCGTCGGGCGAAGCGGTAGAGGCGTTCCAGTTCGTCGCCGGTCCGGCGGGCGGTGGCCTGGCGCAGCGCGTCGCGCTGCAGGACGGCCTCGACCACCCGGCCGGGCGGCAGCGCCTCCCAGGCGTGGTCGCGGTCGTCGGCGCTGCCGGCGGTGTCGAAGGCGACGGCGACGCCCTCGTCGGCGAGGTCGCGCAGGACGGCCAGCACGGTGTCCTCGTCCAGGCCCGCGCCGTGCGCCAGGTCGGCGACCCGGGCCCGCGGCCGGCCGACCAGGCCGCGGTAGACGCGGCCGCGTTCGGAGTCCGGATCCAGTACGTCGTGCACGGCAACCCCCCCGGTCATTCGCAACCGAAGGATCGTACCCCGGCGGGTGGCGCACATGCGCCGGTGGCCCAGGTGCGCCGCCGGTGGCTCTGGCGCGAGGGTGGGCGACGTGACGAGAGTTGTCGATGTTCAGACAGGACCTCCGGGCGGACGGATCGTCAGCTCGGCTCGTCGGCACGGCCCGTCGGCACGGACCGGGCGGACGGCCCGTCGGCACGGCCCGTCCGGACACCGCTCACCCCCGCCCCCGTCGAAGGCCGAGGACGACCCATGACCCCAGCCCGGCTCCTGCCCGCCCGGCTGCGGCGCGCCCGTACGGCCGTCGCCGCCCTGGCCGCCTGCCTGCTGCCGCTCGCGGCGCCCGCGGCGCCCGCGGCCTCCGCCGTCCCCCCGCCCGCGCCCGCCGCGGGGCCCGCGGCGGACCCCGCGCCCGGCCCGCCGCCGCTGACGGACGGCTTCGGGCTGACCCAGGTCGGCACCGCCACCGGCAGCGCCACCAACTTCGTCATCACCGTCACCACGCCCCAGGTCGCCGGCGAGCACACCATCCGCATCCTGCTGCCCGCCGACTACGCCCGGCACCCCGACAAGCGCTACCCCGTGCTGTACTTCCTGCACGGCGCCTCGGACAACCCGATCGACCCGGCGCTGGCCTACCCCGCGCTGACCGCCGCGCAGTCGATGATCACCGTCATCCCGGACGGCGGCCTGCGCGGCTGGTACACCGACTGGCTCGACCAGGGCACCGCCGCCGGCGCGCAGAACTGGGAGACCTTCCACCTCGGCCAGGTCGTGCCGTTCGTCGACGCCAACCTGCGCACCCGCACCGACCGGGCCCACCGCGCCGTCGGCGGCCTGTCCATGGGCGGCTTCGGCGCCCTGCACTACGCCCAGGACCGCCCCGACCTGTTCGGCCAGGTCCTGACCATGTCCGGCGCCAACGACCTGTCCGCCGACGAGATGATCATCCGCGGCGCCGTCGTCGCCACCCTCACCAACGTCGGCACCGTCCTGTGCGGGCCCAGCGACGGCCACCCCTGCGGCTTCGACTTCGGGCCCACCGTCTCCAGCGACGCGGTCTTCGGCACGCCGTACCCGGTGTTCAACGCCGACTGGCGCTGGAACGCCGCCGACCCGGCCTCCCGGATGGCCCTGCTCGCCCACACCGGCATCGCCGTCTACACCGGCACCGGCAACGGCAACCCCGCCGACATGGAGTTCTGGGCCGAGGGCACCGCCAAGCGCGTCCGGGACCGCCTGAACGCCCTCCAACTGCCGTACCACTACGTCGACTACGGCGACGGCAGCGCCTGGGGCCCGGACTGCCACGGCGGCCACACCCCCGGCTGCTGGGCGCAGGACCTCGTCGACTACGTCCCGCGCCTGGAGGCGGCCTTCGCCGCCGCCCCCTGACCACCGCCGACCTCTCCCTCCTCTCCCCCTCGACAGCTCCGACGAAAGGACACCGCTCCGTGCCCGCCACCCTCCTGACCGCCACCGGGACCCCCGGCCGCACCGCGCCCTGGCTGCGCGCGCTCGCCGCCCTCCTGGCCGCCTGCTGCGCCGCCCTCGGCCTGGCCGCCGCGCCCGCGCACGCCGCCCCGGCGCCCTCGCCCGCATCCGCCACCGCCACCGCCACCGCGGCCGGGTGCGCCGGCGCGCCGCTGACCTGCCTGAACCTCACCTCGCTCGGCAACGGTCGCCGGCTCGACGTCCAGAACGGCAACACCGGCGACGGCGTCTACGTCGTCACCAACTCCGCGCCCGGCTACCACCAGTCCTGGCGGCTGAACGTCGACCCCTCCGACTCCACCTTCACCATCGTCAACAACGACACCGGCAAGTGCGTCGACCTGGCCGCCTGGTTCGTCCCGGCCCTGCGCCAGCAGACCTGCGCCGGGCAGGCCGGCCAGCGCTGGTTCCTGCAGCCGGCGCCCGGCGGCGGCGACGCGTTCATGATCCGCCACGCCGGCGACAGCACCTGCCTGGACCTGCTGGCCGGCGCCCAGTACGACGACGCCTGGACCGACCAGTACGCCTGCAACGGCACCGCCAACCAGCAGTGGGCCACCGGCGCCCCGCAGGCCGCCCGCACCCTGGCCGTCGACCACGCCGCCAAGCAGTGCCAGAAGGACGCCTCCACCTGCTCCTGGACCGTCCAGAGCGAGGCCCCGGCCGCGCCGCTGCCCCGGGTCTGCTCCTCCGCGGTCTGGTTCAACAACACCAGCGGCACCGTCCAGCAGAGCTTCGCGGTCACCGACACCAGCGGCTGGTCGAGCAGCATCGGCAGCACGCTGAGCTCCACCATCTCCGGCGGCACCCCGGGCGTGTTCACCGCGGCCGTCACCACCGGCCTCACCTTCACCAACGTCTGGAACGGCTCGCGCAGCGTCAACAACGCCGTGACCGTCCCCGTCCCGCCGCAGCAGTACGGCTGGGTGACGCTGGCCGAGGTGGCGCGCAAGGTCACCGGCAGCTGGACCTTCGACGCCCACGGCATCCCGTGGACCGCCGACGACACCATCACCGTCCCGGTGGCCTCCGACCCCAACGCCGGGCCGACCGTCTACGTCGCCAACGCCAGCCCGACCTTCACCAGCTGCGTCTGACGGACCGTCAACTCTCCGGCCGCCGCCCGCGCTCGACCGGGCGGCGGCCGTCCGCGTCCTCCCCGGGATCGCCGCCCTCCCGGGCCAGGGCCTCGCGCGCGGCCAGGCGTCCGGCCATCCGGAAGGAGTGCTCGCGCGAGTCGATCTCGTGCACGACGGTGCCGTGCACCACCACCGCCAGTGCCACCGCCCGCCCCGGCGCCCGCTCGGCCAGCTCCTCGCGCACCCCCTCGGCCAGCGCCGCGTGGAACAGCGCGAGGTCCTGCGGATCGCAGCCGCCGCGCACCGTGGCGTCCGGCGCCGCCTCCAGGCACACGCCCTCCTCCCACGGCTCGAAGTCCACGGTGACGATCGCCACGTCACCGGGGCAGCCGCTCTGGCGGACGTAACGGGCCCGCACCCCCCGGATCGGGTGCGCCGGGAAGCTCCGCGCCGGGCCGGGGGCCATCGCGCTCAGGACCAGGTGATCTCGACGGACTCGATCACCACGTCCGCCACCGGGCGCTCGCCCTCGGTCGGGGCGGCGGCGATCGCGTCGACCACGGCCTGGGAGGCCGCGTCGGCGACCTGCCCGAAAACGGTGTGCTTGCGGTTGAGGTGGGCGGGGGTGCCCACCGTGATGAAGAACTGCGAACCGTTCGTGCCCGGGCCGGAGTTGGCCATCGCCAGCAGGTACGGCTTGCTGAAGAACAGCTCCGGGTGGAACTCGTCCGCGAAGGCGTAGCCCGGCCCGCCGGTGCCGGTGCCGGTCGGGTCGCCGCCCTGGATCATGAACCCGGCGACCACCCGGTGGAACAGCGTGCCGTCGTAGTACGGGCCGCTGCCCGGCTCGCCGGTGCGCGGGTCGGTGTACGCGCGGGTGCCCTCGGCGAGTTCGGCGAAGTTGCGGACCGTCTTCGGCGCGTGGAACGGGAACAGCTCCAGGCGGATCGGGCCCGCGGTGGTGTGCAGGGTGGCGTACCGGGCAGTGGCCACGGGGGCTCCTCGGGTGGTGCGTCGGAATGGTGCGGCGGGGTGGTGCGGCGGGGTGGTGCGTCGGGGCGTGCGGCGAGGTGTGCGGTCCGGCGCGGTGGGTGGTGCGCGGGCGCGACCGGTCGCGCCTGGTGCGGGCCGGTGCGCCGATCGGGAGGACCGGCTACGGCATCCTGGCACAGCCGCGGGGTTCGCGGCCGAACCGGGTGGGAGGATCCGCATGGGGGGCGTGACGTACGGAGGAAGGGCGGGTGACCGCGATGGTCGGTGCGGTGCTGGTCGGGCTGCTGGTGCTGGTGGTCGCCGGATGCGGGTGCGTGGTGTGGGCCGACCGGGGCGGGCCCCCGTGGACCCGCGCGGTCGCCTCGGTCACGGTCCGCGGCGGCGAGGTGCTGCGCAGCGCGCTGCGCAGCAGCCGGCGCCGCGGGAACTCCGGCGGCGGGGGCGGTGACTGAGACGTGCTGGACTACGACGACGTACGGCTGCGGGCCGTGTTCGAGGCGGTGCTGGCCTCCACCCTGGCCGGGCGGGGCGTGCCGACCTGCGTGGGGCTGGACATGGAGACCGAGGACGCGCTGTGGGCGATCGAGTGCGCCCGCCCGGATGTGCCGCCGGAGCTGGTCGCGGCGGCCCGGCGCGTCTTCGAGGGTCAGCTGGACGGCACCAACGCGGCCCGGGAGCGCGAGCGGATCGCCCGCCGGCTGGCCGGGCGGGACGGCTGACGCGCGTACCGCCTCCGCGGCCGCCGCCCGTCACGGGCGGCGGCCGGGGCGGGCGACGGCCGGGGACGCGAGGGGCGCCGGTGCTCGGCGCCGGTGCTCGGCGTCAGTCCTCGGCGGAACGGCGGCGGGAGAGCGCGACCAGGGCCGCGCCCGCGGCCAGGGCCGCAGCGGCGCCGCCGGCCTCCCAGCCGATCCCGTCGGTGCCGGTTGCGGCGAGCGTGCCGGAGCCGGAGCCCACGGTGACGATCCCCGTGCCCGTACCGGTGGTGGTGCCCGTGACGGTCTGGGTGAGACCCGCAGGCTGGACGGTCTGCGGCTGCCCGCCGCCCTGGGCGGTGGTACCGGCGCCGGACGCGGCGGCCTCGTCCACGGCGCGGGCCTTGGCCCAGCCGTCCGTGAGGAAGGCCAGGATGTCCGCGTCGCTGCCCTCCAGGGCGGCCTTGGCGGCCTGGCGCACGGCCGGCCCGCCGGTCTCGGCGAGCTGGGAGACCTTGATCCGGTTGTCGGTGGCGCGCAGGCGCGGCAGCTCGGTCTCCAGGAAGCGCCGCAGGTCGGCGTTGGTGCCGTTGAGGGCCTTCTGGGCGCCCTCGGCGACGTGCCGGCCGGTCTCCTTGTTCGCGAGGATGACCAGGATCGCGACCCGGTCGTCCTCGGCCTGGGCGGCGGGCCAGCCCTCGGTGAGGAACCTCAGGATCGCCGCGTCGTCGCCGTCCATCGCCTTGTTCGCCGCCTCGCGCACCGCGCGACCGCCGGAGGACATGATCTGGGCGACCTTGACCCGGTTGTCGATGGCGCGCTGCTTCGGCAGCTCGGTCTCCAGGAAGTACCGCAGGTCGGCGGCGGTGCCCTTGAGCGCCTTCTCGGCCGCCTCGCGCACCCCACGGCCGCTGTCCTTGTCGGCGAGGATGCGCTCGACCTCGGCGCGGTCCTGGTCCTCGACGCGGGCGACGTACTGACCGGTGTTCAGGAAGTCGAGGATGTCCTGGTAGGTGCCGCGCAGCGCCTTGTCGGCGGCCTTGCGCACGGCCGGGCCGCCGCGGTCCGCGATCTGGACGACCAGCAGCCGGTTGTCCGTCCGGCGGGCGTCCTCCAGCCCGGTCTCCAGGAAGCGCCGCAGGTCGGCGGCGGTGCCCTTGAGCGCCTTCGCGGCCGTCTCGCGCACCTTGGGCCCGCTGGCCGGGTCGGCGAGGATCCGCTCGACCTCGGCGCGGTCCTTGGTCTCCTGGTCGGTCGGCTGACCGGCGTTCCGGTCCTTCCGGTCGTTCTGGTCCGTCTGGTCCTTCTGCTGCTCCCCGCCGGAGAGGTCCTTGGGCGTGTCCTTCGCCGTCTCCGACGCCGTGTCGGGTGCCGAACCCGAGGCGGTGTCAGGGCCCGAGACGCCGGCCGGCTGCGGGGCGTCGGCGGCCGAGGCCGTCGAGGGGAAGAGGACGGCGGGGGCCAGAACGGCGGCCGCGACGACGGCGGACACCCGGGGAAGCTTCAACGCTGCAGACCTTACTTCGCGCGAGGATCATGAACCCCGACAGCATAGATCTTCTTTTACGTTCTCCATACCAAATAAATGCAGCTCCTCAACACCCTCCCCCCACCGCCGCGTTGCACCCGCCGGGACGTGGATAGGGTGAGCCGGATGAGCTTCCATCTCGTCGTCGGACACGGGCCCGCCGGGGCCGCCACCGCCCGCCTGCTGGCCGCGCAGGGCCACGAGGTACGGGTCGCCACCCGCACCGGACGCCCCGGGCCGCAGCCCGTGGCGGGCGTCGAGCACCTCACCCTCGACGCGAGCGACCCCGCCGCCCTCGCCCGGGCCGCCCGCGGCGCCGCCGCCATCCACGGCTGCGCCGCGCCGCCCCTGCCGCAGTGGGCCTCGCGCTGGCCGGGCCTCGTCTCCTCGCTGTGCGCGGCGGCCGAGGACAGCGGCGCGGTCCTCGTCCTGCTCGGCAACCTGTACGGGTACGGGCCGCAGGCCGACCCGGACCGCCCCCTGACCGAGGACCTCCCGCTCGCCGCCACCGGCCCCAAGGGGCGGGTGCGGGCGGCGGGTTGGGAGCAGGCGCGGGCGCTGCACGAGGCCGGGCGGATCCGGGCGGTGGAGGTGCGCGCCTCGGACTTCTTCGGCCCCGGTGTCACCGACGGCGGCCACCTCGCCGCCCGGGTCGTGCCGGGCCTGCTGAAGGGCCGCTCCGTCGCGGTGCTCGGCGACCCGGACGCCCCGCACAGCTGGACCTACCTGCCGGACGTGGCACGGGCGTTGGCCGAGGTCGCCGGCGACGAGCGGGCCTGGGGCCGGGCCTGGCACGTGCCCACCCTCCCCGCCGCCTCCGTGCGCGCCATGGTCGGGCACCTGGCCGCCGAGGCCGGCACCGCCCCGGTCACGGTGCGCCGCCTGCCCCCCGTCCTGCTCGGCGCGGCCGGCCTGTTCTCCCCGCTGCTGCGCGAACTGCGGGAGGTCCGCTACCAGTTCGACCGCCCGTTCATCGTGGACGCCTCCGCCTACGAGGCGGCGTTCACGGTCCGGGCCACGCCGCTGGAGGAGCAGGTGCGGGCGACGGTCGCCTGGTGGCGCGAGCGGCTGGACGCCTGACGCCGCGCCAGTGCTTGAGCGCGTCAGTGCTTGAGCGCGTCCGCGCCCCGGTAGCCGGCCGGCACGCCCTCGATCAGGATGATGTCGGCGACCATGTGCCGGGTGCGCAGCGGCAGGATCTCCCGGTAGGCGGGGGAGTCCCACCAGGCGCGGGCCCGGTCGAGGTCGGGGAACGCGATGACGATCGTGCCGCCCGTGCCCCAGCGGCCCTCCACCGTCTCGTACGCGCCGCCGTGGACGATGAAGCGGCCGCCGAAGGGGTCGAGGGTGGCGTCGATGCGCTCCAGGTACTCGACGATGTCGGGGCCGAACTCGACCGAGTGGACCTGGGCGATGGCGTAGGCGGTCATGGCTGCTGCTCCCTGGGGGTCGTCGTGGGCGTTTCCTGCTGACGTCCCCGACAGTAGGGCGCGGCGGGCGGCGGGCGAATCCGTCACGTATCGGTAGGGAGTGCCGGGTGTGCCGGGGTGCCGGTAGGGAGTGCCGGGTTCCGGCGGAGTGGCGAGCGGGGGTGAGGACGGGGGTGCCGGGTGTGCCGGGGTGCCGGCGGGGTCCTAGAAAACTCGGATACCGGCGGTTGACCGGGCGCTGACAAGCTGGGGGCGGTCGGCCGGCCGTACCGCCCCTTGTCCCGTCTCCCCTCGATCTGGAGATCCTTGTGCGCTCGCTGATCCGACGCATCGTCCTGTCCGCCGCGCTCGCCCTGGGCGGCCTGGCGCTGACCCCCGGTGCCGCCTCGGCCGACACCCCCGCGACGGTGCTGTTCAACCAGGCCTCCGAACGCTGTCCCGACGGCGCGGTGTGGAGCTCCCAGGACATGCACCCCTGCGCGCCGGAGAACAACCCGGGCATGTGGGTGTTCACGCCGGTGCCGGGCTGGAGCGGCATCTACACGATCAACAACCAGGTCGACCGGCGCTCCTGCCTGACCTCCACCGACGGCCGCCCCGGCGGCTACCAGTGCGCCGCCGGCCAGACCAGCCAGATGTGGCGCATCACCCCGTACACGGCGGCCGGCGAGACGGCGAAGTACGACATGGTCGGGGTGCGGATCCAGAACGTGTCCGACTCCCTGTGCCTGGACAACACGACCAAGAACTTCGGCGGCTGGAAGCTCTACATGTTCGGCTGCAACGACGGGCGCTACCAGCAGTGGAACATCTACCGCACCAGCTACGAGGCCCTGTTCGGCCCGGTCGGCGCCCACAAGGGCATGACCTGGACCACCCTGGAGCAGCGCGCCGACAACGTGGTGCACGTCGGCTACGACAGCGGCAGCGACCCGTACAACGGCGACACCTGGGCCGGCGCCCAGCTGCCGGTGCTGTGCCTCCTGAAGGACGGCCGGCCGGCGCCCGCGGGCGTGCCCACCAGCGGCTTCCACAGCTGGGCCGGCGGCGAGGTGAAGGCCACCGCGCCGGTGGCGGGCACCCGGCTGTCCAGCCGGGCCACGGCCGACCAGCTGTGCGCGAGCTCCTTCGGATCCGGCTTCCGGATGGCGGAGTTCCACGACGCCTCGGGCTGGGGCCTGTGGGCCAACGGCACCCTGCCGATGGGGACCCGCTTCTGGACGGCCATCGACGACCAGCGGGCCAACCCGTGGAGCTGACACCGACGCCGAAGCCCTGAGCGGGCACCACGGGTGAACGGGGGGCAGGGGAAACCGGGGGCCCGGGGGAACGGGGGACGGGGGCGGTCGCCGAGCAGTGGCGGCCGCCCCCGCGTTTTCGGTCACCGTCCGCCCGCGTCCGGCCAATCCGGTCGTTCGTCCACCGACCACGGTCCCGCCCTCCCTACCATTCCGTCCGTGGCCAAACGACGCAACCTGGAACGGGAAGTCCTGGGAACGATCGGTGAGTTGGCGGCTTCCCGGCTGCCGGCCGCCGAGCTCTTCCGCGAACTGCACACCCTGCTGGCGGACCCGCTCGGCTTCGACGGCGGCTGCTGGCACGGCACCGACCCGGTCACCGGCTTCCCCACCTCCACGGTGGCCGACGGCCTCGACCCCGCCCGCTTCGAACAGGCCGTCCGGCTGGAGTTCCAGGGCGAGGACGCCACCACCTTCACCGCGATCCGCAGCGCCGGCCACCGCGTGCAGAGCGTCGACCGGGCCACCGACGGCCACCCCGAACGCAGCGTCCGCTACCGGGAGTTGCTGCACCCCTGCGGCTACGGCGACGAACTGCGGATCAACTTCGACCTCGGCGGCGGACGTTGGGGCAGCGCCGCGTTCATGCGCGAACGCGCCCGAGGCCGTTACGGCCCGCCCGACCTGCGCCTGGCCGAACGCGTCGCCGCGCCCATCGGCGCCGCCCTGCGCGCAGCCCACCTCGCCGCCCTGCGCGCCGCCGGCCCCGCCGCGCCCGTCCACGGCCCGGCCGTCGCCGTCCTGGACGCCCACGGCCGGCTGCGCTCCGCGGACGCCGCGGCCCGCGACCTCATCGCGCGGATGGCCGAACCCACCGCCCACACCGGCGGCGTGCCCAGCGGCTTCCTCACCGTCGCCCGCCAGGCCGCCCGCGCCGGCCGGCCCGCCGAGGTCCGCGTCTGCACCCCGGACGGCCGGTGGCTCGCCCTGCACGCCTCCCCGCTCGACGGCCCCGCCGGCGCCGTCGCCGTCGTCGCCTCCCCCGCCTCCCCCGTCCAGCGCCTGCCCCTGGCGGTCCTCGCCCACGGCCTGTCCCCCCGCGAACAGCAGGTCGCCCTCCACGCGGTGCGCGGCACCAGCACCAAGGACATCGCCGCCCGCCTCCACCTCACCGTCCCCACCGTCCAGCAGCACGTCACCGCGATCCTCCACAAGACCGGCACCCGCACCCGCCGCGAACTCGTCGCCCTCCTCATGTCCGACCACCTCCCCACCCTGCCCCTACCCCCGGCGTAGCGGGGCAGGGGCAGAGCGCTCGGCCACCGGTGCGGGCTGATCCCTCTCTCATCACCGAGCCGAACCCCACTGCCCGCCGGACCTCCGGCGACCCAGCCCTGAACCGCTCTGTCCCCGCCACTCGGCCCGCCAGTGGACGGACGGCCGCTCACCCCAGGTGACGACGGCGCCGACGGGGCTCAGGCTGATCCGGGCGCAGTCCACGCCGTGGAGGAACTCGGCCATCCTCAGGGGAAAACCCGCGGCGTGCCCCGTTCCTGCCGAGGACCACGACCGGCCGCGCGCGGGGGTCGTCCCCGACCATGAGCCAGCACAGCGTGTCAGCCCCCAGGCGATCAGTGCTCGGCGGAGCGCACCTCATCGGTAGGCTGCCGGTCAGGGGGTGTGTCAGCTCCTCGGCCCGCCGGTCAGCGGGTCGAGCTTGGCGCGGGACCGCTCCCGGCTGAGCCGCCAGTGGACGAACCGAGGGGACGCACAGCCCCAGGCATCGGTGATCCCGATGGGGCACGGGTCGATCTCCGCCGTGAGCATCCGGTAGAGGAACTCGGCCATCCCCATGTGGAAGACCAGCGGCGCGCCCCCGTTCCTGCCGAGGACCACGACCGGCCACGCGTCGGAGTCGTCCCCGACCATCAGCCAGCACAGCGTGTCAGCAGTGGCCGAACCACCCCAGGCGATCAGCTGCTCGGCGGAGTGCACCTCATCGGTAGGCTCCCCGTCCTCCTCGAAGAGGTGGCGCGCTTCCTCCGTCATGTCGTGCATCCCCGGCTGTGGAGCGTCTTCCGGCATCAGCTCATCGGGGCAGAACACCGAGAGACAGGCCTCGATGCTCCCGCGCCCGTACCGGGTCACGAACTGGGTGTAGTCGCTGGGGAACCGGAAGCCCCACGCCCGCTCGACCGCTGCCCAGTCACCGGATTCACCGGCCCCCTCGTGCGGCGGCATGAGGTCCAGCAGCCTGTTGATGTCGAATGCGCGTGTCATTGATCACTCTCGCCGGTGCCCGGGGTTGTCCCAGGTCCTGGATTCTGGCCCATCGAGCGGGTCCGGGACGACCCCGGCCCTCCCGCCGGCGGGCGGGCGCGCCGGGGGAGGACGGTGCGCGGGCGGGTTCCTTGCTAGGTTCGGGGTGGCCGGGGCCGGCGATCGGGAAGGCGAGGAATGCGCATGCTCGGGTACGACGCGGACGGGTTCGTGCGGGACGGGGTGGCGCACCGGGTGGTGGCGGGTGCGGTGCACTACTTCCGCATCCACCCCGACCTGTGGGAGGACCGGCTGCGGCGGGTGCGGGCGCTGGGGGTGAACACGGTGGACACGTACGTGCCGTGGAACTTCCACGAACTGCCCGGTGGGAAGGTCGACTTCACCGGGTGGCGGGACGTGGGCCGGTTCGTGCGCCTGGCCGGCGGCATGGGGCTGGACGTGATCCTGCGCCCCGGCCCGTACATCTGCGCGGAGTGGGAGTTCGGCGGCCTGCCGGCCCGGCTGCTGGCCGTGGACGGGATGCGGCTGCGCTGCGCGGACCCGGCGTTCCTGGCCGAGGTGGACGGCTGGTTCGACGCGCTGGCGCCCGAGCTGCTGCCGCTGCTGGCCAGCCGGGGCGGGCCGGTGGTGGCGGTGCAGGTGGAGAACGAGTACGGCAGTTACGGCGACGACACCGCCTACCTGCTGCACCTGCGCGACGGCCTGGAGCGGCGCGGCGTGGACTGCCTGCTGTTCACCACCGACGGCGCCCACGACACCATGCAGCAGGGCGGCGCCCTGCCCGGCCACCTGGCGACGGCCACGTTCGGCTCGCGCGCCCCCGAGCGCCTGGCGGTGCTGCGCCGCCACCAGCCCGAGGGCCCGCTGACCGCCATGGAGTTCTGGATCGGCTGGTTCGACCAGTGGGGCCTGCCGCACCACGTGCGGGACGCGAAGGAGACCGCCGCCTCGCTGGACGAGCTGCTGGCCACCGGCGCCTCCGTCAGCCTCTACATGGCGCACGGCGGCACCAACTTCGGCCTGTGGTCCGGCGCCAACCACTCCGGCGCGCACCCGCTGGACGCCGGCTACGAGCCGACCGTCACCAGCTACGACTACGACGCGCCGATCGGCGAGGCCGGCGAGCTGACCGACAAGTTCCACGCCCTGCGCGAGGTCATCGGCCGCTACCTGCCCGTGCCGGAGCTACCCGGAGGCGAACTGCCCGCCCCGCTCCCCCGGGTGGCGCCGCAGCGCCTGGAGCGGGCGCAGGGGCGCGCCGTGCTGCTGGAGAGCCTGGACGCGCTGTCGCACCCGGTGGAGCGGGCCGCGCCGCTGCCCATGGAGCAGCTCGGGCAGGACCGCGGCCTGATCCACTACCGCACCCGGGTGCCCGGCCCGCGCCCCGAACTGCCGTTGCGCATCGACGGGTTGGCCGACCGGGCGCTGGTGTTCGCGGACGGGCGCCCGCTCGGGACGCTGGAGCGCAACTCCCCCGGCGAGTCGCTGGCGCTGGCCACCTGCGCGGACGGGGTCACCCTGGACATCCTGGTGGAGGCCCTGGGCCGGGTGAACTACGGCCCGAACATGGACGACCGCAAGGGCATCACCCGCGGTGTCTCGCACGGCGGCCAGCGGCTGTTCGGCTGGCAGATCCGGCCGTTGCCGCTGACCGACCTGTCGGCGCTGCACTTCGCGAGCGGCGGCCCGGACGCGGCGGGGGACGACGGGCCGGACGGGCAGCCGGTATTCCACCGCTTCACCGCCGAACTGCCCTCCCCCGCCGACGCGTTCGTGGCCCTGCCCGGCTGGGGGCGCGGGCTGCTGTGGCTGAACGGGTTCCTGCTGGGCCGCTACCGCGCGCAGGGCCCCCAGCGCACCCTCTACGCCCCCGCGCCGCTGTGGCGGGCGGGGAGCAACGAGCTGGTCGTCCTGGAGCTCGAACGGCCGGGCGAGGCGGTGGAGTTGCGCGACGAGCCGGACCTTGGGCCGACGACGGCCGCACCGAGCTCCGAGTACTGACCCCGGGCGGGGCGGGGCGGGCGTCAGTCCCACCAGAACGACCACTGGTGGGCGCCCACCAGCTGCTCGGCGTACTCGGTGAGGCTGCCGGTGCCCTGGAAGACCAGGTCCGGGCAGAAGGCGGTGTGCTCGGCGGCCGGCAGGAGCGCCTCGGCGAGTGTGGCGGGCGGCACGGGGACGCTCAACTCCAGGGTGTCGAAGCCGACTCCGACCACCTGGGCGCCGAAGCGGCGCTCCCAGTCGGCGAGCACGGCCGCGATCTTGGCGATGTCGCCCTCGTGGTTCACCGGCCCGCTCCACCCGCACACCGCCAGTGCCTCGGCGCCGCCGCCGGCCCGCACCAGGCCCAGGCGGACGTCCCTGCCCGGCTGCAGGACGTCGGCCAGCCGGCGGGCCTCGCGGTCGGCCGCGCCCTCGGGGACGGCGACGGCGGGCGCGGTACCGGGCCAGGCGAGGCCGTACGGGGCCAGGGCCTCGGCGAGTTCCTCGTCGTCGTCACCGCCGCCGTGGCCGTCCTCGCCGTGGCCGTCCTCGCCGCGGCCCGTCTGCCACCAGCCACGCAGCAGCGCGGCCGGGTCGTCCAGCCCGGGGACCTCGGCGCCGGTGGGGTACAGCTCGCCGGACAGCCAGGGCCGGTAGTCGGGGCCGCCGCGCTCCAGCGGGCTGAGCAGCAGCGGCCACAGCCCGCTGTGCGAGTGCGCGCGGTGCAGCTGCGCCCACAGCCCGGCGGGCGCGGGGGCGTCGCTGATCCACAGCAGCGGCTCCCGGCCGTCCTCGGCGCCGACGAGGCGGCCCGGCGGCAGCGGCACGGGCAGGTCGGCGCGGGCGGCGAGTTCGGCGACGGCGGTGGCGAGGTCCGGTGGTGGCTGCGTCATGCGGCCCACCGTAGGAGGGGGCACCGACAGCCGGCCGGGGCGCTACCGGCGCCGCCGCCCGGCGCCCGGATCGGGGACCGGGCCCGGCCGGCCGCAGATCCAGTGGCTGCGGCCGGCCGGGTGCCGGTGCCGCTCACCGGTCGGCCGGGTGACCACGACGTGGCCCCGCCCGTAGTGGACCAGGTCGCCCTCCGCGACGAACACCGGCCGGTCCAGGCCGACCTGGAAGTCGGCGTGGAGCCGGAAGTCGCCGAGCAGCGGCATCCGCGGCACCGGGGTGACCCCGTCGCATTCCCCACGCACGCGCCGAGCATCCCGCAGGCCCCCAGCCGCCGCGAGCTTTTTGCGTAGGGTGGGCCGATGACAGTTGATCATGGAACCCGGCCCCGAACCAGGTGGCCCGCCGACTTCCGGAACCTGGACGACTTGCTGGAGCAGATCCGCCTGCGACCCGGCATGTGGCTGTACCACCGGGACCTGTTGGAACTGCAGGCGATGCTCACCGGGTACGCCGTCGCACTCGAGGCCCATGGCCTGTGCGAGCCGTTCGAGTTCGGGGCCGACGGAGCGTTCCCGCAGTGGCTGGCCCAGGCCAAGGGCCTGTCGGTGCTGAGCGGCTGGCCCCGGGCCGTCGAGGACGTCGCCGGGGACGAGTCGCCTCTGGACGTGTTCTTCCGCTACCTCGACAAGTGGCGGGCGAGCACCGCCGCCGAGCGGGCCGCCGAGCCTCGGGCCTGACCGGCGGGGCCCCGCAGGACCCGGCCGGGGCGCCGACTCCCGTCAGCTCCAGGGCAGTCGGGAGCGGGTGCGCCAGTACGCCTCGGCCGGCTCCGCCATGCCGGCGAGGGCCGCGAGGTCGTCCGGGGCCGGCCGGACCTCGGCCGCCGTGAGGTTGGAGGCGAGCTGGTCGAGGGTGGCGGCGCCGGAGAGCACCACGTCGGCCCAGGGCTGGGCGGCGGCCGCGGCCAGGGCGAGGGCGTCGGGGGTGGCGCCGGTGCGGGCGGCGAGGGTGCGCAGGGCGGCGGTGTCGGGGCCGGTGGCGTTGCGTCCGGCCAGGCGGCCGTTGGCCATGCCCTCCTTGACGACGACCATCCAGCCGGCCGCGTGGGCCTCGGCGAGGGCGGGGGCGGCGGAGGTCTCCAGCAGGTTCCAGGTGGCCTGGACGGCGGTGAACAGCGGGCGGCCGGCGACGGTGACGGCGAGGGCCTGGCGGATGGTGTCGCCCTGGGCGGGGCCGCTGGTGGACAGGCCCACCCGGACGCCCTCGGCGGCGAGCGCGGCGAGCCGCTGGTGCAGGGCGGGGTCGGTGAGGGCGGGGCCGTCGGGCATGGCGGAGTGGACGAGGTAGACGTCCAGGCGGTCGCCGAGCAGGGCGCGGGTCTCGCGGATCTGACGGTCGAACACGGCCGTCGAGTGCTCCTTGACCTCGTGCGCGGCCACGCCCTCGGTCCGCCAGCCGGCCGTGTACGTGTAGCCCCACTTGCTGCCGACCGTCACCTCGCCCGCCGGCCCGGGGTGGTCGTCCAGCCACTGGGCGAGGAACTCCTCGGCGCGGCCGTAGGAGCGGGCGGTGTCGAAGTAGCGCACCCCGGCGGCGTACGCGGCGTCCAGCAGGGTGTGGGTGCGCTCGCGCAGCGCCTCGACGGTCCGCTCGGCGGGCAGGTCCGCGTCCCGTCCGAGGGTGATGTAGCCGGGCCGGCCGACGGCCGCGGTGCCCAGCCCCAGGCGCGCGGGCCGCGGGCTCGCGTCCTGCGGGCGGGCGGCTGCGGCGGCGGCGACGGGGTCGGTCGGCATGGCGGGGTCTCCTCGGACGGCGCGACGGTTCTCACCTGGGACTTTAGCCGCACGCCCGCCCCGCCGGACCGGCGGTCCGGTCGAGGCGCAGCACGAGGATCATGTCGCTCGACGGCTTGCCGGGCCAGTGGCGGTCGTTGCTGGCGAGCAACTGGCTGCTGGTACGCGGACGGAACCACCCGCCTGCGCGTCGAGGACATGGCTCCCGGCCCCGTCAGCGCAGCCGTCCCGGACTTCGACCCCGCCCTGTACCCCGACGAGACCCAGCTCGCCCTGGCCCTCGCCGAACACCTCACCGGCGTCCGCCTGACGCCGGAACTCCTCGAAGAAGCCTCCTTCACCACCGGAACCGTCAACGAACCCTGGGACTGACCTCCGGCCGTGGGTTGCCGGAGCGGGGCCCGGTGAGCGGATTGTGGGCCGGGCCCGGGTGGGCCAGGGTGAGTTGCGCGGACACGCGTGCGATCCGAGAGGACACCGGCCGGTGGAAGGCTTCCTGACCCTCCTGCTCTACCCGCTGACGAAGCTGTGGGACGGCCTGCGGGCCGTGCGCGGCCGCTGGCCCACCGAGCGGCGGCTGCGCGCCCTGGCCGACTCGCCGCGGGCGCGGGCGGCCCGGGCGGCGGAGCTCGGACGGATCCGGCGGCTGGTGGAGGCGCTGGCGGCGGTGGAGGGCGTCGAGCACGTGGTGACCCGCGTCCTGGACTCCCGCACCCGCCCGAGGCCCCTCGAAGCGCTCGACCGCCTCTCCGACGCCGAGGCGCTGCTGATCTGCCGGCTCCACGCGCGGGCCTACTACGTGGTCCGCGAGGACATCACCGCCGTGCTGCCCAGGATCGAGGCGGCCGGTGTGGCCGAGTGGTGCCGGGCCGGCCAGCGGCCGAGCGCGGGCGGCACCGTGGAGCACGCGCTGCGCTGGTACCGCGACGGCGGCACCACCGAGGAGGGCTGGGCCATGGACTCCCCCGGCCTGTACAGCCCCGTCGCCCGGCTGCACTGGGACCTGCCGGGCATCCCGCGCCCGGACCCTCTCCCGGCACCGGCGCCCACCGCGTACCACGTCATGGAGCAGACGCCCGCGGAGCCCGCCGCGGCGGAGCTGCTGCGCGAGGCCCGCGCGGACGGCCGCGGCCTGGTCCTGGAACTCGTCCTGGGCACGAACGGCAACGACCGCCGCCAGTACCACGTGGTGCCGCGCGGCGGCTTCCTGGGGCGCGGGCGGCTCTGACCTGCCCGGCCGCCGCGTCGCGCCCGGGCTACGGCCCGGGCGCGAGCGGCCGTCTCAGGTACGGCTCAGCACTGGGGGCGGCGGCCGTGGTTGGCCCCGCGCCTGGCCCTGGCCTTCTTCTTGCGGCGGCGCTTCGACGACATGGCCACTCCTCTCGCAACCGGGACACCCCCGGGTTCCACCGTTCCACACCCGGGCCGCCCCGGCCCGTCGAGCGACGACGAGCGACGACCCGGGGCGCGGGGGTGACCGACCCCGCCCTGGCCGGCCCGGTCAGCCCCCCGACCGGCCCGGTCAGGCGCGGCCCGCCAGGGCCTCGCGCCAGACGGGGCTGTCGACGTAGTGGTTGTCGACGCGCTCGCCGGAGGCCGCGATCGCCGCCGGCGCCGTCTCGCCGCGCATCACGCTGCCCAGCAGCCGCAGGTAGTCGAAGCGGTCCATGCCGGAGGTGAACAGGAACAGGACGTCGGCCTCGGCGCCCTCGGCGGCGGCGAAGGCGTGCGGGGTGTGCGGGGGCACGCCCAGGAAGTCGCCCTCGCCCAGGACGGTGACCTCCTCCCCGACCAGCACCTCCAGCGAGCCGCTGATCACGAAGAACAGCTCCCAGGCCTTGGTGTGGACGTGCGCGGGCGCCCCGGCGGCGCCCCGGGAGAAGGCGGAGCGGTAGACGGTGAAGCCGCCCTGCCCCTGGTCGGTCTCGGCGAGCAGCGTCATGGTGGCGTGGCGCCCGGGTCGGCGCAGGTCTCGGCCTCGGCGCGGCGGGCCAGGACCGGGGCCGGGATCGCGGTGGTGACGGCGGTGGCGTTCACGGTGTTCGCGGTGTTCGCGGTGGTGTTCGTCGTCGTCATGCGGCCAATCTACGGCCCGAAAGACCCATGATCCTGGGGCAATCGGAGCACTTTTCCACGGGTCAATCCTCCTCCGGTGCCCGGGCGTGACCGGCCGCCCCGGCCCGCTCCGCACGCCCTTGTGCGAGGATCCCTGACCGTGATCCCCATAGCGCACGTGATCGACCGGGCCGGCGAGGACGGCGTCATGCCGTTGCTGACGCTGGACGAATGCTTCGAGGGCAACGACGACGAGGGGTGCATCGCCCCCAACCAGTGGGGGTACGGGCGGCCCCCGCTCGCCGACCTGGTCGCCTGCCTGCGCACCGTGGAGCAGCGCCCGGACGTCGCCTGGGTCCGGGTCCAACTGCACCCGGAGACACTGGCGTTGGAGGAGCTCACGGCGGAAGCCGTCGCCGTCTGCACCACGGCGGACGAGGCCGCCCGCGCCGCGTGGACCACGCGGCTCGCGGCGAGCGGCGTGGTCCCGGGCCTGGTGGACGAGTACCGGGACGTCCCACCGGCGCCGCCCGGTACGGCCGTGTGGTCCGTGGTGTGGGACTAGGGTCGGCGGCGGGGATGCCGGCAGACCGCTCGCCGGGGCGAGGGCGGCGACCGTCGCGGTGGCGGCTGTTGTTCCGCGCCGACGACATCCCGGGAGGGCGGTGGAGTCCGCATGCGGCCCGGAGGAGGGCGCGGCGCCGCGGCGTGCCCTGCGGGCTCGGCCGGGCGGATCGACGCCGCGGTGACGCCCGCGCAGGAGGCCCCGACCCCCGTCCGGGGCCGCCTCCGCGGCCGGCTGGGCGGCCGGTCAGTCGGGGAGGTTCCCGTCGCCGCCCAGGTTCGCCACCATGCGGCGCAGCACGTTGACCGTGGTGACGAAGTCCTGCGGGTCGATGCCCTCGTGGGTGCGTTCGTGGATCCGCAGGTTGCGCTCCCGGGCCCGTAGGCGCCCGGCCTCGCCCTCCTCGGTGAGGGTGAAGGCGCCGGCGTCCTCGACGAGCCAGCCGCGCGCGATCAGGTCGTCGAAGACGGCGTCGAAGTCGGTGTCCTGGTCGTCGTAGCGGACGAGCCGCTCCACCAGGGCCGCCCTGGTCCAGCCGCCGGGCCGGCCGGCCGCGTGGTTGAGCGTCCACCAGTGCGGATGGGTCAGGCCCTCCACCGCCAGCTGCTCGCGCAGTCCTCCCACCACCCTGCGGTAGGCCTCGCCGCTCCACGCCCCGATGGGCTGGGCGGCGATCACCTCGTGCGGGTACTCCTTGAGCGTCGCCATCTCTCCGGTGCTCCTTCGCGTCGTGGGTCGCGTCCACCGACTGATCGTCAGGACGCGGTCGACCGTAGGAGTGCAAGTCCGCTTGAGGTCAAGCACGAGCCGGGCCGGCGCCCGCTTGAGGTCAAGTACGGGTCGGGTCGGCGCGGTCGTAGGCCCGCAGGGTGAGCAGCGCGGCGAGGGTGACGCCGGGGCGGGCCTCCGCCTCGGTGGTGGGCGACCAGCGGGCCCAGCGAATCGGCCAGCCGCCGTCCTCCTGCTGCAGGCCAGCCGCCAGGCTTCTGGTCGTGCTGCACCATGGGGATGCGTCGACGCGGACGTCGATGGTCCGGACGGTGCCCAGGCACAGCTGGGCAGTGTGCTGCTCCGAGCAGTGCAGGCGCAACCGCGGGGCGCTGGCGGGACCCGTCTGACGGCGGCCCCCACCCTACGTTAGTCAGTTGCCGAGGTTCTCTGCGACGTGGATGAGTTCGTCGTCTGAGAGTCGTGGCGGGCCGCCGGTGGTGACGATGTAGGTGTAGGTCCCGTCCGACCATGTCAGCGAACGGGGCCCGCCTTGGGGATTCGATGACGTGATGGTCGCGGGGTGGCCCTTGACGGTGGCGGCTCGGCCGTCCGGTGGTGTGCTGCTCCGGAGGATCTGGCTGACAATCAGAGACCCTTGCACGTCGGCCCCTGTGCCCAGCGTGTACCCGCTGGCCCACGCAGGAGTGTCGGTCGGGAGCGGGGCCAGGCCGGGAAGCTGGACCATGCTGCCCGCCGGATAGGGGTAGTAGTTCTCTGGCAGGAACGCAGGCCGGCGAAGATCGCGCTCGTCGAAGTGGACGGCGGGCTTGCCGGTGGCGTCGTTCAGCGCCCTGGTCCCGAGCGGCTGGTTCAGGTGGATCGCGATCTGTCCGATGCCACCCGGGTCGCAGAACCCTGGGGGGACCGTGTGCCGCAGGGAGATCTTCACCATGCCCGCGGACTCGCGTGCCACGAGCTGGGGCTGTTTTTCGCATCCCCAGCCGATACTGAGGGTCAAGGTCTGGCCGTCGGAGCTGACAAGGAGCGGGTGGCCGGCCACGGGGCCTTCGTAGACCTTCGTTTCAGGAGCCCGATTCATCCACCAAGCAGTCGTCGCGAACCCGCCGCCAAGGATGGCTATGGCGGCCAAAGCGGCCAGACGATTTCGTCTTCCGCGCTTGGCTATCTGACGGATGGTGCTTTGCGTCACGGGCCCTCCCCGGCGGTCATGACCATGCTTGCGGCATAGCGTGTGCAAAGTCAAGCGAGTCAGCAAACAGCGCTTTCCGGGCAAATAACCCCAACGCACCGCTTTCATTTGCCGAGAAATGGCAAAGTCTAAACGGTGCGCCCGAAATGTTCCACAAGGGGACCCATGGGGCATTTATCTGAGGTGCGCTCTGCCCTCTCACGCCGCTACGGTGCGGGGTGCAGCATCGTTCACGACGCCTAATGGCATCCTATTTGGGGGGACTTAATGGCCCAGAAAGGCAACTCCGGTCGAACGTGGACAATCCTGGCGACCGTCCTGCTGGCGTCAGCATCCGCAATCACCCCAGCGATCGCCATATCAGGGAGAGAAATACCCACCGCAGCGCCGGCCCAGGCGGGCCACGCGCCCCAGAAGAAGCTGCCCACCGGCGGCACCGATGCGGCCACGTTGCGAGGAGCAGCCAAGCCGGACGTCGTCGAGCTCATGAAAAAGCAGGAAGCTCTCGACAGGGTAGTCGACCACATCACTGCAGGGCAGGATGAGCAGAACCGGGATCGGATTCCGGGATTTTCCGAGGTCGAGGTGGACCCGGGAACCAGTCGCATCACTTTGCACTGGAAGGGAGAGCTCCCGGACACAGTTCGCGACACGCTCCAAGACCTTCCGCCGGGCGTGAGTGTCCAGGTCGTGCCCGCCAAGTACTCCAAAGCCGAACTGCACACAGCACGTGAGAAGCTGCTGCCGAACGGCAAGCCGATGCCCATCGCGGCGAAGAGGCCGAGCCACATCAACAGCATCGGGCCGTCGCTTGACGGAAGTGGCCTCGACCTCGGCTATGAAACAGACGACGAGGGCGCACCCGAGACGCGCGCCATCCTTCCGTTGCTCTCCGCCGAAGAACTCACTCCACATGTGGAAGCCATCGCATCGGCCGTCGCTGGTGTGGAAGTCCACGCCCACCACCAAGCTATGGTGGAGGACCTGACGCGTGGCGCAGACTCCGAGCCCTGGTACGGCGGCGCCGGCGTGCCCCGGCTGGGCCCGGCCACATCTGCTCCACTGGCTTCGGGGTTTACAGCCCCTCGGCCAACTACAAGAACTTTGTCACCACTGCCTGGCACTGCGGCGCAGGCTCGTACAGGACCTGGTACAGCAATCAGTACATGGGATACGCCAACGAGGGTGACGGAAACGCCGCAGACGACACCATCGGCATCGTCCCCCACGACATGCAGCATTCGGGTGGATACGTCTACGGTGGCCCATGGAATGACCCGAATGATGGTGATGCCGTTCAGGTATCCGGTTACGGCGGAAACAATATAGGCGACTACGTCTGCCACTCCGCGGCCAACTCGGGCGCTCACTGCGGCCTCCGCGTCCTTCAGGTTGACCGGCAGATTCAGGGTCCCAACCAGATCTGGCGCAAATTTGCTGACGAGGTCGTCCAGACGGACCCGAACGACATCGCCGCTATCAACGGGGACAGCGGCGGACCCGTGGTCGCGATAGACGGAAGCAAGGTCCAGGCCCGCGGAACCATCACGTCACTCGAGAAGGAGACCAACTGCAACGGCCGCACGGCATCCGACGGTGGATATCGAACGCCGTGGTGCTTCAACGGAATGTGGTACGTCCCGATTTCTCAGACGCTCGCTGACATGGGATGGGTCCTGAGGACAAGCAATCCGTAGAGGGTTGACCTGGCGGTCACCGATTCGGCGAAGCTGCTTGTAGCCGGTCTACGGCAAGGTGCGGGGGAAGTCAGCACCAGGCCGGTCGTCCACGGTACCGACAGGAGTTCAAGTCCGCTTGAGGTCAAGCACGGGCCGGGCCGGCGCGGTCGTAGGCCCGCAGGGTGAGCAGCGCGGCGAGGGTGACGCCGGGGCGGGCCTCCGCCTCGGTGGTGGGCGACCAGCGGGCCCAGCGGATCGGCCAGCCGCCGTCCTCCTGCTGCAGGCCGGCCAGGTGCGCCAGGCCGGCCCGCAGTTCGCGGTCGGTGAACCACTGCCGGGCCAGGCTGTCCGGGGTGGGCGCGTAGTCGTGCGGCAGGTGGTGCTCGCCGGGGGCGTATCCGGCGGCGACGCGGGCCTGTTCGGGGTGGTCGGGGTCGAGCAGGACGATCCGCTGCGCGCGCACCAGCTCGCCCAGCCGGTGCGCCTGGCGCCGGGCCCGCTCGCGGTCGGGGGCGGCGTCGAGGAAGGCGACGGCGGCGCCGGCCTCGTACGGGTGGGTGTGCTCCAGGTGTTCGACGGCGCGGTGGCAGAAGTCGGCGGCCGCCGCGACCCAGGGGTGGTCGATGCCGGCGCGCAGCAGCGGGGCGGCGATCTGGCCGGTGGCGAGGAGGTCGGCGGCGGGCTCGTCGGGGACGGGCAGGAACGGCGGGCGGGGGTAGCGGCGCAGGCTGGGCAGGACGCTGGGCACGCCGCCCTCGGCGGTGGTGTGCGCGGCCAGCCAGTCGCAGATCCGCCGGGCCCGCTCACCGTGCAGGGCGCCGGTCTCGGCGAGGACTCGCAGGGCGGAGGGCACGGCGATGGGCTGCGGGGCGGGTCCGCGCACGTCGGGTTCGAGGCCGAAGGCGTACCCGCCGTCGCCGGTGGCGTAGGCGTCCAGCGCGGCGAGCGGGCCCTGGGGCCCGGCGCCGTCGAAGTGGAAGGCGTAGCGGCGCTGTTCCAGCACCCGCCCCGAGGTCCACAGGAACCGGCCGGCCCGTTCGAGCATGCTGTCGTTCACCCAGGTCATGCCCCCGACCGTAGGCGAGGACCGGCCCGGCGGCCTTGAACGAATCGGCCGCCTCGGGCGATGGCCGCCGGCACCGCGACCGCCCGCGCACGTCCGTGGACGGCCTCGGCGGCGCCGTGGCAGGATGCGGTCCCGTGTCCCGACTCGTCCTCCTGCAGCCGCCGGCGTGGCGAGGGGAATCCCCGCTCGATGCGCTGGCCCCGGTGCTGGGAGTGCCGGTCATCCGCCTCGGCGACCTGATGCGCGCTCACCTGAGCCGACGCACGGAACTGGGCCTGCGGGCCGCGGGGATCATCGAGTCCGGCAGCCGGTTCCCGGACGAGTTCGCGACCGAGGTCCTGCGCGAGCACCTGCACCGCACGGCGCCCGCGGAGTTCGTCCTCCTCAACCGCCCACCCGACACCGCCCGGGCGCTCGCCCTGGACGATCTGCTGCGGGAACTCGGCACCCCTCTCGACGCGGTGGTGCGCCTGAACCTGCCCGAGGAGGAGGCGGAACGGCTCTGCCGCAGTGGGCGCCACCGGTGGGAAGCCGGCACCGAGGAGAGGATCCGCGCTCGCCTCGGCCTGCACGAGGCGGCGGTCGCGCCCGTCGCCCGCCACTACGCCCGCCAGGGCCTGCTGGTCACCGTCGACGCCGTCGGCACCCCCGACGAGATCGCCGCGCTCACCCGCACCGCCCTCGCCCGCACCGCGCCCGCCCGCACCGCCCTCGCCCGCACCGCGCCCGCCCGCACCGCGCTCGGCGCGCGCGGGCTCTGACGGCACGTCGGGTCAGGTGTCCGTCGCCGCGGCGCGTTCGGCGGCGCTGCGCAGGACGCAGAACTCGTTGCCCTCGGGGTCGGCGAGGACGGCCCAGCCGGAGCCGTCGGGGTTGCGGCGGTCGGCGACGAGGGTGGCGCCGAGGGCGAGGAGGCGCTCCACCTCCTCGTCGCGGGAGGTCTCGGGGCGCAGGCACAGGTGGATCCGGTTCTTGACCGTCTTGGGCTCGGGCACCTGGTTGAAGTACAGGACGGGGCCTTCCGCGAGCATCACCTGGGTCTCGTGGGAGCCCGGCCGGTCGTCCGGGTCCAGCGGACGGCCGGTCACCTTGCTCCAGAAGCGGGCCAGCTCATAGGCGTCCGCGCAGTCGATCGCCACGTTCTGCAGTACCGAGACCATGCGGGCGAGTCTTCCCGATCTCCGCGCCGGACGCCACCGGGTCCCCCGGCCCCTTTCCGCCGCTCCGGCCCCCTCCACCCCGGCCCCGCCATCGCCGGCGTCGCCCGCCGCGCCCGCCGCGTCGCCGTCCACACCCCCCGAGCCACAGCACCCCCTACACCCCCGCCCCCGCCGCCTCCCGTAGGAACCCCGTGAAACCCGCCACCGCCGGCGTCACCCGCCGCCCCCGCCGCGTCGCCGTCCACACCCGGCGGACGGGGGTGTCGTCGGGGTGGAGGGGGATGAGGGCGATGTCGGGGCGGGCGGCGCGGGCGGCGAGGGAGGGGATGAGGGTGGGGCCCAGGCCGGCGGCGACGAGGCCGAGTTTGGCGGTCCAGGCGCCGACCGCGTATTCGATGCGGGGGCGGAAGCCGCTGCGCAGGCAGGCCGCGAGGAGGGTGGATTCGGCGTGGCGGCGGGCGGCGATCCAGGGTTCGTCGGCGAGTTCGGCCAGGCGCAGGCGTCGGCGCCCGGCGAGGCGGTGCTCGGGCGGGAGGGCAACGAGCACGGGGTCGTCCAGCAGCGGTCGGAGGTCGAACTGGTCGCCGTCGTAGGCGTCTTGGGTGTACGAGGCGACCAGGGCGAGGTCGATGGCGCCGTTGGCGAGCAGGTCCAGGAGGTGGGCGGAGAGGCCTTCGGTGAGGCTGATGGCGACGTGCGGGTGCGCGGCGCGGAAGGCGGCGAGCGCGCCGGGGACGAGGGCGGCGTTGGCGCTGTCGAAGGCGCCCACCCGCAGGTGTCCGGCGGTGAGTTCGGTGAGGGCGGCGAGGTCGCGGCGGGTGGTGTCGAGGCGTTCGAGCAGGGCTTCGGCGTGCGGCAGCAGGGCGCGGCCGTGTTCGGTGAGCCGGACGCCGCGGGCCAGGCGGTCGAACAGCGGGGTGCCCAACTCGCTTTCCAGGGTGGCGATCTGGCGGGAGATCGCGGACTGGGTGAAGCCGAGGCGTTCGCCGGCGGCGGTGAAGGAGCCGAGGTGTGCGACGGTGCGGAAGACGTCCAGCCAAGCCATGTCCATTGCGCATGGCTATCATGCGGGACATTCGCTTGTCGCCTGCCTGGCGGCTGCCTAGCGTGGGGGCCATGGAGAAGATCGCTTTTCTGGGGCTGGGCCGGATGGGCCTGCCGATGGCCCGTCGCCTCGCCGCCGCCGGCCACCCGCTGACCGTCTGGAACCGCTCCCCCGGCCGCGCCGGGGGCCTGACCGAGGCCGCGTCCCCGGCCGAGGCGGTGCGGGGCGCGGAGGTCGTCGTCACGATGCTGTCCGACCCGGCGGCCGTCACCGAGGTCGCCGCGCGGTTCACGGCCGAGCTGGCGCCGGGCACGCTGTGGATCGACATGTCCTCGATCGGGCCGCAGGCCACCGCCGCCCTGCGCGCCCGACTCCCGTACGGCGTGGGGATGGTGGACGCGCCGGTGATGGGCAGTGTGGGCCCGGCGGCGGCCGGTGAGCTGCTGGTCCTCGCGGGTGGCGAGGACGCGGACCTGGAGCGGGCGCGGCCGGTGCTGGAGCGCCTGGGCCGGGTGCGGCGCTGCGGCGGCCCGGGGTCGGGGGCGGCGCTGAAGACCGTGGCGATCGGCGCGATCGTGGCCTCGGTCACGGTGGTCGGTGAAGTGCTGGCGGTGGCCGGGGAGTTGGGGGTGCCGCCGGAGGCGGCGCGGGAGGTGCTGGCGGCCGGGCCGCTCGCGGGGGTGGTGGCCCGGGCGCACAGCACCGACTCGGACTTCCCGGTGCGGCTGGCTGCGAAGGACCTCGCCCTGGCGGGCGGCGGCCCGGTGCTGTCGGCGGCCCGCGAGGTGCTGCTGGCGGACCCGTCGATCGCCGAGGAGGACCTGTCGGCGGTGGTGGACTCCCTGCGGCGCCGGCGGCGGGCGGACGGCTGAGACGTGCCCGCCCCCGGTCCGTCAAGGCGCGCGCCGCGAACTCGCCCGATCGGGGGGCGGGTTCGCGGCGCGCGCCCGCCGGGACGTAACGTCGGCCCGCAGGCGGGGGTCGGGAACGGTCCGAGGGACGGGCGGGCGTGCGCGGAGTGCGTGGTGGGCGCGGAGGACGGGGAGTGCGCGGTGCGGCGGTGGCCGCCGCGGCGGTGCTGGTGGTGTCGGGGTGTGCGGGCGGCCCCGCGGGCGGGGGCGGGACGCCGGTGCGGGAGGACGACCGGCCGCTGGCGCTGGTGTACCGGGGGCCGGCGGCCTGCGAGGGGTGCCCGGAGGCGGCCGCGACGATGCTGGAGCGCGACGGGTTCGCGGTGCGCTACGTCGGGCCGAAGGAGCGGGTGCGCTTCGGCCCGTCCGCGCTGAGCGGGGTGGCGGTGTACGTGCAGCCCGGCGGCACCAACGGGCAGGAGGTGGACACCGCGTGGGGCCTGCTGGGGCGCGAACCCGGCTTCTCCCCGGAGCTGGTGCGGGCGTACGTGCGCGGCGGCGGGCACTACCTGGGACTGTGCATGGGCGGCTACCTGGCCGGCGACCCGGGCTACGACCTCCTGCCGGGCGACTCCGGCCCGTACGTCCGCTCCCCGGGTGCGAGCGTGACCGACGAGCGGGACCAGCTCGTCGACGTCCTGTGGCGCGGCCGCCCGCAGCGGATGTACTTCCAGGACGGCCCGTCCTTCGACGTCGACGGCCCGGGCACGGAGGTCCTCGCCCGCTACCCCGGCGGCCGGCCCGCCGTCGTGGTCACCCCGTACGGCGCGGGCCGGGTAGCGGTCAGCGGCCCGCACCCGGAGGCGCCGGCCGACTGGTACGACGACTACGGGCTGCCGGACGAGTCACAGACCGGCCTGACCCTCGGCAAGGACCTCCTGCACACCCTGATGGACCCCGCACCCGCCACGACACCGGCGCCGACGACACCCCCGCCCACGACGGCCGGGCCCACGCCCGCGCCCATGCCGACGCCGACGACGGCGCCCACGGGCCGGAACAGCTAGTCCAGGATCGCGTCGACCTCGATCTCGACCAGCCAGCGCTCGTCGATGAAGCGCGAGACCTCCACGAAGGTGCAGGCCGGGCGGATCGTGGCGAATCGTTCGCCGTGGGCGCGGGCGTCCTCCTTCCACCGGCCGATGTCGGTGAGCATGATGCGGGTCCGTACGACGTCGGTCAGGGAGGCGCCGGCCTCGTTGAGGGCGGCTTCGGCGATGTCCAGGCAGCGGACGGTCTGGGCGTGGACGTCGCCCTGGCCGACGACGGTGCCGTCCTCGCCGATGGGGGCGGTGCCCGCGACGGCGACGTGGGAGCCCTTGCGCACGGCCCGGGAGAAGCCGATCCGCGGTTCGAGCGGGGAGCCGGAGCTGATCATCTGTCGGGTGTCGTCCATGCCGCCATCGTCCCGTACCCGTGCACCCGACGCCGGGACCGGCGGCCCCCGCCTGCGGAAAGGGCGTCACTCCGGGCCGTCACTCCGCCCCCCGGCCCGGGCCGGGCACACCCTCCGCACCTGCCGCACCCGGTGCCGGCCCGCACCACCGCGGCCTGACACCCGGCCTTGCACCTCACGCGACGTCAGGAGGGATGCTCGTGCCATGTCCACCGAACAGACCTGGAAGGTCGGCCCGCTCGCCGAGGCGAGCGGACTGACCGTGCGCGCCCTGCACCACTGGGACCAGATCGGCCTGCTCGTCCCCTCCCGGCGCACCGCCTCCGGCCACCGCGCCTACACCGAGCAGGACGTCGTCCGCCTGTACCAGATCCTCGCCCTGCGCCGCCTGGGCCTGGGCCTGGACACCATCGCCACCTGCCTGGACGCCGGCGTCGACCCCGTGCGGCTGGTGCGCGAGCACCTGGCCGCCATCGAGGCCTCCCTCGCCGCCCTGCAGGCCCTGCGCGAGCGCCTCGCCCACGTGCACGGCGAACTCGCGGCCGAACGCGCCCCCTCCACCACCGACCTGCTGCGCCTGGTCCAGGCCGTCGGGGACACCGGCCCGACCGCCCCCGCCGCCCGGGAGGCCCTGCAGCGCCACCTCGACGGCGACCAGCTCCACGCCCTCGCCGACCACGCCGCGGCGCTCGGGCCCGCCGCCCACTACCTGCTGGAGGTCGAGTGGCCCCAGCTCTACCGCAACGCCGAAGCCCTGCGCACCGCCGGCGTCGCGCCCACCGACCCGCGGGTGCGCCGCATCGCCGAGCGCATGGACGAGCTCGGCCGCCTCTTCAGCGGCGGCGACAGCGCCCTGTCGGGCGCCGTGCGCACCGCCTGGCGCGAGGAGCCCGCCGCGATGTCCGGGGACCCTGGAGCCCCCGCCGACGCCTGGGCCGACCTGCGCACCTTCCTCGACCGGGCCCGGCGGGCGTCATGACCCCCACCGCTCCCGACCCCACCGGCCCCACCGGCCCTACCAGCCCCGGGGTGCCCCACGCCCTGCGCGTGCGCCTCACCCTCGCCGCCACCCTCCCGGTCCTCACCCCGGCCACCCTCGCCGCCGCCGCGGGCCTGCTGCCCTGGCCGGTCCTGCCCGCGGTCACCGCCGCCGAGGCCTTCCGGGCCTGCCTGCGTCAGGACCGCACGGCCCCCTGACCCGGCGGCTCCCGGGCCCGGCCCCACGGGGGTGGGCAGGACCCGGGCCCCGCCGGACCCGGGACCCGCCGGAGACTGCCGCGGAGGGCCGCCGCCGGCCTCCGCGCTACCTGGTGCGGGGCTGGTTGAAGCGGAGCATGTTGCCCGAGGGGTCGCGGAAGGCGCAGTCGCGGACGCCGTAGGGCTGGTCCATGGGCTCCTGGAGGACCTCGGCTCCGGCGGCGCGGATGCGTTCGAAGGTGGCGTCGCAGTCGTCGGTGCGGAAGATGACGCCGCGCAGCAGGCCCTTGGCGAGGAGTTCGGCGGCGGCCCGGCGGTCGTCCTCGGAGGCGTGTGGGTCGGCCAGCGGGGGTTCCAGCACGATCTCGACGTCGGGCTGGTCGGGCGAGCCGACGGTGACCCAGCGCATGCCCTCGAAGCCGACGTCGTTGCGCACCTCGAAGCCGAGGACGTCGCGGTAGAAGGCGAGGGCCTTGTCGTGGTCGTCGACGGCGATGAAGCACTGCGCGAGTTCGATGCTCATGCGGTCACGCTACGGGAGGGCTCCCGTCCTTCGCTTCCGTACGCCGCACCGGGCGGGTGCGGATCTTGGCGATGCAGGCCGGGATCGCGGCGCCGTCCTCGTGGTCGCGGGCCCGGTAGGCACTGGGGCTCTCGCCGACGAGCTCGGTGAAGCGGCTGCTGAAGGAGCCCAGCGAGGTGCAGCCGACCTCCATGCACACCTCGGTGACGCTCAGGTCCCCGCGCCGCAGCAGCGCCTTGGCCCGCTCGATCCGGCGGGTCATGAGGTAGCTGTACGGGGTCTCGCCGTAGGCGGCGCGGAAGCTGCGCGAGAAGTGCCCGGAGGACATCAGCGCGGTGCGGGCGAGCGCGGGCACGTCCAGGGGCTGCGCGTACTCGCGGTCCATCCGGTCGCGGGCGCGGCGCAGCCGGGCGAGGTCTGCCAGGGGGACGCGGGCGGGGCGGGGCGCGGGGGAGGACACACCGGCCACCGTACCCACCCCCGGTGACGGACGCGGCGGCCGCCGCTCCCCTCCGGGCGCGGGTCCCGGCCGGGCGGACGGGACGACGGCGGGTGGTGCGGCGGGGCCTCGGGCCACGGGCCGCAGGCCACGGGCCGCGGGCCACGGGCTTGGGGCGGCTACGGCGGCGGGCGGCGGTGCCGTCGCCCGCCGGCGGGGCCGCACCCCCCGGCTGCGGGGCTCACCGGGGGCGATCTAGGGTGCTGGCATGATCCCCACACCGATATCCGATTCGATGTCCGCCCAGGTGTCCGACGCCGCGGCCGCCGCGGCCTCCGCGGTCACCGCCCCGTCCGACCCGGTGTCCGACCCGGCGGAGGCGCTGCGGTTGCTGATGGAGGGCAATGCCCGGTTCGTGGCGGGCAGTCCCGAGCACCCCAACCAGGACGCCGGGCGCCGGGCCGCCCTGGCGCCGGCGCAGCGGCCGTTCGCGGTGCTGTTCGGCTGTTCGGACTCCCGGCTGGCCGCCGAGATCATCTTCGACCAGGGGCTGGGTGACCTGTTCGTGGTGCGTACCGCCGGGCACGTCACCGGGGCGGAGGCGCTGGGCAGCATCGAGTACGGGGTGAGCGTGCTGGAGTGCCCGCTGGTGGTGGTGCTGGGGCACGACTCGTGCGGTGCGGTGGCGGCGGCGCTGGACTCGCTGGAGCAGGGGCAGCTGCCGGGCGGTTTCGTGCGGGACGTGGTGGAGCGGGTGACGCCGAGCGTGCTGTCCGCGCGGGCCGCGGGCATCGAGGACCGCGACGCGATCGTGGACGAGCACATCCGCCAGACCGTGGACCTGCTGGTGGAGCGTTCGCAGGTGCTGGCGTCGAGGGTGGCCGAGGGCAAGGCGGCCGTGGTGGGCCTGTCGTACCGGCTGCGGGACGGCCTGGCGCGTCAGGTGGCCGCCCACGGGCCGGTGGGCTGACGGGCCCGTCGGCCGGGCGCCGGGGGCGCCGGTGGCGGGAACTGGATGTCCGATCGCCGCCAGCGCCCCCGTCCGGGCGGGGGCAGAGTCGTCGATCGACGACGCTTCCCCTCCCGAGAACGGCGATTCCCGTGCACAAGGTCACCGACCTGAAGGTCCTGTACTTCGGCACCCCGGTGGTGCTGATCGGCTCGCGCAACGAGGACGGCGGCGCCAACCTCGCGCCGGTGTCCTCGGCGTGGTGGCTGGGGCAGTCCTGCGTACTGGGGCTGGGCAACGCCTCCCAGACCTCGGTCAACCTGCGGCGCGAGGGCGAGTGCGTGCTGAACCTGCCGTCCTCGGCGCAGGTGGAGGCCGTGAACGCCCTCGCGCTGCTGACCGCCCGTGCGTACATCAGCGAGTTGCGGCGGGAGCAGGGCTACCGCCATGAGCGGCGCAAGTTCGCGGCGGCGGGGATGACGGAGCTGGCGGGCGAGTTGGTGCGGGCGCCGCGCGCGGCCGAGTGCCCGGTGCAGTTGGAGTGCCGGGTGGTGGCCGCGACGCCGCTGGCGGGCAACGAGCGGTGCACCGCCTTCGAGGTGACGGTCGTGCGTGCCCATGTGGAGGAGCGCCTGATCGTGCCCGGCACCGACCACTACGTGGACCCGGTCGGCTGGGACCCGCTGATCATGAAGTTCTGCGAGTTCTTCGGCGGCGGCGAGCGGCTGTCCCCGTCCCGCCTGGCGGAGGGCTGGCGGATGCCCGGGCGCCTGCCCTCGGCGGTGTAGCGGCCCGCCCGCGACGGTGGAGCGGCCCGCCCTCGGCGGTGGAGCGGCCCGCCCTCCGAGATGGAGCGGCCCGACCTTCCGCCGGACGGTGGAAGGCCTCAGGGGGCGACGGTCTCCCCGCAGGAGTCGCACACCCGGGTCGCCGGCAGCTCCAGGAAGCAGGTGGGGCAGATCGCCGGGGGGCGCGGCGCGGCGGCGGGGGTCGCGGTGGTGGCGGTGCCCGTGGCCGTGCCGGCGGCCGTGCCGGCGGTGGCGGCGGCCTTGCGCTCCAGTGAGGCCCGCAGGCGCGGGGCGAGGGCGGGGGTGCCGCCGTCGGCGGGCAGGTCGGCGCCGAAGTGGCGGTAGCAGGCCAGGCGGGCGGCGGCCGCGTGCTGTTCGCGGTCCATCTCCGAGGACAGCGGCGGCTGCCCGGCGACCGCGAGGACCTCCTGGTAGCCGGCGCCGACCTTGCCGTCGGCCGCGTTCACCACGAGGGCCGTCAGCGGCGGGTCGCCGCGCCGGTGGGCTTCCAGGACCACCAGGGACAGCACCTTGCCGATCCAGTGCCGCTGGTGGATCCGGGTGCGCACGCCGGAGGCCTCCTGGACGGCCTCGGCGAGGTCCGCGTAGCTGATCACCGCGTGGTAGCGGCCCGCCACGTCCACCAGGGCCGGGTAGGCGGCCCGGGTCCACACGATGTGCGCCTGGTGGGCGCTGACCGCCGAACCGTCCGCCACCCGCCAGTAGCTGCGCTGCTGATCCGCCATCGCCCCGCCCTGTCCGCCTCGTCGTCGGTGCTGCCGTGCGCAGGCCTCCGCCGTGAGCGAGGCTACCCCGCTGCGGCGAGCGGCGGACGGCCGGGGGCGGCCGGGGGCGGGCCGCCGCGGCGGCGCGGGCTTGACTTCAAGGGCTGTTGAAGTTGTCGAATGGGGCCCGACCGCAGCCGTACGGGCACCACCCGCGGTCGATGCCCCGCCCGTACGGAACCGTACCCGGGGCCGGGTCCGCCGCCTTTCGATCGTGCCGCCGGCGGCCCCGGCCCCCGGTCCTCCCCCGGTGCTACTCGCCTTCCAGGGCGGCCACCAGCTCGGGCAGGCCGTCGCCGGCGACGGCGAGGGCCAGGTGGTCGTGGTAGTCCCGGCTGTCGACGATCAGGCCGTCGCGCACCCGTACCACCAGGACGTTGGCGACCTCGAAGTCCCGGCCGGTGTGCCGGTGGTGCGCCTGGTAGTCGAACTGCGCGACGACCACCTCGGGGTCGTCGGTCTCCCGCACGACCACGTTCTTGGTCCGCAGCTCCATCGGCATGTGCGCGCCGACCTGCGCGAACCGCTCGGCGATGACGGCCCGCCCGGTGAAGACGCGCGGTTCGACCGGCGCGAAGACGGTCTCGACGACCGCGTCCTCGGCGTAGAGCCGGGCCAGCTCGGTGAACCGGCCCCCGGTGATGCCCGCCAGCAGTTCGAGGACGACCTCGCGCGGAGACGGTGTTTCGGACATGATCAACCCCCAGGATCGCGCCGCTAGAATCGGACCAGCGACTCCGTTTAGAACGATACGGACTGACCACTCCGGTTGTCCACGGGTAGATCCGCGCGCGCCGCGGACGGAAGGGGGAGACCGGTGCCAGCGGTACGCAAGGAGAACGGGGCCACCGACGGCGACGTGAGCGGCAGCGCCACCGGCGGCGACATGAGCGGCGCCGGGGCCGGCGGCGCCCCGCCGCGGCCGCTGCGCGCGGACGCGGCCCGCAACCGGGCCAGGCTCCTCGACGCCGCCACGGAGGTGTTCACCACCCGCGGCATCGGCGTGCCCACCGAGGAGATCGCCCGCGCCGCCGGGGTCGGCGTCGGCACCCTCTTCCGCCACTTCCCCACCAAGGAAGCCCTGTTGGAGGCGGTCGTGGTCCGCCGGCTGGAGACGATCACCGCCGGCGCCGCCCGGCTCGCCGCCGAGGCCGAGCCCGGCGAGGCCTTCTTCGCCTGCTTCCGCCTGATCGTCGAACAGTCCGCCGGCAAGCAGGAGTTCACCCGCGCTCTCGCCGAGGCCGGGGTCGACGTGCACGCCTCCCTGCGGGAGTCCGGCGAGCTGATGCGCGCCCAGCTGTCCGAGATCCTCGCCGCGGCGCAGCGGGTTGGGGCGGTGCGTCCCGAGGTGGGCCTGGCGGAGCTGGTCGCGCTGCTCGTCGGGGTCGGTACGGCGACGGAGCAGCTGGCGGGCGACCCGGCGGCCCGCGAGCGGGTCTTCGAGGTGGTCTTCGCCGGCCTGCGCGCGCGCTGAACCCGGGGCCCGGAGCTCGGCGGCGATCGGGGACGGCGACGTCGGCCTGCGCGCGCGCCGAACCCGGCCCGGCGCGGTGCGCAGCGACGGGATGATCATCCGCCTATTCACCGTTTAGGGCGATTTTCGACGATCGATGTATCTTGCGCCGATTAAGATCCATTTCCCGTGACGGAAAGTCAGAACACCCGAACCGCCCGGAACACGGCCGACGTCGTCGTCCTCGGTGCGGGCCCGGCCGGTCTCCTGCTCGCGAACCTGCTCCACCGCGAGGGCGTCGACTGCGCGGTCCTGGAACGCGCCACCCCCCTGCAGCTGCGCACCCGGGCCCGGGCCGGGTTCCTGGCCGCGAACACCGTCCGGATCCTCGACCGGCACGGCCTGTCGGGGAACCTGCACCGGCGCGGCCGGCTCCACGGCAGCTGCGAATTCCGCACCGACGACGGGCACTTCCGCCTGGACTACGCCCGCCTCGGCCGCGGCGAGCAGCACACCGTCTACCCGCAGCAGGACCTGGTCGCCGACCTGCTGGACCAGTACCTGGAGGCCGGCGGGCGGATCCGCTTCGAGACCGAGGCCCTGGCCGTGCACGGCGCCGAGGGGCCCCGGCCCGCGGTCACCGTGCGCGGCCCGGGCGGCGAGACCGGCCGCTGGAGCGCCCGCTACGTGGCGGGCTGCGACGGCCGCCACGGCGCCGCCCGGCGCTGCCTGCCGCCCACCGCCCGCCGCCACCGCCGCGACCACGGCGTCTCCTGGCTGGGCCTGCTCGCCGAGGCCCCGCCGAGCCTGGACGCCGTGGCCTACGCGCTGCACGGGCGCGGCTTCGCCGGGCACATGGCCCGCACCCCGCAGGTCACCCGCTACTACCTGCAGTGCGAACGCGGCACCCGCGCCGAGGAACTGCCCGAGGAAGGGCTCTGGGACGAACTCGACACCCGGATGCGCGCCGGCGATCACGGCCCGCTGCACCGCGGCCGCATCGTCCGGCGCGCCGTCGTCGACCTGGAGTCCGACGTCGTCGAACCGCTGCGCCACGGGTCCCTGCTGCTGGCCGGCGACGCCGCCGCCCTGATCAGCCCCGCCGCCGCCAAGGGCGCCAACCTCGCCGTGCTGCAGGCCGAACTGCTCGCCCGCGCCCTGGCCGACGACCTGACCCGCGGCGACGGCCGGGCACTGGAGCGCTACTCCGCGCAGGCCCTGGCCCGGATCTGGCGGGCCCAGGAGTTCTCCCACTGGATGGTCGGGCTGCTGCACGCCCGGCCGGGACCGCCCGACGGCGAATCGTTCTTCCACGAATCCATCCGTCGCGCCCGCCTCGCCTCCCTGCGCGCCTCGCGCAGCCACCAGGACTGGTTCGCCGAGAACTACGTCGGCCTCTGACCCGCCGCGCCGCACGCCCCGGCGCCGTCCCTCTCCGCCGCTCCGCTCCCCCCCTTCCCCCCAGTACCGCGGCGCCGCACGCCCGGCGCCCCAGCGAGGACACCCCGTTGACCACGACCACGACCACGACCACTCCCGCGCCCGCCGCGACACCCCCGACCCCGGCCCCCGGCCCGGCTCCTGCCCCGGACCCCCGGGACGACGCGGCCGTTCTGCGCCGCACCGCCGCGTTCGTCCGGGAGCACGACACCGCCTCCCTGCTCCCCCTCCTACTGCCCGGCCTGGCCGGCCCGGAGCTGCGGGCCGCGGCCCGGCACTGCCGCTTCGCGCACGCCGCCGTCCTGGTCTTCCCCCCGGACCAGCCGACCCTGCACGCCCACCTGGCCGCCTGCGGACTGGACTTCGACGCCCCGCCGGTGCCCAGCGTCGTCGTCCGGGACCGGCTGGCCCGCCGCCACGGCAGCGACCCGGCCGCCCTCGACGTGCGGATCCTGCGCCCGAGGGCGCTCGGCCCCGGCCGGGAGCACCGGGAGGTCGAGGTGTTCGCGCTGACCGTCCCGCCGCTCTCCCCGCTCACCGCCCTCGCCGACCACGAACGGGCCCACCAGCACGAGGCGCACCTCGCCTTCGAGGTCCACGCCGCGGATCCGCTGCTGCTGCGCGGCCTGTGCGCGCTGCTGGCCCGGCACGGCGCCGAGGCCGACGGCGGCGGCTACAACCCGCACGAGGACGGCACCGTCCTCTACTTCACCGTGCCCGCCGGCGCCCGGTGCGCCTACCGCAGGCTGGAACTCCACGCCCGCGGCGAACACCCCGACGTCCTCGACGCCCACCTCGGCCCGCAAGGCTGCCGCCCCCGCCTCGGGGCGCAGGGCGGCCCGCGCCCCGGCCACCGCGGCGGAGCCGACCTCGGCGAGACCCTGCTGCGGCTGTTCACCGGCGCGTGGACGACCCAGGCCCTGGCGGTCTGCGCCCGGCTGTCGCTGCCCGACGCCCTGGACCGCAGCGGCGCCGCCCCCGCCGAGGCGCTGGCCCGGCGCGTCGGCGCCGATCCGCAGGCCCTCGCCGCGCTGCTGCGCTACCTCGCCATGCTGGGCGTGGTGAGCGAACACCCCGACGGCTACCGCCTCACCGGGCTCGGCGCGCTGCTGCGCGCCGACGCACCGGGGTCGATGCGGTCACTGGCCTTGATGTACGGCGGCCCGTTCTACCGGTCCTTCGAGGGCCTGGAGCACACCACCCGCACCGGGCGGCCCGCCTTCGACCACCTCTTCGGCGAGAACCACTTCGACCACTTCGCCCGCGATCCCGAACTCGCCGCCCTGTTCGACCAGTCGATGGCCGCGAGCTCCCCCATGTTCGAACCGCTGCCCGGCCACCCCGTCCTGACGGCCGCCGCGGCCCGCGCGAGCGCCCGTACGAGCGCCGTCGACGACGCCGATGGCAGCGCCGCGCCCGGGACCGTCGTCGACGTGGCCGGCGGCACCGGCGAGCTGCTCGGCCGCGTGCTGAGCGCCCACCCGGGCCTGCGCGGGATCCTGCTGGAGCGGGCGCACGTCGTCGACGCCGCCCGCCGCCGGCTGGACGCGGCCGGCTGCGGTGCCCGCTGCACCTACCGGACGGGCGACTTCGCGGACGTCCCGCCGGGCGCCGACGTCTACCTGCTGTCGCGGGTGCTGCACGACTGGGACGACGCGCGCTGCCGCGAGATCCTGGGCCACTGCGCCCGCGCGATGCCCGCCCACGCCGACCTGCTCATCGTCGAACGCCTGCTGCCCGACGACGGCGGATCGCCCTCGCTGGCCACCGCCTGGGACCTCCACATGCGGTGCAACACCGGCGGACGCGAGCGCCGGGCCGACCACTACGGCCGGCTGCTCGCCGACGCCGGCCTCGAACTCCTCGGCCACTCCCCCCTCCCGCTGGACGCCGCCGTCCTGCACGCCCGCCGGGCCGCCTCCACCGGCTGAGCGGACGGGCGGGCGGAACGGACACCGGCCGACGACGGACGGGCGGACGGACGGACCGGCCGGCGACGGACGGGCGGGCGGACGGACGGGCGGGGCGCTCAGGCGGCCCGCTCGGCCAGGGTGTGCGCGACGAGGGCGTTGGCGTGGCCGTGGCCGAGCCCGTGCTCACTCTTGAGCCAGGCGACGAGCTCCATGTGCCGGGTGAGCGGGGAGGTGCGGATGAGGCCCTTCCACTCCGCGACGGGGCGGCCGTACTTCTTCTCGATCGACGGGAAGTAGGACGCCGGGCCGCCCTTCGCCGCGGCGCTCCGGGGAGCGGCGGCAGCGGCCTCCCCGGCGGCGGCCTTCGGTGCGGCGGCCTTCCCGGCGGCGGTCTTCGGTGCGGCGGCGGTCTTCTTCTCGGGCGTGGCGGTCATGAGCGTGTTCCTCTCGGGCGGGCCGCGAAAAGCGGCGCGGTCACGGGAGGAGACCGTGACCGCGCCGCCCGCTCATCGCCCGGCGGAGGTGATCCCCGTCACAGCCGTCACACCGCCGCGGCGGCCCGGCGGCGGCGCCGGCCGGCGGGCGGGGTGGGGTCGGCGTCCCACGCGGTCACCGGGTTGCCGAGCCAGCGGGTGGCGCCGGGGACGTTCTCGCCGCGCATGACGAGGGAGGCGGGCCCGACCGTGGTGTTCGCGCCCAGGGAGGAGTTGAGCAGCACGATGGAGTGCGGGCCGGTGGTGGAGCCGGCGCCGAGGTGGACGGGGCCCAGCCGCATGACGCGGTCGTGGAAGAGGTGGGTCTGCAGGACGGTGCCGCGGTTGACGCTGGCGCCGGCTTCGACGGTGACCAGGTCGCTCTCGGGCAGCCAGTGGGTCTCGCACCACACGCCGCGCCCGATGCGGGCGCCGAGGCTGCGCAGCCACACGTTCAGGTACGGGGTGCCGGTGATGGTGGAGCCGCCGAAGGGCATGGCGAGTTCCTCGACGAAGGTGTCGTAGAGCTCGTTGCGCCACACGAAGGAGGACCACAGGGGGTGTTCGGCGACGCGGAAGCGTCCGACGAGCAGCCACTTGGCGGCGGTGGTGACGGCGCAGGCGAGGACGCCGGCGCCGATCAGGACGAGTCCGGCGGCGGCGAGGGCGGTGCCCAGCCCGTAGGCGTCGCGCAGTTCCTGCAGGACGGCGAGGACGAGGTCGCCGAGCAGCGCGGCGAGGATGACGGGCAGCAGCCGGCACAGCTCGACGCCGGCGCGGGCCCACACCAGGCGCCGGGGCGGGTTGTAGGTGCGGGCGTCGGCGCCGGTGTCGGCGACGCGGGGCAGGGCGAAGGCGGGGCGGCCGAGCCAGGAGGAGCCTTCGGGGGCGTGGGCGGGGGCGTCGGACAGCACGCCGACGAGGGAGCCCGCGGGCAGGTGGCGGCCGGCGCCGACGATGCCGGAGTTGCCGACGAAGGAGCGGCGTCCGATGTGGGCGGGGCCGAGGTGGAGCCAGCCGCCGCGCAGCTCGTAGGGGGCGACGAGGGTGTCGTCGGCGAGGAAGGCGCCGTCGTCGACGCGCATCAGGCCGGGCAGGGCGAGCACGGTGGAGGCTTCGACGCGCCGCCCGACGCGGGCGCCGAGCAGGCGCAGCCACACGGGGGTGACGAGGCCGGCGTAGAAGGGGAAGAGGGTGCGCCGGGCGGTGTCGCCGAGGCGGCTGACGGCCCAGGCGCAGAAGGCGACGCGGCCGCCGGCGGGGTGGAAGCCGGGGCGCAGCGGCCGGGAGAGCAGCCGTACCAGCAGCGCTATCAGGGCGGCGTGGCACAGCAGGGTGAGGGCGGCGAGGGGGACGGTGGCGGGCAGGAGCTGGAGGAGGGCGGCGGCGAGGGTGCGGTCGGTGTCGATCATCGGGTAGACGATGAGCAGCGCGGGCAGGGCGGAGAGGATCGGCAGGAGGCCGAGGAGGGCGAAGGCGGCGCCGTAGGCGGGGTTCCAGGCGCGGGAGGCGCGGGCGGGGGTGGTGGGCCAGTCGGCGAGGGGTTCGGTGCTGGGGCGGGCGGGGGAGCCGTGCCAGTGTTCGCCGGGCGGGACGGTGCCGGTGACGCAGGAGCCGGGGGCGATCTCGGCGTGGGCGCCGATGCGGGCGCCGGGCATGAGGGTGGCGCGGTGGCCGACGCGGGCGCCGGCGCCGACCTCGATGTGGCCGAGGTGGAGGGTGTCGCCGTCGAGCCACCAGCCGGCGAGGTCGGCTTCGGGTTCGAGGCAGGCGTGGGCGCCGAGGCGGGCGAGGCCGGTGACGGGGGGCAGGGTGTGCAGGCGCACGCCGGGGCCGACGCGGCAGCCCAGCGCCCGGGCGTAGCGGGTGGCCCAGGGGGTGCCGGCGAGGGCGGCGGTGCCGAGCATGGCGGTGTAGCGTTCGGCGGCCCACAGGCGCAGGTGGACGTGGCCGCCGCGGGGGTGGCTGCCGGGGCGGACGCCGGTGGTGAGGAGGCGGGCGCCGGTGGCGGCGAGCAGGGTGCGGCCGGGGGCGCTGTGGAGCAGGAGCAGTCCGGCGGCGACGGGCCACCAGGAGGTGTGGGGGGCCCAGGCGAGGTGGTTGCCGGTGAGGTTGTCGAGGGCGATCAGGGCGAGGATCCAGCGCAGTCCGGCGAGCGAGAACATGCCGAGGAGCAGGAGGGTCTGCCACAGGGCGGCGCTGCGGGGGGTGCGGCGTACGGTGCGCCGGCGGTGGCCGGCGGCGGTGGCGGCGCTGGTGGTGGCGGGGTGGGGGGGTGTGGCCGGGGTGAGGGTGTCGAGGTAGGCGGCGAGGTCGCCGAGGACGGGGTGGGCGTACAGGTCGGCGACGGAGACGCCGCTGTGGCGGGTGCGCAGTTCGGAGACGAGGCGGGCGGCGGTGAGGCTGGAGCCGCCGAGGGCGAAGAAGTCGTCGGCGGGGCCGGGGGCGGTGCCGAGCAGGCGTTCCCAGTGGCCGGCGAGCCAGCCGGCGGTGCCGTGGAGGGGTTCGGCGGTGGGGGCGGTGCCGGTGGTGGCGAGGGGCCAGGGCAGGGCGCCTCGGTCGACCTTGCCGGAGGTGCGGGTGGGCAGGGAGTCGAGGAGGGCGAGGACGGGCACCAGCGGGGCGGGCAGGCGTTCCAGCAGGTGGCGGCGGGCGTCGGTGAGGTCGGGGGCGGTGCCGGGGTGGGGGACGAGGTAGCCCACGAGGAGGTCGGCGCCGGCCGGGGTCTTGCGGACGGCGGCGGCTGCGGCCCGGATGCCGGGTAGGGCCTGGAGGGCGGCGTCGATCTCGCCGAGTTCGATGCGGCGGCCGCCGAGTTTGACCTGGTCGTCGGCGCGGCCGAGGAAGACCAGGCCTTCGGGGTCGTTGCGGACGAGGTCGCCGGAGCGGTAGACGCGGGGGGAGGCGAGGGCGGGGTGGGCGCTGAACTTCTCGGCGTCCTTGGCGGGGTCGAGGTAGCGGGCGGTGCCGACGCCGGTGATGAGCAGTTCGCCGCTCTCGTACCAGGGCACGGGGTGTCCGGCCTGGTCGACGACGGCGATCTCCCAGCCGTCCAGGGGGGCGCCGATGCGTACCGGTTGTCCGGGCAGCAGGCGGGCGGCGGTGGCGACGACGGTGGTCTCGGTGGGGCCGTAGGTGTTCCAGAACTCGCGTTCCCCGGTGGCGAGGCGTTCGACGAGTTCGGCGGGGCAGGCCTCGCCGCCGACGATGATCAGGCGCACGGCGTCCAGGCATTCGCGGGGCCACAGGGCGAGCAGGGTGGGGACGGTGGAGACGGCGGTGATGCCGCGGGCGACGAGCCAGGGGCCGAGGTCGGTGCCGGCCTTGACCAGGGAGCGGGGGGCGGGCACCAGGCAGGCGCCGTGGCGCCAGGCCAGCCACATCTCCTCGCAGGAGGCGTCGAAGGCCACCGACAGGCCGGCGAGGACGCGGTCGCCGGGGCCGAGGGGGCGGTGCCGCAGGAAGAGGCGGGCCTCGGCGTCGACGAAGGCGGCCGCCGAGCGGTGGGTGACGGCGACGCCCTTGGGGCGGCCGGTGGTGCCGGAGGTGAAGATGATCCAGGCGTCGTCGGCGGGGGTGGGCCAGGCGGGGTGGCCGCCGGGGCGGGCGGGGCCGGCGTCCAGGCGGCGTCCGGCGCCGAGGACGGCGCAGACGGCGGCGTCCTGCCAGATCATCGCGGCGCGTTCGTCGGGGTCGTCGGCGTCCACGGGCACGTAGGCGGCGCCGCAGCGCAGGACGGCGAGGACGGCGACGTACAGGTCGGCGGTGCCGGAGGGGATGCGCACGCCGACCCGGTCGCCGCGGCCGATGCCGTGGGCGGCGAGCTGTCCGGCGAGGGTGTCGACCTCGTGCAGCAGGGCGCGGTAGCCGAGGACGGTGTCGCCGGTGTCGAGCGCGGGCGCCTCGGGGTGGGCGCCGGCGGTGGCGGCGATGACGTCGAGCAGGCTGCGGGGGTCGGCGGGCCGGGCGAGCGGCCAGCCGGCCGCGGGGCCCGGGTGGGGGCGGTGCAGCGTGCCCGGGCCGGCGGTGGGGCCGGCCGTGTCGTGGCGTGCGTCCATGGGGGGTTGTTTCCTCGGCTCCGTGGTTCTGGGGGGCGCGGGCGGGGCGGTGTCGCGGGGGACGGGAGGTGACACTGAGGTCACCGGCGGGCGCGCCCCCTCACCATGACTGTGCTGGGAGTCCGCTGGATGCAGCGGAGGTGCGGTCAAAGGAAATTCTCATCATCGATGCCGCGAGGGCGGCGGCACGGCATGAATCGAATGTCATTTCGGTGCTTTCGGGTGCTTTTCGCTGGTGCAGGGTAGCCGCCGCCGGGGTGCGTCGGCGGGGCCGGAGAGGGCGGAGTGATGAACGGCATGGCGTCCGGCACGCTACCGGCAGCGAGGGTGGTTTTACCGAATCGAGAGGTTTTGTTCGCCCCGCCGGGCGCCGGGGACTCCCCCCGGCGAGGCGGCGGCGAGCCCGGCGGGGAGGCGGCGAGCGGACGGTGAGCGGACGGTGAGCGCGGGCCTGGTCTGGTACGTGGCGTACGGCTCGAACCTGCACGCCGCCCGCCTCGCCTGCTACCTGCGCGGCGGCCGCCCGGACGGCGGAGCGCGCACCTACCCCGGCTGCCGCGACCGCAGCCCCGCACGCCGGTCGGTCGCCACCGCGCTGCCCGGCACCCTGTACTTCGCCGACCGGTCCCTGACCTGGGGCGGCGGCTCGGCCTTCTACGACCCGGACGTGTGCGGCGAGGTCCCCTGCCGCGCCTACCTGCTCACCGCCGGCCAGTTCGGCGACATCGCCGCCCAGGAGATGCGCCGCTCCCCCGCCGCCGACCTCGACCTCACCCGGGTGCTCGCCCACGGGCGCGCCGCCCTGGGCCCCGGCCGCTACGAGACCCTGCTGCGCCTGGGCACCCTGGACGGGCACCCCCTGCTCACCTTCACCGCCCCCTGGGGCGCGGCCGGCGCCGACCTCAACGCCCCCGCCCCGGCCTACCTGCGCACCCTGGCCGCCGGCCTGGCCGAGTCCCACGCCTGGGGCCCCTGGCGCACCGCCGGCTACCTCGCCACCCGCCCCGGCGCATCGGGCCACTGGACCCCCACGGCCGTCGCCGCCCTGTCCCCCTGACACCGCACCCGCACCCGCACCCGCCTATCTGCGCACCCTGGCCGCCGGCCCGGCCGAGTCCCACGCCTGGGGCCCCTGGCGCACCGCCGGCTACCTCGCCACCCGCCCCGGCGCATCGGGCCACTGGACCCCCACGGCCGTCGCCGCCCTGTCCCCCTGACACCGCACCCGCACCCGCACCCGCCTATCTGCGCACCCTGGCCGCCGGCCCGGCCGAGTCCCACGCCTGGGGCCCCTGGCGCACCGCCGGCTACCTCGCCACCCGCCCCGGCGCATCGGGCCACTGGACCCCCACGGCCGTCGCCGCCCTGTCCCCCTGACACCGCACCCGCACCCGCACCCGCCTACCTGCGCACCCTGGCCGCCGGCCCGGCCGAGTCCCACGCCTGGGGCCCCTGGCGCACCGCCGGCTACCTCGCCACCCGCCCCGGCGCATCGGGCCACTGGACCCCCACGGCCGTCGCCGCTCTGTCCCCCTGACCCCGCACCCGCACCCGGCCCCGGCCCATCTGCGCACCCTGGCCGCCGGCCCGGACGGCGTGCAGTGGGTCTGGCCGGACGAGCCCGGCACCGTGGTGGGCTGGCGGCGGCCGTGCGCCGCGGCTCCCGCCGCCGGGGAAGGCGCCGGTCGCGGTGGGCCCGCGCCCGGGTGGTCAGAGCCGGACGGGCGGGGTGACGGAGGCCGGGGAGCAGCGGGGGGTGGTCGCGCACACCGTCAGGTGCTGCCAGGCGCCGCCCTCCCGCGGGATCCGGACGCTCCACAGCACCGGGTAGGCCAGGCCGCAGATCGCGCAGCGCCGTCCGGGCGGGGGCGGCGGGGCGGTGGGGCGGGCGTACGGGTTGGCCGGGGGCGGGACGGCCCAGGGCGGGGACGGCGACGGGACGGGCTGGGAGGTGGGCACCGGTGCCGGGGCGGGGGCGGGGGCGGGCGGCGCCGGGTACGGGGCGGGCGGGGGGCCGAACCCGGTGGCGGGCGGCGCCGCTGGCGCGGGCGTCGCGGGCCCGGGCGGGGGCACCGCGGGCGGGGGCGGGGTCACCGGCGGGGGCGGCACCGGCCCTGGCGGCGCGGACGGCGGGGTCACCGGCGGCGGGGTCACCGGCGGGGGTGGCGCGGACGGCGCCGGGGGCGCCGGGGGCGCCGGTGGGGCGGCGGGTGGGGGCGGGGCGGGAGGCATCGGGGGCGCCGGGGGCACCGGGGGCATCGCGGGCACCGGGGGTGCCGGTGGCACGTCCTGCCAGACGCGCACGCCGCGCATCGGGGTGCGGAAGTCGTGCCGGCACTTGTCGCAGGTGGTGAGCACCGCCTCGGCGCGCTGGTCGCCGCAGCCGGGGCAGAAGGTGACGGGGCGTTCGTTGGCCTCGGTGCTCTCGCAGCGGCTGCAGATGAAGTCGGGTTCCAGCTTGGCCTGGCGGAACACGGTGCTGAAGACCTGGAAGGGGTTGGGCTTGTCGTGCCCGGCGGTCATCCCCAGCACGGCCGCCAGCATCTTGAGGTGGCGGTTGCGGGCCTGCAGCCGCTTCAGGTCCAGGTTGACGACCTTGGGGTGCTTGCAGTCCCGGCAGACGCAGAGCGTGCGCACCGGCAGCCGGGAGCGGATCGCCGCCTGCTGGTACAGGAACTGGAAGGTCAGCCGGTGTTCGTCGGGGACCGGGACGGTCGGGTCCCGGTAGGCGGAGCGGGAGAGCGTGGTCTCGATCAGCGCGGCGAGGTCGAACACCTTGGCCCGCAGCGCCTCCGGCAGCGAGGGCGCCGCGCCCGCGGCCGTCTGTTCGGAGCCGATCAGCGCGGGGATCGCCAGCAGCGCGCCGACGGCGGGCATGTCGAGCACCGCCTGGCCCTCGTTCGAGAGGAACCGCACGTGGGTGATGCCGGACCAGCCCGCGGGGCCGGTGTTGCGCGCGGTGCCGGACAGGCGGCCGGAGAACACCGAGGCGGCGCCGTCGACGAGGCGCTGGCCGGCCGCGTGGCCGCGCTCGGCCACGTCCGAACTGCGCTGGCGCGCCCACAGGTTCGGGGCCGGGAAGGCCCCGGCACCGGCCCCGGGGGCCAGGTCGGCGAGCGCCTGGTCGACGGCGGCGAGCGTGGACAGGAACGCCTGCCGGAAGGGCTCCTGCACCCCGACCACCACGGTGGACAGCGCCCGGTCCGAGAAGTGCACCCGCACCAGCGCCGCCTGCGGGCCGGGGCCGGGCCCCGGTGCCGCGTCCGGCGCGGGGCCGGGTGCGCCATCGGGGCCGGGCGCCGCATCCGGCGCGGCACCGGGGCCGGGGGCGGGGTCGGGGAGCACGTTCACCCGCGCCAGCACCGGCACCTGGTCCGCCACCATCATCACCGCCCGGACGGCGGAGCCGCGGTGGGCCTCGATGACGGTGGCGAGGTCCGTGGTGAGCTGGAAGCCGCAGCGGTGCAGCACCGCCACCACGGCGGCGCGGGCCCGCTCCGGCGCGGCCGCGATCCGCCGTTCGGCGTCCAGGGTGATCGAGGGCGGCACGGCACCTCCGGGGGCGAGGGGCGGGGAGGGTCAGCCCACCCGGCGCAGGGTGGCTGACGGAGGGTCAGATGAGGTCCAGGGCGTCGTGCCCGGCGTCGGCGTCGAAGGCCGTTTCGTCGCCGTGGAACGCCCCGGCCCCGGAGGACTCGTACGACTCGTGGGAGGCCGTGACGGTGTCGGTCTCCGTCACGGAGAGGTAGGACTCGAAGCCGGCCTCCGCGACCACGGAGACCTCCACCGCCTCCACCACCGCGACCGCCTCCACCGCGCCGGCCGCCTCCACGACCTCGACCGCCTCCACCGCGACGACCTCGACGGCCTCCACCGCCTGGACGTCGTGCACCTCGTGGACGTCGGCCCCGACCGCGAACTCCGCGTGCTCCTCGAACGCGACGCTCTCCGTCTCCGAGAAGGAGAGCGAGGCGCCGCCCGCCACCACGGTGTCGTCCTCCGCCAGGAATCCGTCCCACTCGCCCATGTGTCCCCCAACGCCGTTGCCGCTGCGACCGGACCGGCCCCCGCCCCTGTCCGGGATCACCATAGGGCCGCGCCGGGCCGCCCGGCGGCGAAGTCGCCGAAGGCGTGACAGATCCGTGAAGAAGCGCCCGCGGCCCGGCTGACCTGGCGTCGGGCGGTGCGGGGCCGTGCAGTAGGCTCGCCCCGCAACACGACGCGAAGGGGATCTTGTGGCGCGGGTTGCGGTCATGGGTGGCGGAATCAGCGGGCTGGCGACGGCCCTGATGCTGGGTCGGCGGGGGCATCCGGTCACCGTGTTCGAGCAGGACCCACGGCAGGCGGGGCGGGACCTGGACGCCGACTTCTACGACTGGCACCGGCCCCGCGTGCCGCAGGCCGGCCAGCCGCACGGGCTGCTCGCCCCGGTGCGCACCGTACTGCGAGCCGAACTGCCCGACGTCTACGAGGACTTGCTGGCCCGCGGGGCCCGCGAGTACCACGAGTTCGACTGGTTCGGCGAGCACCCCCCGCACCGCCCGGGTGACGAGGACCTGGTGACGGTGCGCACCCGCCGCATCGTGCTGGAGGCGGCCCTGGCCGAGGCCGTACGGCGGGAGCCCGCCGTGCAGGTGCGCCAGGGCGTACGGGTCGGCGGCCTGGCCGTGCGGGAGGGCCGGCCGCCCCGGGTCACGGGCGTGCGGACGGCCGACGGGACCCACCCGGCGGACCTGGTCGTCGACGCGTGCGGGCGCCGCTCGCCGGTGCCCGGCTGGCTCACCGCGGCCGGATGCCGCCCGCCCGTGGTCGAGAACCACCGCACCGGGCTCACCTACCTGTGCCGCTGGTACCAGCTGCGCCCCGACGGCCCGCGCGACCCCGGGCGGGTGCCGAACGGCTCGGCCGCGACGTTCGCCCTCGCCGGCGTCTTCCCCTCCGACAACGACACCTTCGCGGTGAACCTGGTCCTGTCCACCGCCGATCCGACCCGCGCCGCGCTCACCGACCCGGCCGTGTTCGAGGCCGCCGCCCGCCGCTTCCCCGCCACCGCCGCCTGGCTCGCCCTGGAGGCGCAGCCGCGCTCCCCCGTCCTGGCGATGGCCGGCCTGGACAACCGCTGGACCTCCCTGGCCGACGAGCACGGGCCCGTCGTCACCGGCCTGGTCAACGCCGGCGACAGCCTCGTCCACACCAACCCCACCATGGGCCAGGGCGTCGTCCTGGGCCTGTGGGCCGCCCGCCACCTCGCCGCCCACGCCGACGGGACCGCCGCCGACCCGGCCGGCTACCACGCCTGGACCGCCCGGGAGTTGCGCCCCTGGTTCGACGCCCAGGTGGCCGCCGACCGCGCCAACGAGCAGCGCCTCGCCGGCGGCGCGCCCGCACCGGACCGGCACGCCGCCGCCCGCGCCGCCTGCGCCTTCGACGACCCCGTCGTCATGCGCGCCCGCGCCCACGCCCGCCACCTGGTGCGCACCCCCGAGGAGGCCTACGGCACCGAGGAGGTGCGCGAGCGCGTCACCGCCTGGCTGGCCGAGCACCCCGACTTCGCCCCCCGCCCCGAGGGCCCGACCCGCGACCAGTGGGACGCCCTGATACCGGGCTGAGCACCGCCTGCGCCGTCCGGGTGCGCCCCGGGTCGGCCGGTGAACCGCCGGACGGGCGCGGCGGGTTGGCGGACCCGGCCGCGGCCGGTGTCGGCGCGCGGCACTACGGTGCGCCCATGGCACCTGACACCAGCGCCCCGCCGGCCGTTCCCGACTGGGACCGGCAGCTCGCCGACGCCTTCGCCGTGCTGCTCGGCCGCCCCCTCGACGCCTACGACCCGGGCGCGGTGTACGCCGCCCGCGTCGACGGCAACCTGCTGCACGAGACCGGCTTCCACCGGGACGCCGCCTGGGTACGCCCGGCCGCCCTGCGCGGGGACGAGCCCCTCGTCTCCGGCCTCTACCTGTTCGACGAGGCCGACGGCACCCCGGTCTTCGACGCGGCCCGTTCGGTGTTCGAGGTCCGGCCGCACGACGCGGCCGGCGGGGCGGCCGCGTTCCCGGAGGGCTTCGCGGCCGCCCTCGACGCCGCCTGCTTCACCCCGCACCTGGTGCGCGGCGCCGACCTCGCCCCGCTGCTGGAGCGGTACGGCGTCGACCTCGCCGACGCCGCCCTGGCCGGGTCGTGGAGCGTCCTCTTCCCCCGGCTCGTCTCCGACGGCACCCTGCTGGACGCCCTGTGCGCCGCGCTGGCCACCGGCCGCGCCCCCGAGGACCTGCCGCCCTTCACCACCGAGCCGGACGAGGACTGGCGGGAGCGCCTCGCCGCCGTCGCCCACCCCGGGCTGCGCACCCACCTCGGCCACTTCTGCACCGACGGCGAGGAGGGCCTGATGCCGCTGGCCGGCGACGCCGTCGGGCCGGGCGTCCTGCGCGAGGAGGGCTGCGAGGCGGTCGCCGCCTGGGAGGACGGGCACGGACAGATCGACATCACCGTCTTCCGGCTGAGCGAGCGCGTCGCGGGCCCACGCCGCTGACCCGCCCCGGACCGGCGGCGCGGGCCGGCCCGGGACGGGACGCCCCGGCGAGGTCCACCCGTACGGGCGGGGCGCCGGGCGTCAGCCGAGGAACGGCTGCGGCCCCACGCGCCCCCCACCACGAACGCGGCCGGCAGGAGGTAGACCACGTCCGCCGCCACGAGCCCGTACTCCCGGCGGCGCAGCCGCACCGCCGCCGCTCCGGCCACCGCACCGCACCGAGGGTCAGTGGTGCTGCTTGTACATGCCCGGCTCGTAGCTTCCGGCGGGCTGGCGGAGCATCACGTTGCCCCGGTTGAAGGCGTTGATGATCGCGATCACGCCCACCAGCGCCGCGAGCTGCTCCTCGTCGAAGTGCTTGGCCGCCCTCTCCCACACCTCGTCGCTGACCCCGCCGGCCGCGTCGGCGAGGCGGGTGCCCTCCTCGGCGAGTTCCAGGGCGGCCCGCTCGGCGTCGGTGAACACCGTCGCCTCCCGCCACACCGACACCAGGTTCAGCCGGGTCGCCTGCTCCCCGGCGTGCACGGCCTCCTTGAAGTGCATGTCGACGCAGGCGCCGCAGCCGTTGATCTGGCTGGCGCGCAGCCGCACCAACTCCTGGACGGTGTACGGCAGGACGTCGTCGGTGACGGCCGCGCCCGCCGCGATGAGGTGCTTGAAGACCTTGCCCAGGACGGGGCTGGCGAAGGCGTTCAGACGGGCTTCCATGGTGTGCTCCTCGGTTACGTTGTCCGCTGTTGCCCTTGTAGACAGGGCAGCCGGGCGGAGTGTGACCGGGCCCGGATGTGACGTGCGCCACCCCGCCGTGCGGCGGGTGGGTGCCGGAGAGGGAGGGGCGCCATGACGGCTTCGACGGGGTCGATGGGGTCGACGGGTACGACGGAAGCGGCTGCGGCGGGGGCGGCGGGCTACCGGCCGTTGCTGTTCTCGATCGCCTACGGGATGACGGGCTCGGTCGGCGACGCCGAGGACCTCGTCCAGGACGCCTTCCTCGGCCTGACCCGCGCCGAGCTGGCCGGCACGGTGATCGCCGACCCGAAGGCGTACCTGACCACCACCGTCACCCGCCTGGGCATCAACCACCTGAAGTCGGCCCGGGTGCGGCGCGAGGCCTACGTCGGCGAGTGGTTGCCCGAGCCGGTGGTCGCCTACGTCGACCGCCCCGGCGGCCCGGCCGAGCACGCCGAGCTGGCCGACACGCTGTCGATGGCCTTCCTGCTGATGCTGGAGGCCCTGTCCCCCGCCGAGCGGGCGGTGTTCCTGCTGCGCGAGGCCCTCGGGTACGGCTACCCGGAGGTGGCGCGGATGACGGGCCGGTCCGAGGCGAACTGCCGCCAGCTCTTCGCCCGCGCCCGCAAGCACCTGGCCGGCGCCGAGACCGCCCGGACCGCCGAAACCGGCGAGACCGCCGCCGTCGAGCCGGTCGCGGCACCGGCCCCGGAGCGGCGGGCCGAGGGCGATGAACTGGCCCGCCGCTTCTTCGAGGTCGCCGACGGCGGCGACCTGGCGGCGCTGCTCGACCTGCTCGCGCCCGACGTCGTCCTCCACGGCGACGGAGGGGGCAAGGCCCGCGCCGTCGGCCGGTCCGTCGCCGGCCTGGAGCGCGTCGCCCAGCTGCTGCTGTTCGGCTTCGGCCGCAACCGCGAGCTCGGCATCACGGTGCGTCCGGCCCGGGTCAACGGCGGCCCCGGCGCCGTCCTGCTCGACCCCCGGGGGCGTGTCACCAGCGTCATCGGGCTCGACATCGCCGACGGCGCCGTCCGGGCGCTGCACGCGGTGTCCAACCCCGACAAGCTCGTCCACCTCGGCGAGGTCTCGGACCTGGGCCTGCTGCCGCAGCGGGAGCGGAAGCAGCGGACGTAGCGGGGAGTCGTGCGGAGGCCGTGGAGCAGGACGTCGGAGCGGCCGACGTCCTGTTCCGCGCGGCGCGGCATCCCCTGGACTCCCCGAGTTGATGAAGGCTGCTTCCAGGGGCGTACATGAGCACGCGTCACCTGAGCCGGTTCCACGCCGCCGCCCGCGTCATCGGGCGCCGCAACGCCCTGCGGTACCCGGCCCTCGTCGCGGCAGTCTGCTGCTGCGCGGCGGCCACCTGTCCCTGCACTTCTCCGAGGGCCCGGGCCAGCTGGTCGACGAGCGCGCCCCCGAGGCCCTGCAGGTGCCGAACACCCTCGCCGAGTCCGGCACGCTCACCCTGCCCTGGGCGCCGCCCGGCGCACTGGGCGGTTCCGCCTCCGACAAGCTGGACGTCAGCTACGCGGGCGACTCCCTGCGCATCGTCCACACTGCGGGCGGCGGCACGTCGACGGGCGGGCGGGGAACGCCGTCCGGCGGCGGCGCACCGCTTTCAGGTACATGTCACCCGAACGAGGGATCCGGACCCGGTCCTCGCCGAACTCGATTCCCTCCCGGCTAACTTGAGCGGTGATCACCAGCCGAGCAGCAGCAGCATCCCCTCGAAGGAGTCCCATGTCCGACGCCTACGCCTTCGTCAAGGACGACGTCGCCGAGATCAGCCTTCCGGCCGGCGCCCGGGTCACCGTCAAGGCGAAGGCCAACTCGTCCGGCACCCAGAAGGTGACGCTCAGGAGCGCGGACGGCGACGTGGACGTGACGTTCAGCGGCGTCGGCGAGCACAACACCGTCATCGGCACCTCGACCGTCACCGGTCCGGCCCTCCTGACCGCCGTCTTCGAGTACAGCGCGGCGGACGGCACCTTCAAGCCGAGCAAGCTCAACTCGGGTGGCCCGTACGGGATCGGCGCCTACAACCTGATGGTGATCGTGGCCGAGAACGGCGACGACACCGACTACAACGACACCATCCTCGAGTTCAGCTGGTACACGCCGAAGTAGCCGGACCGGTCCCGGGGCCCGGAGGCGGTCAGTTCGGCACGGCGGTGGCGCCGGACGGCAGGTGGGCGGCGACGTAGGGGACGGCGACGGTCTCCAGGCCGCCGTCCGTGCCGAACGCGGGGTGGACGTTGACCTCGAAGACCACGCCGCCGCTCTCCGCGGCGAGGTCCACGCCGGCGAACGGCAGGCCGAGCGACTTGGCCGCGGAGACCGCGAGTTCGGCCAGGCCGGTGGGCAGGTCGGTCGGGTCCAGGCGGGTGGAGACGGCGCCCTGGCACTCGTTGCAGGGCGCGTCCGGGTCCGGCTGGACGTGCTCGACCGCGCGCAGGACCTGGCCGCCGAGCACCACCACCCGGTACTGGTGGCGCTGCCCGTCGGGCCCGAAGTTCCCGGCGTCGCGGGCGATCAGCCAGCCGGTGCCCGCGCGGTCGTAGAAGTCGGCGGCGGCCGCGAGTTGGGCGTGGGTGGTGAGGTGGAAGACGTCGGCGCCGCCCATGCCGACGGTCGGGCGGGCCCACACGTCGCCGCCCAGCCGCTCGAACGCCTCGGCGGCCTCGGCGGCGGTGGGCCGGATGCGGGGGAAGGCGACGGTCGGCATGTGGGCGATGCCGTCGCGGGTGAAGCACTGGACGGTGCGGTCCTTCTCGGTCGCGGCCCGCCAGGCGGCGGCGTCCGTGCCCAGGGAGCGCACGCCGCCCTCGCGCAGCCGGTGCTGGACGGCCTCGAACTCCCGGCGCCGGTGCGGCGGGATCTCGTAGACCAGCACGCTGTCCGTGACCACGCTCACCCCGCCCGCCTCCAGGCGGACTCCCCCGCCCTCGGCGCGGATCCGGCCACCGCCGCCGGGCGTGAAGTGCCGCGCGTCCAGCAGGACGGGATCGCGGCCGGTGAGCCTGCGCGCCGCGGCGACGAGCACCTCGCGGCTGCCTTCGGTGGAGCCGTGATCCGTCATCAGAACGAGCTCGCTCACTGCCATAGGCGCCATTGGACCCGCTGCCCCCGCCCGGGACAAGACCGCTTCCTCCGGGCGCGCGGCGAAGGGCCCGGCGCGTCGGGCCCTTCGGTTCACATTGTCCGGCCCCGGGGGCTACAGACCACCGACCTTCGCCGGGAACTTCTCGATCACCGCGACGATGTCGCCGGGCTTGTCCGGGTGGACGAGCTCGGCGGGCTTCTCCGGCTGGAACAGGTCGCCCCTCGGCGGGAACCGGGTGAGCCGGCCGACCAGGGTCACCTCGCCCTTGGGGAGCGAGCTGCAGGGGGTCTCGGCGCCGATCGGTAGCAGACCAGTCATACGGAGGTCCTTCACGGTGGAGGGGAAGCGGGACGGAGACACGTCTCGCGCCCCACCCTCGGGCCCGCACCCGGCCCGGCCGGGCAGCGCCACCCGCGCGGCCCCCGGGTTCATTCCTACGCACTGCCCGCCCCGCGGGCGGGGTGACGGCCGGTGAGGCGGCCGTATCCGAGCACGGCGGAGAGGACGTCGATGCGGTGGCGGGCGAGTGGTGGCCGCTATTCGACGATAACGGCCATGTGTCCGTAGGTGGCGTAGCCGTTTTCGAAGTCCGATTCCGAGACGGTGGTCCGGCCCCGTGCGGGGTCGTTGAGCGAGACTGTGCCGTCGGCGAACCCCGTGATGACGACGGCGTGTTCGGCCGGACCCGCGTACAGCACCTTCCGGCCGTCGTACGCCGTGTAGGTGGTGGACTTGAGGTGGCGCCAGAGGTAGTCGACCCACACGATCGCCGGGCGTCCGGCGGCCAGGGCGTCCTTGAGGGTGTGGACGGAGATGCCCGAGCCGGAGTGGGTGACGGAGAGCCCGTAGTCGCGGGCGGCCTGCGCCACCGGCGGCGAGTACACGCCGAAGCCGGTGCCGTCCGCCTCCGAGCCGTCCGGGTCGCCGACGAAGGCCTGGTACGGGTCCCCGGAGCGCGGGCCGGAGTGGCCGAACTCCGGGTGGTCCCAGTCGACGCCGATGTGGTCCAGGACGTCCTGGTCGCCGACGTGCACGCCGCGCGAGGCCAGGACCATGCGCAGGGCCGCCGCCTCGCAGTCGTTGGCGAGCTCCTGGTGGTAGTACGGCACCGCGGCGGACTTGACGCCCCCGCCGGCCGCCGCGGTCCCGGTGCCGGCCGCCAGACTCGCGCTGACGAGGGCGGCGATGCAGGCCACCCGGACGGTGGAGATGATCGTCATGGAACGGATGCTAGGAAGACGCGGAACGCGGCGCATCCGCACGGTGCCGACTGGATGACGACGGTCACACCGAAAGCCGGGTTGCGTCCGGACCGGGCCGGCCGCGCGGGGTCTGTGCCACCGCGGGTTGGTGGGCCGGTGTCGACCTCACCGTACCGTCCCCCCGGGCGACGGGCGGCCGCCGCCCCCGGTCGCGGGCGAGGTGGCGGAGCACGGGGGTGAGGGCGCTCCAGCCGCGGTGGGCCTCGGCATGGGCAGGAAGCCGCTCGCAGTCCCGGCAGTTGCGGCAGTTGCGGCGGGCTCGCCGGCGATCTCTCGACCACCCGTCGGCGGGGCAGTAGAACGAAGCCGCCGATCCCGGTGGGCCGCCTTCGACGATCGTGATCGTGATGCGCGGTCAGCGTCCGGCCCGGGTGATGAACTCGCCGGCGTGGGCGGAGTCGTCCCCGATGCCGGTCGAAGGGGCGCCGGTGGAAAGCTCCACCGACAGAGACGCAGGGGTCTACAGCTCGTTCGGCTGCCTGGGCGAGGGCTATGTGATCAACCAGCGCTGGTACGCCTGCACGGGTGAGCGGTGTCCCGCGGGGGGCGTTGCGGATACGCGAGCGTACTGGGGCTGTCTAGGGTGACCGCCGACCGGAGGAACGGAAGAGTGGAAGGTGCGGTTGATGATGCGTCGGCTGGCGGTCACGGCGGTGGTGTGCGGCACGGTGGTGGGGCTGGTGGGCGCTTCGGGCCCGGTCAAGCGGCCTCGGATCGGCTCCGGTGCCATCGTGGTGATCCAGGAGGACCCCGACCCGGCGGCACCCGGCGAATTGACCACGGTGCACGGGATCGTCGCCAATGAAACCCAGGACGCCGCCCCGGAGCTCGTCGTCACGGTCTCGCTGGAGGCCGGAGCGACGCCCGACGGCCGGTACTACCCGCGGTCCTGCAAGGCGGCCGGCCGGACGGTGACCTGTAGGTTCCCGGCCGGCCTGCCGTCCGAGCGGACGGCGACGGCCCTGGTGCCGGTGCGGATCTCGGCCGATTCCGGGGGCCCGGCGATCGGGGGGACGGTGACGGTGACCAGCCCCGACGACCCGAGCGTGCACGACTCGCAGGACTTCTCGATCAGGGTCGTCCGCTGACCGGCCGGGCCTGAGCCGGCTCGGCCGGTCGAGCATCCCCCTCAGCGGGACACGCGACAAGGAGACAGGCCTCGGCGTCCACACCTGTTGTCGGGAGGCCCCTGTGGTGCCTGACGTCTCCACCGGGTCACGCGCCCGTGCCTGTTCTCCTGCCTGTTCGGCCCCGGCCGGCGTGACGGGCACACCGCCCCGCACACCGCCCCGCGCACCGACCCGCACATCGCCGCCGCACTCGCCTCGCGGTAAAGCCCGGTACGTGAAGGGACTCCCGCGCAGCATGGCGTCCTGGCCACCCGACCCTTTGGCCCCGCCTACGCCGCATCCCGCGGTCGCGCCGGCCGGCTTCCCGTGCCCGCGTTCCACCGTTCGGCGCAAGGCCTGCGGGTCTGCGCGAAGGCGGTCCGCCACTCGGCCATCCTGACGCGGACGCGGCTCGCGACGACGGTTCGGGCCGCCCGGCTGCAAGGGAAAGGTGGACGGCGATGGCGCGCTGGCGTACGGGACTCGGCGGTGGAGCGGGGCGCTGGACATGGCTCACGGCGGCCGTCACGGCGGGCTGCGGGGTGGCGGCGCTGTCCGCCGGGCCGTCCTGGGCGCTGCGGCCCGACCCCCGGCCGGCCGTGCTGCCGGCACCGCCGAGCGTGCCTGCCCAGCCGTCCGACTCCGACCTGGAGGTCGTCCGGCTCGACCCGGAACCCGCGGCGCCCGGCGGCACCACCACCGTGCACGCCTTCGTCGCGAATCTCGGCCCGGAGACCACGGCCTCGCCGTTCACCGTCACCGTCGTGCTGCCGCAAGGCGTGACGGCACTGGGCCCCTTCTTCCCCACGGACTGCAAGGAACTGGGCGACGGCCACCTGGTGCGGTGCACGTTCGGTCCCGGCTTGAAGGAGGGGCGCAGCGCGACCGCGCTCGTCCCGGTGAAGCTGTCCCTCGGCCTGGAGCTGGGCACGCTGACCGGCGGCTCGGTCAGCGTGCAGAGCGTGGACGACCGGAACGAACGCAACAACCGGCAGCCGTTCGACGTGAGGGTCGTCGAGACTGCTGCCGGCTGAGGGCCGAGGGGGCGGCAGCTGACCTGACCGGTTGGCGCCGCCGCACCTGCCGCCCGGGGACACCTCGACGCCGTTGGGATACCAGTCCGCCGAGGTCGTCCCGCGGTAACGGCGCGGCTCCTTGGTCGCGTGTTCCGCAACGGGGCGTGCTCGACCGGCCGGGCCTGCTCAGGCCCGGCCGGTCAGCGGACGACCGTGATCGAGAACTCCCGCGACGGCCTGTGACCGGATGCCGCGCGACGACCGCGTCCCCGCCGTGATCACGGTGGAGGGCTGCCGCAGGGCCCCGCAGGAGTAGCCCGCCTCGGCGGCGTGCGGGGCGTCGGCCGGGCCGACGTCCCGTGCGGTGGGCGGCACGAGCGCGCCAGGCTGCGGTCCGTACGACTAATCCACCCCTGCGGGTGGTTGTGGCGTATCGCTGCGGGCGCGCCCCGGTCCGCGCGCCCTATAAAGAGCCGGTCGTTGTCGATCAACCGATGGAGAGTTCCCCGATGTTGCAGACCGCCCTGCGGGTGCTGGCCGCCGTCTCGCTCGCCTCCGCCGTCTCCACCGTCGCCGTCGCCCCGGCCGCGGCCGCCGCGCCGACGACGGCCGCCGTGCCCGCCGCGCGGGCGGCCGCCGACGATGACCTGACCACGCCCTGCGGGCCCGTCGTCGGCTACAACGCCTGGGACTGGTGGCGCACCACGACCGAGCCGCAGATCGCCCAGTCGGTCGCCGCCAAGGCGGACGAGGAGCACTGGCAGTGGCGCAAGGACGTCAACACGCTGTGGCGCGGCGACACCCGCGAGAACGTGGAGGACATCTTCCGCACCGGCTTCACCCCCCGCGGCGAGCAGGTGACCCCGCTCGCCGAGTACATCGTCAAGGGCGGCGGGCAGAACAGCGCGCACCTGAGCACCAGTTGTGAGATGTGGGTGGCGCAGAAGTTCGCCACCTACGGGCCCGCGAAGACCGGCTGGGTGTACGAGATCTACGCCCCCGGCGGCATCGACGTCAACGCCACGGCCCGCGTGAACGACTACCAGTCCCCGTACCTGTGGAACAAGGAGGTCGACTTCCCCGGCGGTGTCGACGGCCGCTACATCAAGGGCGCCTGCAAGTACCGCCTGGTCTCCACCGACCCGAACACCAAGGTCAGCACCTTCGACAACCTCGGCTGCAAGTCCAACGCCGACTTCGCCCCGTACACCGTCTCCTGACGGAGCGTCCCGACCCGCCCCGCCGCGGGCCCGCCGTCTTCCGGACGGACCCCGGCTATTCGGTGGCCGCCTCCCCCGCACCGTCCGTACAGTCGCCCGCATGGCACACGGCACGGTCGACCCGGCGACGATCACCCCCGAGATGGCCGCCCGGATCCGCACCTGGCGGTGCGATGAGGACTACACCTGGCGCGCCGTCGCCCGGGCCGCGTCCGACCTGTGGGGCTCCGCGTGGGGCGGCAACCAGCTCTACGGCGAAGACCTCTGCGTGGCGGCAGCGCGGCTGCTGGGGGAGGACCCCTGCCGGGAGCCGTGGAACTGACGGCTCCCGGATCGCTTCCCGGGGCGGGGCGGCCCGGTGCCGTGGCCGGACGGGTGCACCGAGGTCCCGTGGCGGTGGGGGTGTGCGAGGCCCGCTGCTCCCGCTTCCGCCTCGTCACAGCACGGAACGGCCTCCTCGGCACGGCCTCGTCGGCACGGCGGTAATCCAGTTGCCGGCCGCCGTGGTGGGCGGGCAGGGTGTGGATCATGCTCGAACTTCGCACCGTGACTTCCGATGACTGGCCCCTGTGGCGGGAGCTGCGACTGGCCGCGCTCGCCGAGGCGCCCTACGCGTTCGGATCGACGCTGGCCCAGTGGCAGGGCTCCGGCGACCGGGAGGAACGCTGGCGTGCCCGGCTGTCGATTCCCGGCGCGCACGATCTCGTCGCGCTCCTGGACGGCCGCCCGGTGGGCATGGCCAGCGGAGTGCCGGGCGAGGGAGCGGGGGATGCGGAGTTGATCTCGATGTGGGTCAGCCCCACGGCTCGGGGCAAGGGCGTGGGTGACGGCCTGATCCGGGCGGTCGAGCGGTGGGCGGCGGAGCGCGGTGCCACGACGCTGCGGTTGTCCGTCATGCCGGACAACCGCCAGGCGACCGCGCTCTACGAGCGGCACGGCTTCACGGACACGGGTGAGCCCGGTGATCTGCTGCCCGACGGCGTGGGCCGGGAGCGGGTCCTGGCGAAGAGCCTGGCCGCTGTCTGATCCCCCGCGCCTCCTGCTTCCACGGCTGTCGATCGAAGCCCGCCTCGGCCCGCGAGGGGCGGCACCCGCCTGGGGCGCCGCCCGCCGTCCGGTCCCCGACTGATCGAGGAGATCGTCCGCCCGGGCGCTCGGAATACAGTTGCCGCGCGCCGGGCGGGCTGCTCCAATCGTCGCCGTGCCCACGTACCTGGAACCCGAACCGATGACGCTCCGCCGCTTCACCGCGGCGGACGTCGACGCCCTGGCCGGTTTGACCGGCGGGAAGGCGCTGACGCGGTTGTGGTACTCGCGGCGGGCCTCGCGCTGGGCCGGGACGGCCTGGGCGGCGTCGAGCGGCCGGCAGCGGGTGAGGAGCCGGCGGTGCACGGCGGGGACGGCGGTGACGCGCAGGGTGCGGCCCTGGCCGCGCCGGATCACCGCCACCGTGCTCGAAGTACCCGTCGAGCCGCCACGTATCGTCGCCGGGCTCGCAGCCGGGCGGGGTGCGGGTCGCCATGCATGAGATCGAGGTCGTCGTCGCCCATTCCGAGCGCGCGACCCTGCGCGTCGGCGACGTGTTCCTGAAGGTGGACACCGATCAGGCCCGAATCGACGTCGAGGTCGAGGCGATGGCCCTCGCGCCGGTCCCCACCCCGAGCGTCCTGTGGCGCAAACCGCCCGTACTCGCGATCACCGCTGTCCCGGGGACGGCGCTCGGGCGCCTCGGCGAGCCGTCGACCGCGTCGTCGGCGGCCTGGGCCGCGGCGGGTGCCGCCATCCGGACGTTGCACGAGGCGCCGTTGCCGCCCTGGTCCGGCCGACGCCGCCGGAGTCCCGACGAGTTGGCGGCGGAACTCGACGGCGAGTGCGCGTTGCTCGTGACGAACGGCATCCTGCCCGCCGACCTGGTCACCCGTAACCGCCGGATCGCCGAAGCCGCGATCCGGCCGTGGACTCCGGCATTCACCCACGGCGACCTGCAGATCGATCACGTCTTCGTCGACGGCGACGAGGTCACCGGCATCATCGACTGGTCCGAAGCCGGCCGCGGTGATGCCCTGTTCGACCTCGCCACCTTGACGCTCGGACACGAGGAGCACCTCGAAGACGTCATCACCGGCTACGGCACCGACGTCGACCTCGACGTCATCCGCGCGTGGTGGTCGCTGCGAAGCCTGCTGGGGGTTCGCTGGCTGGTCGAGCACGGCTTCGACGCGTTCGCGCCGGGCTGCGAGGTCGACGTCCTCAAGTCCCGGATGTGAGCCGAGGAGGAGGAACCGGCCGACGTCCGAGGCCCGTTGGCCGGACTACTGTGCGGCTGGAGTCAGGTCCTAGTCCGGGCGCTGGCCGTGCAGGAGGATCGGCAGAGTACGGCCGGCGAGGGCTTCCAGGACACGGGCGGCCTGGGCGGGGGACATCACGTTGGGGATGTCGTGGGTGGGGACGAAGCGGGCACCGAGCAGGCCGCTGACCTTCCGCGGCGGGACGGTCAGGGGGGTCTCGTCGCGGACGGTGCCGGCGTGGAAGACCAGGTTGACGCGCTCCAGGTAGCGGTCGGCGGGGGTGAAGTCCACGGCCGAGTAGGCGGTCATCCGCAAGTTGAGGCCGGTGCTCGCGTGCAGGTGGCGGGCGGCGGCGAGGTGCGGGGGCTCGTTGGGCTTGGCGGCGCCGCCCGGGAGCAGCAGGCCGTCCATGTAGTCCGGGTCCACGAGCAGGACGTCCCCGTGCCGGTTGCGGACGAGGGCGAGACAGCCCAGCCGGCACACCGGCGGCTTGGCGAGGAGACGGGGGTCGCGCATGGGGGCGGGGTTCACTTTCTGAGAGCGAGGAGAAGCACGGCGGAGAAGAAGCCCAACCACAACAGCCGGGCCAGGGCGTGGAGTTCAGTCGTCATGGGTCAGGCGCTCGTAGCGCAGGCCCTTACGGAGCAGGTCGACGACCCGCAGGAGATCGAGCGGCCGGGCCGAGCCGAGGTCGACCAGGTAGTTGCCCGTGATCCGCCCGTACTCCCAATCCACGCCGATCGAGGGCAACGTGACCCCGCCCAGGGCGAGGACGGTCGTCAGGTCGTCCAGCACCGAGGCGGCCTGCCGCCGCTGCTCGGCGGTCGCACGGGACAGCGCGGAGGTCATCGCGGCTGCTCCCCCGGGCGCGGGTGGACCTCGAAGACCTTCCAGGCGCTGTACGCGTCGGAGAAGAAGGTGAACGAGGCCAGTTCACCGTCGGTGCCGCTGCGCAGCCACTCACCGGTGATCTCGTTGCGGACCCGGTAGCGCTGGACCTCGGGGTCGAACCGCACCCCGTAGCCGTGGAGGCGGCGCGCCTCGTCATCGGACATAGGTAGGGAACCCTCTGCGATCGGAGTTTCACGTTCGGTGCACATGGTGGCGCAGCGTCGCCTACGATCGGAAGCGGCATGCGAGTTGCCTACGGGCCCGCTGGAACTTGAGGGACTGCCATGAACAAGAAGACCATCGACCCGGAATCCAGCCCCTGGGCGCCGTTCGGGATCCAACTCCGTAAGTTCCGCGAGGCCAGAGGCATGTTGCTGGACGACCTGGCCCCGCTCCTGGAGTGCTCCCCCTCGCACCTGTCGTACGTCGAACTTGCGCACCGGCCGCCGAGTCGAAAGCTCGCCGAACTCGCCGACGCCGCGCTCGACACGGGCGGCACGCTGCTACTGATGTGGTATCAGCTGAAGAACGCGGCAATCCTGGAGGGCTTCCCGGAGTACGCGCGGTACGAGGCGCTCGCAGAACAGGTCAGAATCTTCGAAATCAACATCATCCCGGGGCTGGTGCAGACCCAGGCATACGCGACCGCGATCGAGATGGCCGCCGTCAGGCAGGGCTGTGCGACCGAGAAACTAGCCGAGGAACGCATCGCGTTCCGGCTCGCCAGGCAGGCGATCATGGAGCGGGCACATCCTCCGCTCGTTCACCTGGTCCTGGACGAGAGCTGTCTCAGGCGGGTCGTTGGCGGCCGCGACGCCATGGTTGAGCAACTGCTCCGCCTTGAGGAGCTGGCGGACCGACCCGAAGTCGTCATTCAGGTCGTTCCGTTCTCCCTCGGCGAGAGCCGACCATTCACGCACATGGTGCACCTCCTTACCATGCCGAACCGCAAAGTTCTGGCATACGGCGAGATCGAGCAGCGCGGGTACATCGATCGCGATACCAAGTCGGTTGCCGCGCTGAACAAGAGCTACGATCGCCTTGCGGTCGAGGCCCCGGGCCGGACCCAATCGCTGGCTTTCATCCGTGCGGTAAGGAGAGACCTGGAGTGGATGTCGACCTGACCGACGCGCTGTGGCGGAAGAGTTCACACAGCGGCAGTGGTGGCGCCGCCTGCATCGAGGTCGCCGACGGCTTCGCCGGCGTGATGCCCGTACGCGACTCCAAGGACCCCTCCGGCCCGGCCCTCGTCTTCTCCTCCGCCGCCTGGCAGTCCTTCGTCACCGCCGTCCGCACCGGCGAATTCGACACCCCCTGAGAGGGTGTTCGATACCGATTTAGGCTGCCGCGGGCGGTTTCGGGCGGAGGTATTGCCCGGTTCTGTCCGGGTTGGCGGTCAAGCGGCTGGTCAT